>JBAYPE010000001.1:0-173198 GCA_041677865.1 Flavobacteriaceae bacterium
AAAAATCTTTTCATAGTTAATATTAAATTAGTTAGACCTTTTGTTTGTTTATTTTATAGCTCCAAAAGTAACATTTTTTTTGTATAAATCATCTTACCGTTAAAAAATATTTAAAAAATAAACACCTTTCCCGAACTGTGATTTCGCAAAGCTCCCGTAACGCTTGACAAAACATTGATTCTGTCCTGTAGTTTCAGGTAGCCGAGCAGGGCAAAAATTAATGCTTCTTTGTATTCAACAATCTTTTTATTGGGAATAACAATTTCGGTACCAGGCAAATAATATCGGATTCTGTCAATCAGAAAATGGTTATAAGCTCCTCCTCCGGTTATGAGTAATTTTGATTTTTTCTGTCGGATATTTCCGCTTATCTGAAAAGCGATATGTTCCGTAAAAGTTCGCAGTACTTCTTGGGTTTCGTAATTTTCGGTTATCGGAAAAATGACATCTCTTACAAATTCAAAGCCTAAGGATTTCGGGTATTTTTTCCGGTAAAACTCCAACGAATTAAGTCTATCAAAAAGTGTTTTATGGAATGTTCCGCCTTTAGATAGTTCTCCCTTATTGTCGTATTCGAATCCTAATTTGTTGGCATAAAAGTTTAAAACCGTATTGACAGGCGAAATATCATAGGCTATTCTTTTTCCTTTTTCTTCAAACGAAATATTAGAAAAACCTCCGAGATTCAGGCAATAATCATATTCCGAAAATAAAAGCCTGTCTCCAATGGGGACAAGTGGAGCTCCTTGCCCTCCTAATTCAACGTCCTGAACTCGAAAATCACAAACTACTTTTTGATTTACAATTTGAGTTATTTCGGGAAGGTTCCCTATCTGTAGAGTAAAATCGTTTTGTGGTTGATGCAAAATCGTATGTCCGTGCGAAGAAACTACATCAATATTCTCAATCTTATTTTCCGAAATAAATGTTTGAATGATATTTCCTAAAAGAACTGTATATTCCGAATTAAGAACTTTTAGCTCTTTTTCAGAATAGTTTATTCCGTTTTTGAGTTTAAAGATCCATTCTTTTGAGTACGGAACAGTTTGGGTTTTTCTTATTTCAAATGAAATTTTATTGTTTTCTTCCGAAAATATAATCTCAGCCAAATCCACTCCGTCCAACGAAGTACCGGACATTACTCCAATGATTTTTTGTTTAAGGTTCAAGGTTTTAAGGTTTAAGGTTTAAGGTTTAAAATTAGGAATTTCCCACAGATTTCACATACCCTCACGAATGATTTTTTAAATGCACTTTATACTGCCTGAATTTATTTTTTAGATATTTTAGATGCTCTAATTCCCTTACCACACTCTATTTCAACAAAAAATAACAAGCACCTGAAATCAATTCGCACTGTTTAGTTTTTTTGATTTAACAAAATTTTAATAAATTTGCTGTCAGTAAACCTTTTTCTATGAGAGTCAATTTTTATATTTTTATAATACTACTGTACTGTTTTGGAGTTTCAGCACAGGATAAAAAAAATACCGCAGCAGACTCTTCAAAAGCATATAAAAAATACCTCAATATCCGTGATGTTTTTTACAGCAATCCGGTAAAGGCAAAGCAGTATGCCAAAGAAAGTATTCACTTTGCGGAAATCGAAAAAAATCCGAAGCAAAAAGCCAAAAGTCTCAATGCCTTAGGGTTGTTGCATAGGTTTCTTTCCGAATACGATTCGGCCGTTGTTGTCTTTGATAAATGTATCAAAATAGCTGATTCGGTCGGAGACTTTTCTACTTTCGGAAATGCAGTAAACAATCAGGGAATGGTGTATTACTTTTACGGTGATTATCAGAAAGCCAACGAAGTAATTGTAAACATTCTTGAGCGTTGCAGAAAAGAAAAAGACAATCAGCTTTTGGCTGTTTCTTATAGTAATTTAGGGCTTATCAATAAAGAGCAAAAACGCTATAAAGAAGCTCTTGAGCGTATGAAAATGTCCTTTGCTTATTATGACAGTATTGGTGATATCCAAGGAAAAAGTGCCACATTAATGAATCAGGGAATCATCTATTACGAACACTTGGGAGAGCATGACAAAGCTATCGAAATGTACGAAAAAGCAGTCGAGATTAAAGAGCTAATAAACGACGTAAGAGGATTAGTACAGGCTTACTGTAATTTGGCAAGTACGCATTTAGATCTCAAACAATATCAAAAATCAGGGCATTATGCTCAAAAAGGATTAGAAATAGCCGAACAGATAAACGACAACTTCGGAAAGGCATTTTTGTATAATCATTTTGCCGATCTATATACTGAAACAGGAAAACTCGATATAGCCGAAACCTACGGAAAAAAGGCTTTGGAACAGGCAAAAAGCAATCAGACCAAAAAGGAAATCATCAGAATTTTGGAGCAACTCTCAAAAATACAATATGCCAAATCAGATTATAAAACCGCTTATGATAATTTCCAAGAAGCGGCTGTTCTTCGAGATTCTATTCTGAATCAGGAAAATTTTGAGAAAATGGTAGAACTCGAAACCCGCTACGAAACCAAAGAAAAAGAAACTCGCATTCTGGAACAACGTGCTGTTATTGCCGAAAGCAAGCTCAAAATAGAAAACAAAAATTCTCAGATTATATTGGCTGGCTTTCTGCTACTGGCTTCAATTCTGCTCGGATATATATTCTTTTATAGACAAAAACAAAAAGCAAAACGATTAGAAAAAGAAAATCAACTCAAAGATGCTTATGCCAAAATAGAAACCCAAAACCAACTGCATCAACAACGGTTGAAAATATCCCGTGAACTTCACGACAACATAGGTTCGCAACTTACTTTTATTACTTCTTCATTAGAAAACATCAAATATTATTTTAAAGAAAAAAATACAGAAGTAAACGAAAAAATAGACAACATCAGTAGGTTTACCAAACAAATCATTATTGAGCTTCGCGATACGATATGGGCAATGAATAAAGGAGAGATTGCTTTTGAAGATTTGCAGGAGCGACTTGCTGATTTTATGAACAATGCAGCTCTTTCGGTGGATACCATTACTTTTGATTTCTCTATTGACAACAATCTTAGAAACAGTAAACACAACTTTACTTCGCTTGAGGGAATCAACCTCTACCGGGTGATTCAAGAAGCGGTAAATAATGCTGTGAAGCACTCCAAAGCAAACACCATAAAAGTAGATATTTGTCCTTCAGATAGCAGTAATGAACAATTTTTGATTTCAATTACCGATGACGGAAAAGGTTTTTCGGTTAACGAAAACAACTCTGGTAACGGTCTTGCTAACATGCGAAAAAGAATTGAAGAAATCGGTGGAAAAATAAGTTTCAGCTCTACTGAAGATATCGGAAGCACTATAACCATAGAATTATAAATACGGCAAATGCCCTATGTTAAATTCCGGATAATAGGCTTAATTTTGGATAAATCATTTTCGAGATGCAATCAATCATAAAAGTAGCGGTAGTAGATGACAATGTTTTCTTGCAGAAAGCTATTGTAGAAAAACTTTCTTTTTTTAAGAATATCAACGTAAGATTTTCGGTACTTAACGGAAAGGAACTTCTCGATAAGTTAGAACAAAATGCCAATATTGATTTGATTTTGATGGACATCGAGATGCCGATTATGAACGGAATAGAAGCCACAGAAAAGGTAAATCAGAAATTTCCTCACATCAAGATTATTATGCTTACGGTTTTTGACAATGATGAAAACATTTTTAAAGCCATAAAAGCCGGAGCAGACGGATATTTCCTCAAAGAAGTTAATCCGGAAGGTTTGTATCAGGGAATTATAGAAACCTTGAGCGGAGGAGCTGCTATGACACCTTCTATAGCACTAAAAGCTCTGAAACTGCTTCGTAACCCAATTGAAGTTGCCAGCGAAGAAGAAAAAGAAGAAATCAAACTTTCGGGTCGGGAAATCGAAGTATTAGAACAGCTAAGCAAAGGGCTTAACTATATTTGCATAGCCAACAATCTGATTATTTCTCCGAGTACTGTACGAAAACACATCGAAAACATTTATGCCAAATTACAGGTTCACAACAAAATAGAAGCTGTACAAAAAGCCAGAAACAACAATTTGATATAAAATTCAGATTGTTTTTCTGTTCTGATTAAACACAAAAATCAACAAAATTTCAGGCTGTAAGAAAAAGTTGCCTTTCGGGAAACAATTCACTATTTTTGTCCGAAAGACAAAATAACCTTTTTATGCTTCAACTAAACGTAAAAAACGAAACTTCAAGACTTCGTGCTGTTGTGTTAGGAACGGCCCAAAGTAACGGTCCTACTCCAACAGCCGATGAGGCTTACGATCCGAAATCCTTAGAACATATTTTGGCAGGAACTTATCCTATAGAGAAGGATATGGTCAAAGAAATGGAAGCCTTTAACGAAGTTTTAAAAAAATACGCCGTTCAGGTTTATCGTCCGGAAATTATCGAAAACTACAATCAGATTTTTTCAAGAGACATCGGTTTTGTAATTGACGATATTTTCATTAAAGCCAATATTCTGGAAGACAGAAACAGAGAGCTTGATGCCATTAATTACGTAATTGAGCAGATGAATCCCGAAAAAGTGATTCGTCCTCCCAAAGAAGTTCACATCGAAGGAGGAGACGTAATGCTACATAACGAACATATTTTTATCGGAACATATAAAGGAAGTGATTACGCAAACTACATCACAGCCCGAACCAATATGCAAGGTGTGGAATTTATCAAAGAACTTTTTCCGAATAAAACGGTAAAAGAATTTGATTTGGTAAAATCAAAAATCGAACCTCGAGATAATGCACTGCATTTAGATTGTTGTTTTCAACCTGTGGGACACAACAAAGGAATTATCTACAAATCCGGATTCAGAGAAGAGGCAGACTATATGTATTTGGTGGATTTATTTGGAAAAGAAAATCTGTTCCACATCACTCGAGACGAAATGTATAATATGAATTCTAATATTTTTTCGATTGCTCCCGATGTGGTAGTTTCGGAAAAGAATTTCACCCGATTGAACAATTGGTTGCGTGAAAACGGGTTTACCGTTGAAGAAATTCCGTATGCCGAAATTGCCAAACAAGAAGGACTTTTGAGGTGTTCGACACTACCGCTAATTAGAGATTAATTTGCAGCAGGCTTCAAGTTTAACCGAACTTGAAGCCTGATACAATATACTACATAAAAATCTGTGCATCTGTGCTAATCAATAATGCATTGCAGGTTGGTTAGTTACATAAAATTTTTAAGCAAACCACACATTCCAAGGGATTCTGCTCAAAATAAGCACTAAACCAATCAAATACATTAACCAAATTGATTTGAATTTTGATTTGTCGGTAGTTGCTGATTTGTGTTTAGACCAACCTACAGTTATCAAAACAATCGCAATCAGATTAATAAGTGGGTGCTCAATAAGGTATAATCTTAAATCTGAATTTTTCATTACCTCTCCCATTCCAACTTCCTTCATCGTGTTGTAATACGGAGAAAGGAAGTACAAAAACATAGCCAGCAAAAGCTGTATATGTGTAGCTATCAGTCCGAAAAGAGATATTTTTCGGTCTTTTGCAGTAAAGGCTTTGTTAGAAGAAAACCCGATTATAGCATTAAGTACTGCTACCAACAATAAAATCAGAACCAAATAAGCCCAGCCCGAATGAGCTTCTTTAATAAAATTGTACATAGTGTTTGTTTTTGTTTATCTATCCTGACAAAACTACACAAAATTACCCAATTACACACCAACCGATAAAAATCTATTTTAAAAAATCTATCCTACTTTTACACCACCTTAAAGAAATTCAAGTTTTCATAGCCTCCAAACCTGTGAGGTCTTAGCATCAATAAAAATCAACATTAACCCCAACCTTAATACTTCTGTATTGCGAAATAGCATCAAAGAAAATTAGAATTCTGTTAGAATTGAGAAATAAGATTTTGTTATCTTTGAAAGAATCATTTAAGGAGCGATGAAAAGAAGAAAAATCATACCCTATAATCCTAATTTGAAAGAGTTTGCAAGACAATTAAGAAACAACAGCACGAAAGCTGAAATCATTTTGTGGCAAAAGCTCAAACGAAAACAGATGTACGGATATGATTTTCACAGACAAAAACCGATTGACAATTATATTGTTGATTTTTTCTGTCACGAATTGATGTTAGCCATTGAAGTTGATGGATATTCGCATCAGTTTGAGGAAGTTTATGATAAAGATGTCAGAAAAACCCAAAGATTAAACGAGTTAGGGGTTTATGTTTTACGATTTACGGATAACGAAGTTCTGAAAGAAATGTTTAGTGTGATGTTGGCTATTGAGAATTATATTACGGAATTTGAGAAACAAGAAGAACACACCCCCAACCCCTCTCAAGAGGGGAGTCCGGGAAGTCCTTAAATTAAGATTTGTCTTTTGATTGATATTTAGAGAAAATAAAAAAGTGTTTAATATGAGAAACTTGTTTTTATGTAGATAACTTGTTTTGAAGGACACACCCCCAACCCCTCTCAAGAGGGGAGTTCGAGAAGTCTTTAAATATGGTTTTGTCTTTTGATTGATATTTAGAGAAAATAAAAAAGTGTTTAATATGAAAAACTTGTTTTAAATGCAGAAAGTTTGTTTTGAAAACAGAACAAGCTCCCCTCTTGAGAGGGGTTGGGGGTGTGTTTATTTGGATAATAAAGAAAAACAATTTTTGTTAATACAATTCTAAAATTTTATACATTTGCTAAAGTCAGAGCAGAATAAATGAATTAAAATTAAAAATAAACTCCTGATTTCCTTCCTCCTTTGGAAACAGGTTTTGGAATAATGAAGAGAGAAATAATAGAGAAGATAGACTTTCCGAGCATAATTGAAGAATTATTTGATTAACTAAAATATGTCTAATTTAGTAAAGGTTTTTAAGCATTTAGCAAGAGATTTACTTGTTTATTTTTTAGCGGGTTTTGTTGTAATACTTTACCTTATATATCTTGATTACAACTTTAATGAATTAAGTTTCTTTAAATATACTCAAACCATATCTTATTGGGTAGTAGGTTTTATTGTTATAGCCTATATAATTGGAAATATAATATTTTCATTTATGTACTTATTTATAGAATGCACAGGTATAGAAAAATATTTAAAACAGACTTTTTTTGATAAAAATTTTGAAGTTAAATGTAAAAATGAAATACCTGTATTTAAAGAAGAAAACGAACTTCACGAACAGTTTGTTGAAAGACATACACAATTATATTTAATGAGGTGGAATTTGGCAGGAGCTTTTGTATTAGTAGGTATAATTCATTTTTTTATTTCAGTTATAAACATTTACACATTAGAGTTGTTAGTTTCTGCAATCTTAATTTTATCAGGTATATTTCTATACATATTGTCATTAAGAACAGAAAAAGATTGTACAGAAAGAATAACTAAAATCATAAAATATCAAAATAAAAAACAAAATGAAAACGCAATTTAAAACAATCATCGTAGGGTTATTTTTAATCCTCTTTTTTGTAGGCTGTAAATCTGAAAAAACAGAAAACGACCTCACTAAAGCAAATTTAAAAGGTAAAGTAAAATCTACAAAAGAAACACCTTATAAAGCTGTAGAAAAGTTTGGAGAGGTAACCAAAGGAAATGTTTACATCAATAAGTTTTATTTTTCTGATGATAATCTTGATATAATTTCAAGCATAAAACATATAGTGTATAATGAAATAGGGAATGAAACAGAAAATAGAGATTATGACAGTAATGGAAATACGTTAAAGAGACGTACTTTCAATTATGATGAGAAAGGGAAAAGAATTAGCCAAAGTGTTTATAATCCCAAAGGATTAGAATATAAAGAGTCTTATAAATACGATGAAAAAGGAAATCAAATTGAATGGAGTTGGTATAATTCTGATGGAAAATTAAAGAGTAAATATCCTTGCAAATATGATGAAAAAGGAAATCTAATTGAACAGAGTCGGTATAATTCTTATGGAGAATTAAAGTGGAAACATACTTACAAATACGATGAGAAAGGAAATGAAATTGAAGAAAGCCGGTATGATTCTGATGGAGAATTAGATTTGAAATATACTTCCAAATACGATGAAAAAGGAAATAAAATTGAAGAAAGCAAGTATAATCCTGATGGAGAATTAGTAAGCAAAACCACTTCCAAATACGATAAAAAAGGTAATAAAATTGAATGGAGTATTTATAATTCTGATGGAGAATTAGTAAGCAAACACACATATGAATATGACGAAAAAGGAAATTTAACAGCCGAATATAATGAAAGTCTTTTATTTGGAACACATAGTAAAAGTTATTTGTACAAGTACGACAAAAAAAATAATTGGATTGAAAAAATATGGTTTGAAGATAATATTCCAAAACAAATTACTGAAAGAAAAATAGTATATTATTGAAAAATATAATCATGAAGTATCATCAATAAAAATCCACATTTACTCCTACTCTAATGCTTCTGTACGGAGCGATTGCATCAAAGGAATTCAGATTTTTTGTAATAACTGATTTTACGGCTTTCAAGTTTTTGTTAGTCGGAATTTTTATCAGAATGGTTCTGATGTATTCATTCCTGATTCGGCTCACAGGTGGTTCTTCCGGACCCAAAACCGGAAGTCCCAATGTGTTTTTCAAACTTTGATACAACCACATCGAGCCATCTCTCAACTTTTCAAAATCTCTGTGTTTCAGCGTGAGTTTTATCAAACGAAAATAAGGTGGGTACTCAAAAACTTGTCTTTCCGTAAGCTCTTGTTTATACATCAAAACATAATCATTCTTGATGACTTTCTGAATTATCGGGTGATTAGGGCTATAGGTCTGAATGATGACTTTTCCTTGCTTTTCGCTTCTTCCTGCCCTCCCGGAAACTTGAGTCATCAGTTGAAAACTTCGTTCAAAAGCTCGAAAATCCGGATGGTAAAGCATATTGTCTGCATTGAGAATTCCTACCAACCCCACATTATCAAAATCCAAACCTTTGGCCAACATTTGTGTCCCAACCAAAATATCAGATTCTCTGGTTTTGAAACTATCAATAATTTTTTCGTAACCGAATTTTCCGCCTGTGGTATCTCTATCCATTCGGATGACTTTCTTGTCTGAAAAAAGATCTTCTAATTCCAACTGAACTTGTTCCGTTCCGAAGCCTTTGGTGGTGAGTTCTACACTCTGACAAGCGTGACAATGCGTTGGTTTTGCAATGGCATAACCACAATAATGACAACGAATCTGATTTTTTAGTTTGTGATAGGTCAAACTCACATCACAATTCGGACATTGCGGAATATGACCACAAGTCAAGCATTCCAGAACAGGAGCAAATCCTCTTCGGTTCTGAAAAAGAATCACTTGCTCTCCGTTTTCTAAAACTGTGGTGATTTCCTCCAAAAGTGTATCGCTAAAATGCCCGGTCATTTTTTTACGGAAGTGTTTGTCTTTTAAATCGACAATTTCAATTTTCGGAAGTTCTGTTTTTCCGAAACGTTGCGTGAGCTCAACCAGACCAAATTTCTTATTTTCTGTATTAAAAAAAGTTTCAATGCTTGGTGTAGCACTTCCTAAGAGCACTTTTGCTTTGTGTAATTCAGCCAGTACGATGGCTGTATCTCGAGCGTGATATCGTGGAGATGGGTCTTGTTGCTTGAAGGTTTGCTCGTGTTCTTCATCTACCAAAATAAGCCCTAAATCCTGAAACGGAAGGAACAAAGCCGATCTTGCTCCAATCACAATTTTTGCTTTGTCAGACTGATTGAGTACCTGATTCCAAACCTCGATTCGCTCATTTTGGTTGTATTTAGAATGATAAACCGCTACTTCATTACCAAAGTGTTTGCGAAGTCTCGAAACCAATTGAGTCGTGAGTGCAATTTCAGGCAAAAGATATAAAACCTGTCTTCCTTTTTGCAAATATTCTTTGATAAGCTCGATGTAAACCTCCGTTTTTCCGGATGAAGTGACTCCAAACAATAAGGTCGTATTCTTAGTTTCAAAACTTTGTTTGATGTCTTCCAAAGCTTTGTTTTGGGCTTCGCTAAGAACAATTTCGGTTTGTAGGTTTTCGTCTAAAAAGTCGGTTCTATCGGTTTGAAGAAGATATTCCTCAAAGATTTCTTTATCTATCAAACTTTTGATAATCGAAGCAGATGTCTCAGCACTTTCTGATAGTTGTTTGACCGAAATCGGTTTTTTGGTCGAAGCTTTAAGTTGAAAGTATTTCAGTACAACTTCTCGTTGTTTGTGAGCGTTTTTCAAGGTTTCCAAAAGCTCTTTGAGTCCGTTTTCGTTGTCGTATTTTTGGTGTAAACGAACAAACCGAATGAGTTTAGGCTTGTAATTCTCTTTGACTTCTTCCTGTAAATAAATAACTTCTTTAGCCAACAACTTTTGTAAAACAGGCAAAACTGTTTTTTTGTTCAGAATGGCAATAATATCTTGAACCTTTAGAGAATTCTGTTTTTCCAGAGCTTCATATACCAAAAACTCATCATCCGATAGCTCGCTTTTCAGCACTTCGGTTTCTTTATTTTTCAGGATAATAGTTTCGCTTTCGAGTAGTAAAGCAGACGGAATGGCACTTTTATACACCTCTCCGATACTGCACATATAATAGTCAGTAATCCAAAACCAATGTTTTAATTGATATAGATTGACGATTGGTTTTTCATCAATGATTTCGTGGATTTCTTTGGCTTGGTAATGGAGTGGTCTGTTCTGATGGACCTCGAGAGCCAAAGCTGTATAAATTTTTGTTTTCCCAAACGGAACGGCAATTCGCATTCCAGGTTTGATGAAATGAAATTCCGCTTCACTTATTTGGTAAGTAAAGGTTTTATCTAAAGCCAAAGGCAAAATAACTTCTACGAAAAACATGAATTTAATCTGAAATCAAGGGTCTAAAAATTAGAGGTTGCAAGTTACATTATTCGCCACAAAACAAAAAATCAAAACAAAATTCATTTTTTTCTAACAAATATTTGCAGGTATAAAATTTAATCCTATCTTTGCACTCGCAATTAAGCAGAAGGTTTGGTAGTTCAGTTGGTTAGAATACATGCCTGTCACGCATGGGGTCGCGGGTTCGAGTCCCGTCCAGACCGCAAAATTCAGCAAATCAAAAAAGGTTTTCGGAAACGAAACCTTTTTTTTGCGAAAAACATTTAAGATTAGTTGTGTTGTTTTGCCCGAGAAATCGGGTGGTTTAGTAGTTAGACCGATGAAAAGCTTTCCATTTGTTCTGAACTTGTTTCAGAATATTGGAGGGCTTTTTTGATTTTGAAAAACTTCTTATCTCTGCTTTATTTTCAATTTCTCGAAAGTTTGAAAACTTTATCTGATAAGTAAATATTATGGTCTAACAAAAAACAAGAAAGTCGTTTCAAATTAAATTCGAAACGACTTTCTTTATGTGCCTGAAGACAAATATTATCTTCTTCTTCTTTCTTTGATTTTTGCTTTTTTACCGGTAAGATCTCTAAAGTAGAAGATTCTCGCTCTACGGACTTTACCTCTTTGGTTTACTTCGATTTTTTGGAGAGCCGGTAAATTGACAGGGAAAATACGCTCAACACCTATTGAACCTGACATTTTACGAATTGTAAATGTTTCGGTTGCTCCGCTTCCTCTTTTTTGGATAACCACACCTTTAAAGAACTGCGTTCTGGTTTTTTCTCCCTCTTTGATTTCGTAATAAACAGTAATAGTATCTCCTGCTGCAAATTCAGGGAAATCTTTTTTTGCTACGAACTCGTCTTGTACGAATTTTACTAAATTTGACATTGTCTATATTTTTATAGAATTTAAAGCCCAAACTAACATTCACGATTTTCGTCAGAGGTTAATTCAGAGATAGTTATCAAAAATTAAAGAGCAGCTACGTGTCTTGTAAGTTTTGATTTTAGATTTGCTGCTTTGTTATCGTGAATCACGTTCTTTTTAGCAAGTTTGTCGATCATAGAGATAACAAGTGAAAGTTTTTCTGTTGCTTCCGCTTTGTCAGTAGCCAAACGCAATGCTTTAATAGCGTTACGTGTAGTTTTGTGCTGATACTTGTTTAGCACTCTCTTTTTTTCGTTGCTTCGGATTCTTTTTAAAGCTGACTTGTGATTTGCCATTTCTTTTTGTTGAATTTTCTTTAAAAAATATTTTTTGTAGCCCGTAAGGGAATCGAACCCTTCTTACCAGGATGAAAACCTGGCGTCCTAACCGATAGACGAACGGGCCAAGCCTTGTAGTCCGTAGGGGAATCGAACCCCTGTTACCAGGATGAAAACCTGGCGTCCTAACCCCTAGACGAACGGACCTTCGTTTCTTAGTTAAGCGAGTGCAAAAATACAACTATTTTTTACAACTGCAACACCTCTAGCAAAAAAAATTGAAAAATATTCCCTACCAAGAAATTGAAAGCGTTGGTTATAGAAATCTGCATTTGAATTTCATCAC
The DNA here is from genome assembly GCA_041677865.1 of Flavobacteriaceae bacterium. Lineage (GTDB taxonomy): Bacteria > Bacteroidota > Bacteroidia > Flavobacteriales > Flavobacteriaceae > Flavobacterium. The sequence continues at coordinate 12,439 of JBAYPE010000001.1, forward strand.
TCTGAACTTGGTAAACCGAAGGCTTACAACCTATTCCGAAACCAAACCTTTTGCCATTCTCTTTTTAAAATCAAGAACGAAATCTGTTCAGATAATTCTGATAAATCAACCGAAGTAAGTGCTTTGATTTCTTTTTCAGGAACATCAATAATGTAAAGCAGGTTCAGGTATTCTGTGAATTTATGTTGAATCAAATTATAAACACGGCTTTGGAGTTCTATTTTTAATTCAAAAGGGGAGCTGTCATTTTTTAATTCGATGATTTGATTAGCTAATGTAAAATCTTTTTCCAATTGCTCTATGAGTTTGAAATAAAGTGATTCCTTTTGAGCTTTGGACAAAAGCAAGTCTGTATTTTGGGGAATTTCAAAGTTCATTTTTTCTCTAAACAATCCTGTTCATTAATTTTTCTCCAAAGGTTTGCAGCTGCTGCTTTTTGCCTTTCGGAATGTCCATTCTTTCGAGTATCTCGAATGCTTTTTTTGTATATTCTTCGATGGCTTTTTTGGTTTTTTGGTCAGAACCTGAGTTTACGAATATCGATTTTACCGACTCAATTTTATCGTGATTTTCTTTCGGAGTTATCGAATATAAGTGTAACAGTTGTTCTTTTTCTTCCTGATTTCCGTCTGAGATAGCTTTAAGATATAAGTATGTTTTTTTGTTCTCGATAATATCTCCTCCTATTTGTTTTCCGAAAGTTTCAGAATTTCCGAAAGTATCCAGATAATCGTCCTGAATCTGGAATGCAATTCCTAAATTCAGCCCGAAATCATACACGTCTTGTTTATTTTTTTCTGAAGTTTCGGCTACAATGGCCCCCATTCGAAAGGCAGCTCCGACCAAAACAGCCGTTTTGTATTCAATCATTTTCAGATATTGGTCAATCGTAACATCGTCACGGTCTTCAAAATCTATATCCCATTGTTGTCCTTCGCAAACCTCGAGAGCCGTTTTGCTGAACAGTTTTGCCAGCTCTTTAAAAATCTTAGGCTCGTATTGCTCAAAATAGCGATATGCCAAAATAAGCATCGCATCGCCTGAGAGGATTCCTGTATTGATATTCCACTTTTCGTGAACCGTCGGGTTACCTCTACGAAGTGGAGCTTTGTCCATGATATCATCGTGAATAAGCGAAAAGTTATGAAAAACCTCAACAGCAGCGGCAGCAGGCAAGGCTTTTTTAACATCTTTTCCAAAAATATCACACGCCATAAGCGTTAGTATAGGTCGAATTCGCTTTCCTCCTAACGATAATATATATTCAATAGGTTTATATAAACTCTCAGGATCTCGCCCTATTTTTTGACTTTCAATATAGTCTGAAAAAATTTTTTGATAATTCATTTATTGTTGAATTGTGTAATTGTTAATACTATCATCGGTTACACATTGGTTAAAACTCAAATTCTTTTCCGTCATCTGCCAAATGTACTTCATGAAAAATCTCTTGAGCCTCCTTTTTAAAAGCCTCTATATCTCCGTATCTTGTCGAATAGTGTCCTAAAATTAGATTTTTTGCATTTGCTTTTAAAGCTATTGTAGCGGCTTGTTTAGCTGTACAATGCATGGTTCTTTGGGTATATTGGGCATCTTTTTCTAAAAATGTACTCTCGTGATACAACACATCTACACCTCTGATAATCGACACAATATCTTCGTTGTAAATTGTATCAGAACAAAAAGCATAACTCTTCGGGGGCTCGGGGTCGGTTGTAAGTTCTACATTCGGAATGAGTTGTCCGCTATCCAAGAGGATATCTTTACCGTTTTTGATGTTTTGGTAATAACATTTATCAATTCCGAGTTGTTCAGCTTTTTCTTTGTTGAGCTTTCGCTCTTTTGGCTTTTCCTCGAACAAATAACCGTTAGTGTAAACCCTGTGTTTTAAAGGTATAGTCTTAATAATCAGTTTTTTATCTTCAAAAATAATCTGACTTTTGTCAGAATCTAACTCATGAAAATACAATTTGTATGTTGTAAAAGAACCCGACAACCGAAGTTGTGTCAGAACTAGTTCTTTTATGCCTTTCGGACCATATATGTGCAAATCGGTTTCTCTGCCGAGCAGTGCAAAAGTGGTAATCACTCCGATAAGCCCAAAGCTATGATCTCCATGCAAGTGTGATATAAAAACATGATTGATCTTAGAAAACTTAATCTTCTTTTTCCGAAGCTGAACCTGAGTACCTTCTCCGCAATCAATCAGGAAAGAGCGATTTCGCATTTCCAAAACCTGTGAAGTCGGGTTATTGAACGCTCTGGGAGTAGCAGCATAACATCCTAAAATGGTAATTTTCATCAATAAAAAACTTTAGCAAACGCTGTTGAACATTCTTCTCTGCCTAAACTATTCACATGGATATTTTTAGAATACTTAATCAGGTTGCTCTTTCTAAACACTTGATTTACAAAAATTTTGATAATTTTAAGCCTGAATTTATCACTTTTAATAAATAATAGTCTAATCTCTTTTGTAGTCGTGGCACAAAGATTTAATGTTATGTGTAAACCTTTAAAATGTAGCATTTAGAATCATCAGTATTTAAACCGACTAAGATAGTGTTTTTTGTTGATTTAAATATATATTTATAAGTTAATAATGAGATTTTATCTTTTAAAAAAATATCTTTTCTAAACAGAATAACACAATTCGACACAACATGCTGATTAATAGTTTTTTGTGTTTAAAAAACATCTATTCTGTTTCTTTTAAAAAAATTATCAAGTATAAAAACAAAAAATTAATTAACAAAAACATAATATGCAAGCATAGTATTTTTTAGTATATTTGAAGAATGTCAAAAAAACCATTATGAGCATTTTAGAATTATGAAAGAAAAAACTACTGACCATATACTTCGTAGAACCTGGCAGGCAGTAGCCAGAATGTATAACGAAGAAGCCTCAAAATACGGAGCTACAATGGCTTTAGGATTTGCTTTATTGAATATTGACAAAGACGGAACACCTTCGACAGCCCTTGCTCCAAAAATGGGAATGGAGCCAACCAGCCTTACTCGGACACTAAAATCAATGGAAGAAAAAGGACTGATTGTCCGAAAAAAAAATCCGAATGACGGAAGAGGAGTGATTATATACCTAACCAAGTTAGGATTAGAAAAAAAGGAACTGTCAAGAAAGACTGTTTTAGAATTTGAAGAAACGGTAAAGCAAAATATTTCACAAGAAAAACTCAATGTTTTTAAAGAAGTGTCTCAAACGATACTCACATTGATAGAAGAAAGAAAAAAATTTAATCATAACGAACAATGAAAAGACTAATCAAAAAAGTTGCTGTAATTGGGTCTGGAATTATGGGCTCCGGAATTGCTTGTCACTTTGCCAATATCGGAGTGGAAGTATTACTTCTGGACATTATGCCCAAAGAACCTACAGAAGCTGAACTAAAAAAAGGATTAACGATTGAGAGTAAAACAGTACGAAATCGAATTGTAAACGATAACTTAGCTGCTGCTTTAAAATCGAGTCCATCTCCTATTTATCATCAAAAATTTGCCTCTAGAATTTCAACAGGAAACACAACCGATGATTTACAAAAGATCAAAGATGTAGATTGGATTATTGAAGTAGTTGTAGAACGCCTTGATATTAAACAACAAGTTTACGAACAAATCGAAAAATATCGCAAACCAGGAACTCTAATTACTTCAAATACATCTGGTATTCCTATCAAATTTATGAGCGAAGGCCGTAGCGAAGATTTCCAGAAACATTTTTGCGGAACACACTTCTTCAATCCGGCTCGTTATTTAAAATTATTTGAAATCATTCCTGGTCCTCAAACTTCAAAAGAAGTATTGGATTTCCTGAACGAATACGGAGAGAAATTCCTTGGAAAAACATCTGTAATTGCCAAAGATACTCCCGCATTTATCGGAAACCGTATTGGAATCTTCGGAATTATGAGCTTGTTCCATTTAGTAAATGAAATGGGACTTACTATCGAAGAAGTAGATAAACTTACCGGTCCAGTTATTGGTCGCCCAAAATCAGCTACCTTCAGAACTGTTGACGTGGTTGGTCTTGATACTTTAGTTCACGTAGCCAACGGATTATACGAAAACTGTCCTGAAGACGAAGCACACGAACTCTTTAAACTTCCTGACTTCATCAATCACATGATGGAAAACAAATGGTTAGGAAGCAAAACCAAACAAGGTTTCTACAAAAAAGTTGATAAAGACATTCTAGCATTAGACTTAAACACTTTAGAATATAGACCTCAACAAAAAGCATCGTTCCAAACTTTGGAGCTTACTAAAACCATCGAGAAACCAATCGACAGATTTAAAGTTTTAGTAAAAGGGACCGACAAAGCCGGTGAATTCTACCGCAAAAACTTCACCGCGATGTTCGCTTACGTATCGAATCGTGTTCCTGAAATCACAGACGAATTCTATAAAATCGATGATGCCATGAAAGCCGGATTCGGTTGGGAAAACGGACCTTTCGAAATCTGGGATACTATCGGAGTAGAAAAAGCCATTGCTTTAATGGAAGCCGAAAACCTTAAACCTGCTACTTGGGTAAGTGAAATGCTTACAGTGGGAATTACTAGTTTCTATACCGTAAAAGACGGAGCTACTTATTTCTATGACATCGCTTCAAAATCTTACCAAAAAGTTCCGGGGCAAGACGCATTCATCATCTTGAATAACATTAGAGAAACCAAAACAATTTGGCAAAACAAAGAAGCTGAAATACAAGACCTTGGAGACGGAATCCTAAACCTTGAGTTTCAATCAAAAATGAACTCTATCGGTAGTGGTGTACTACAAGGAATTAATAAAGCGATTGACTTAGCCGAGAAAGACTACAAAGGTCTGGTTATCGGGAATCAAGCAGCAAACTTCTCGGTTGGAGCTAATATTGCGATGATATTCATGTATGCTGTAGAACAAGAATACGACGAATTGAATATGGCTATCAAAATGTTCCAAAACACCATGATGAGAATTCGTTATTCAGGAATTCCTGTTGTGGCTGCTCCTCACGGAATGACCCTTGGTGGTGGATGTGAGATTGTGCTTCACGCTGATAAAGTTGTAGCAGCTGCCGAAACTTATATCGGATTGGTAGAATTCGGAGTTGGTGTAATTCCTGGTGGTGGTGGATCGAAAGAAATGACAGTTCGTGCTTCAGATTTATACCGCAAAAACGATGTGGAACTAAACGTATTGCAAGAGCATTTCTTAACTATCGGAATGGCAAAAGTGGCAACTTCTGCTTATGAGGCTTACGATGCAAACATCCTTCAAAAAGGAAAAGACGTAGTGGTAGTTAACAAAGACAGACAAATCGCAGAAGCTAAAAAACAAGCTTTATTATTAGCCGATGCTGGTTATACGCAACCTATTCAACGTAAAGATATTAAAGTATTAGGAAAACAAGCTTTAGGTATGTTCCTTGTAGGTACAGACCAAATGGTTGCAGGTAAATACATCTCTGAACACGACCAAAAAATTGCTAACAAACTGGCTTATGTAATGGCAGGAGGCGATTTATCTGAGGCTACTTTAGTATCAGAACAGTATTTACTGGATCTTGAAAGAGAAGCTTTCTTGTCTCTTTGTACAGAAAAGAAAACACTGGAAAGAATTCAGTTTATGTTAACTAAAGGGAAACCGCTACGTAATTAACTGTATAATGTATTGTTGTATAATGTAGAGAGATGGAGAATTCTAATTTTGACATACGTCTAAAAAATCATTACAAATTGCATGTTTTACTAAAAGATAAATTGATTTTTGAATCTGATTTGAAATAAAACAATTTACATTATACAACAATACAATATACAAAAACAGGAAAGTATGAATTATTTTAAAGAACTAAAAGTTTGGCAAAAAGCAATAGAGTTGGTTACAGAAACTTATCTTTTGACAAAGGGATTTCCGAATCTTGTTGTAAGAACATAAGTTTTTTGTTTATCATAATTTTTAGTTTTGTTTATTTTCCCAATATTCTTTTAGTTTTATTGCCGATTCTCTGTTTGTTTGCTTATTATATGCAAACATTTGAGCTTCGTTACTCCAACCTGCTACGTCCATAATTACCTGATTAGGTACTTTTCCGATTAGGTTTGTTGCAAAACTTCTTCTGCAAATATGAGAAGTAATTAGTTGATGTTTTTTATATACTCCTATTTTTTTCTTTTGATTTTTGTTTTTTTATCAACTTCAGTAATTCCTCCTATCATTTCTTGATTGAAGTCTAATTTTTCAGCTATTATTTTTATGGTATCGTTAAATTTTTGTTCAGATATTTTCGGAGGTAAATTCCATTTATATTTTTCTAAGATAGCTTTTACTTGAGGATGTAAAGGAATTGATACTGCCGTACCTTTTTTTTTACTTTTGGTTTTGCGGATTATATTAAACCCTTGCAGGTTAAGAAAATTTTATAAAAACAAAAAAAAGTTTGGGTCGGATTTCCTTTTTAGTTTTTATTCGGAACAGAATAATATTTACAAAAAACGGTTGGCTAATTTTCTAAAATATCTTTGAGTAATACTCTATTTTCATAATTTATAACTTCGACAAAAACGGTTCTTTTTCCTTCGAGCTCGCCTTCAATCAGGTAATATTTTCCGTTTTCCATCGGAACATTACTTTTTGAAAAATCGACATCCCCGTTTCGGAAAATTTCTTTGAGCAGAATGGTATCGAGCACTCCTTGTTTTATTTTTTCGGAAGCTACATCAGAATAATGAAACGGTTTGCTTCGTAGGTCTTTAAGCACTCTGCAATTTGGTAAATAGCAATACGACATATCTCGATCTCCGTATTTTCCTTTGAAGAAAAATATCAAGAACAGAACTCCGACCATAAGTCCTAACAAATAATAAGCTAAGCGATTTATAAACTTCATTGTTGCTTCGGTTTTGCTTTGTTGAAAAACTTCTCTTTTATCACCTCGTAAATAATCGGAACAATCGAAAGAAAGATAATCAGCAGTACTACTTTAGAGAAATTATCTTTGATAATCGGGATATTCCCCAAGAAAAAACCTGCCAGAGTAATTCCGACCACCCACAAAATCGCTCCTACTACGTTATAGGTCAGGAATGTTCCGTAATTCATTCGTCCGATTCCTCCCACAAAAGGAGCCAGCGTTCTGACAATCGGGACAAAACGAGCTATCACAATGGTTTTACTTCCGTATTTTTCGTAAAAAGAATGGGTTTTTTCGATGTGTTCGTCTTTTACCACTTGTTTACCGAATAACTTGATTTTGGTTACCTTCATTCCGAATTTTTTCCCGATGGAATAATTGAGAGAATCTCCGGAAATCGCAGCAATTAGTAGTAAAACTATTATAATCCAGACATTGAGCTGGTTGGGTTGAGCGGCTAACATTCCTGCTGCAAACAAAAGCGAATCTCCGGGTAAAAAAGGCATTATTACAATTCCGGTTTCTACAAAAATAATCAAGAACAAAATCGCATAAACCCACATTCCGTAATCGTTTACAAACTCAAACAAATGTTGGTCTATGTGCAAGATAAAATCAACTAATTCCATTATTTTGAATTTTGAGGGCAAAGTTAGTTTATTTCGACCAACTATCCCTCAATCCAACTTGTAATTTCTTTGTCTGTCGGATTAATTCTGGGTCCGACTACTTTTTCTAACTGTCCGTTTTCGTTCAGCAAGTATTTTTGAAAATTCCACTCTACATCAGAGTCTGAAAATCCGTTGAGTTTTTGTTGAGTCAGAAATTTGTATATCGGAGCCATTTGTTCTCCTTTTACAGAAATTTTGCTCATCATCGGAAAAGTAACTCCGTAATTTATTTGGCAAAATTCTGCAATTTCTTCATCAGTTCCGGGTTCTTGCTCCATAAAATCATTAGCCGGAAAACCAATAATTACAAAGTTTTGGTCTTTGTGTTTTTCGTACAGTGCTTGTAAATCTTTGTATTGTGGAGTAAGTCCACATTTTGAAGCCGTATTAACAATCATAATTTTCTTGCCTTTCAGAGTGGCAAAATCAAATTCCGCTCCGTTTAAATCTTTTACCTTAAATCCGTAAATGTTAGGTCTGTTTTCCATAAGCTCTGATGTTGGTTTTTCAATAATTTTGTTCTGACAACCCAAAAGAAGTCCGATAACTAATCCTAAAGCTGTGATTATTTTTTTCATATTTTTTGTTATTGACTAATTACTCGAATACTATTTTTTACTTTTTCGGCAATTTCTCTTGCTTTTTGAACATCTTGATTGGTAATGGTTACGTGTCCCATTTTGCGGAACGGTCGGGTTTGTTTTTTTCCGTAAATATGCGGAATCACTCCGTCTAACTGCAAAATCTTTTCGATATTTTCATAAACTACATTCCCCGAAAAACCTTCTGCTCCAACCAGATTTACCATTACTCCTGCAACTTTGCTGTCGGTATTTCCTAAAGGTAAATCGAGAATAGCTCGCAAATGCTGTTCGAATTGTGAAGTATAACTCGCTTCAATCGAATAATGTCCTGAATTGTGAGGTCTTGGAGCTACTTCATTAATCAAAATTTCATCGTTTTGAGTTTGGAACATTTCCACAGCCAAAAGCCCAACATGTTCAAAGTTTTCAGAAACTTTTAGAGCTAAATCTCTTGCTTTTTGAGCTACGTTATCATCAATTCTAGCCGGACAAATCACGTATTCCACCTGGTTGGCTTCCGGGTGAAATTCCATTTCCATAACCGGATATGTCTTAATTTCTCCGCTTGAATTTCGAGCAACTATAACAGCCAATTCGTTTTTAAAATCTACCATTTGCTCTGCAATGCATTCGCCTTCAGGCAATTGTTCTAAATCTTCGATTTTTCGGATAACTTTTACTCCGTTTCCATCATAACCGAATTCGGTTGATTTCCATACGAAAGGAATTAGGATTTGGGAATTAGTATTTAGGATTTCTGATTTTAAACTTCCTAAAGTCTTGAAAAGCTGAAAATCAGATGTTGGGAGGTTGTTGTCTTTATAAAACTGTTTTTGTTTTCCTTTGTTTTGGATGATTCTCAGTGTTTTTGAAGACGGAAAAACTTTAATTCCTTCTTGCTCTAATCTTTCAAGAGCATCTACATTTACCAATTCGATTTCAAAAGTCAATACATCTACTTGTTTGCCGAAGTTGTAAACCGTATCAAAATCCATTAGACTTCCTTGTATAAACTTGTCACAAGCAATTTTGCAAGGAGCATCTGCACTTGGATCTAACACATAAGTTTGAATATCAAATTTTCGGGTATCGTACAACATCATTTTCCCGAGTTGTCCGCCACCTAATATTCCTAATTTAAATTGAGATGAAAAATAATTCATTATTGTTATTTGTCTTTTTTCTGTAACATCTTTAAAAGTTTTTTAGGATCTTGTCTATTATCCCAAAAGGCTGAAATGATTATGAGGCTATCTGTAAATTTATAAAAAAGGCTGAAATTCCCTAAGGAAGCAACTCTTAGGTCATCAAAATCTGATAATTTACAGATGTAAGGATTTTCTGCAAGTTGTTGCGTTCGTTCTGATGCTAATTGGATAAGCTTTTTAGAATACAATACAGATTTGTTTCGCTTAGCCCAATACTCTAAGATTCCTACAAATTGGAGGTCAGCTGTTTTTGTCCAAACTATAGTTCGTTTAGCCATTCGAGGTTTCTTTTGTTCATTGCTTCTTGCGAAATCAACCTCCCATTTTTAATGTCCTCCTCGCTCATTTCCAACATTATTTTTTGTTCAGATGTAGTTTCTATTATGTCAGAAACAGATTCACTTGAGGAAATTAATTGATCAAGAGCCAACAAAAATTCTTTGTTTTTGATAGCAAGAATTTTATCTATCAAACCACTTCGTATGTCATATACTGTTGCCATTATTTTACTTTTTAGAATTCAAATTTACAAATTTATCTTATGATATTCCACCAATCCGTCCATTGGGCGTCTTAAAACATTTCCCAATTTTATATTATGTTTAGTTAAAGCTGTTTGAAGTTCTTCTTTCAGATAAAAAGCAATCGAACCAATAAAATGAACCTGAACTTCTTTGTAATCTTCAAACTGTTTGATGTAGTTTTCGATAAAAAGTTCCAATTCGTCAAAGATGATTTTCTGAAACACAGGTTCATTTTTATGCGAAATCAAAAATTTGGCAAAGGAAGCCAAATAAGCATTGGGGTTTGGTTTTTTATAAAAGTTTTCTTTGATTACATCAGCATCCAAATCGTATTCTTTTTGGAACTTTTCGGCTAAATGTTTGGGCATTTTATTAAAGTAATATTGTCTGATAAGTTCCTTTCCGAAATGATTGCCACTTGCATCATCCATTGCGATATAGCCTAATGACTGCACTTTTTGGATAAGTGTCTTGCCGTCAAAATAACTGCAATTTGAACCTGTTCCTAAAATACAAATAATAGCTTTTTCGTTGGTCGGATTCGTAGCATAAGCTGCAGCATAGGTGTCTTCCAGAACCGAAACCATCGCATTCGGGAAATATTCTCGAAAAGCCGAATCCAAATAATTTTTCATTCGGTCTGTTCCGCAACCGGCTCCGTAAAAAAACAATTTTTCGACTTTTTCTTTGTTGTGTAAAATATCAAAACGTTGATTCAACCTTCTGAAAATTTCTTCTTTAGTTAAAACTTCAGGGTTTAATCCTAATGTTTCTGTCATAAAAAGATTGCTCCCCTTGTTATTCAAAGCAACAAAATCTGCTTTTGTAGAACCGCTATCGGCAATTAAAATCATTTTTTGATTTAAAGTTTACAAATTTCAAATTTATTTCGAGTTCCAAATTTAGGTTATTTTTTCGGTTTAGGGAATAGTTTTTGCGAACTTGAAGCAAATAATTTATCTTTGAAAGTTTAAATCAAAAAAACATTTACGATGTTAAAATTACTCACTTCCTTTTCAAGACTTTTTACAGGAATTTTATTCATTATTTCCGGACTCATCAAACTCAATGACCCGGTTGGTTTTTCGTTTAAGTTAGAAGATTATTTTGCACAAGATGTTTTAAACTTACCGTTTTTAACTCCTTTGGCTTTGGCAATAGCTGTTTTTGTGGTAATTCTTGAAGTCGTTTTAGGTGTAATGTTATTACTCGGATACAAAAAGAAATTTACGCTTTGGACTTTATTGTTGATGATTGTTTTCTTCACATTCCTTACGTTTTATTCGGCTTACTTCAACAAAGTAACTGATTGTGGCTGTTTCGGAGATGCTATCAAACTTACGCCTTGGGAGAGTTTTACCAAAGATGTAATTTTACTGATTTTGATTTTGATTTTATTTAAGGGTAAAAGATATATTACTCCGGTTTTTCGCACGTCTGTCAGAAGTCGTCTTGTAGCCATAAGCTTAATTTTATGCGGATTTATGGGCTATTGGGTGCTGAATCATCTTCCCTTGATTGATTTTAGAGCTTATAAAGTGGGGACGAATATTCAAAAAGCGATGGAAATTCCCGAAAATGCTCCTCGAAGTGAATACGAAATTAAATTCATCTATAAAGTAAACGGAAAAGAACAAGAATTCGATATGTCTGAATTGGCGAATCTACCTGAAGGAGCCGAGTTTGTTGATCGCAAAGAAAAACTCATTAAAGAAGGTTTTACTCCCGCTATTCAGAACTTTACCATTGAAAAAGACGGTGAGGACTATACAGCTCAAGTTCTCGAAGAATCAAAAATCATATTGGTTATTACTTATGATTTGACTCGTTCAAACAAGAAAGGTCTGGACAAAATATCTGAAGTAGAAATATTAGCTCAGCAAAACGGATACAAAATCATAGGACTTACTGCTTCGCTCGAAGAAGACTATCAACCGATTTTAAGGCATCATAATGTACAAATTCCATTTTTTACAACAGACGGAGTTACCCTAAAAACCATCGAAAGATCGAACCCAAACTTTGTAGTTTTACATAAAGGTACCATTATTCAGAAAGTGCATCATAACGATATTGATAAGCTAAAACTAAACTAATGAGTAGGAAAATTCTCAATAGTGAACTCGACCGAAAATCGGTTGAAGAGTTTAAAAAATCTGAAAAAATACCACTTATTTTGATTTTAGACGACATCAGAAGCCTGAATAATATTGGTTCGGTATTTAGAACAGCAGATGCTTTTTTGGTCGAAAAGATTTATTTGTGCGGAATCACAGCAACTCCCCCGAACAAAGAAATTCACAAAACAGCACTCGGTGCAACCGATACGGTAGATTGGAAATACTTTAAAACAGTAGAAGAAGCCATTGTAGAGCTACGAGCCGAAAAAGTTGAGGTTTGGAGTATCGAACAAGTCAAAAATTCGGTTATGCTCAACGAATTCGAAGTAAAAGAAAATAAAAAATATGCTCTTATTTTCGGAAATGAAGTTAAAGGAGTTTCTGAAAAGGCCATCGAGCTCTCGGACGGATATATTGAAATTCCGCAACTCGGAACCAAACATTCACTCAACATTTCGGTAAGTGCAGGAATCGTAGTTTGGGATTTTATAAGCAAGATGAAAATTTTTAGAAGATAAAAAAAGCGAGGAATTCTCTTTGTTTTTTGAGATGTAAAATAAATATTTGTTGCTTTTGTTCAGTACTTTAGAGTTGTTTGCAAGGTATCTGGCAAGTCAAAAATCAAAATAATTAAAAAATCTCATAGTTCTTTTTTGTAATTGATAGAATAAGGGCTAATTTTGCCCTGTAAAATCAGAATTGCTTATACATAACACTTCTTCAGTCGGGTCTTTTCACTTTATTTTTAGGGCTTATTATGATATTTAGGTTTTTAAACAGTTTAGGCGTACGTACATTAGTTTGGTCTTTTACCATTTTTCTTCTATTGGCAGCAATTGTTCTGGTTGTCTTTAAATCGTGGTCATATTACACGCTTATAATTCCGGTAGTCCTTTTAGAGTTAGTATTATACGATAGTATTCAGAGCAAACATACCTTGCGAAAAAACTTTCCGCTTTTGGCTCGCTTCCGTTATCTGTTCGAGTCTGTACGACCGGAGTTTCGTCAATACTTTTTTGAAGGAGAAACAGACGGAAAACCCTTTAACAGAAGGCAGCGTTCTATAGTATATCAAAGAGCAAAAAATCAAAAGGAAACCGTTGCTTTTGGCATGCAGGACGAGCCAACGAGAGTAGGATATGAGTGGGCTGCTCATTCCATTTATCCTAAAAAAGCAAACCCGGAAACTTTCAGAACGCTTGTTGGAGGAAAAGATTGCCTGCAACCGTATAGTCTTAGCCTGTATAATATTAGTGCGATGAGTTACGGAGCTTTGAGCAAAACGGCTGTTACATCACTTAACAGAGGAGCAAAATTCGGAGGGTTTGCACACAATACAGGAGAAGGAGGTATTAGCGAATTTCATTTGCAAGGAGGCGATTTGATTTGGCAGATAGGAACAGGGTATTTCGGGTGCAGAGACATCAACGGTTTTTTTGATGAAAAATTGTTTGCCGAAAAGGCTCTTTATCCGGAGGTAAAAATGATTGAGTTAAAACTTTCGCAAGGAGCAAAACCGGGACACGGAGGATTGCTTCCTGCACAAAAAAACACTCCCGAAATTGCCAAAATACGAAACATAGAACCTTATACAGATGTTCATTCGCCATCCGCACATTCGGCTTTTTCCGATGCAAACGGATTAGTTAATTTTCTAAAAAAACTTCGTGATTTATCGGGAGGAAAACCTGTCGGATTCAAACTTTGTATCGGAAGGAAAGACGAATTTGAAAGTATCGTTGATGCAATGCTCAAAACAGGAATTAAACCTGATTTCATAACGCTTGACGGAGCAGAAGGAGGAACAGGAGCAGCACCGATGGAGTTTATTGACTATATAGGAATGCCTGTTGCCGATGCCTTAGTTTTTGTGACTACATTGCTCAAAAAACACGGTTTAAGAGATGAGATAAAGATTTTAGCTTCCGGAAAAATTATCACAGCTTTTGATATTGCTAAAGCAATGGCTTTCGGTGCAGATGCGTGTTATAGTGCCAGAGGAATGATGTTTGCTTTGGGCTGTATTCAGGCTTTGCAATGCGATAGCGGAAAATGTCCTGTAGGGATTGCCACCCAAGATAAAACACTTTACAAAGGACTCGATGTTACCGATAAAAGCGTGAGAGTAGCTAATTTTCACAAAAATACCATGAAAGCGGTAGCTGAATTTATCGGAGCTTGTGGGTTTGAAAACCCTCATGATATTACACCTGACGTAATATTTAGAAAAACAGATAAATACAGAAATGAAAGTTTCAGGGAAATGTATTTTGAAAAAGGTTCAAAGGCAATATAAACTAAAAACTACCTTCATTTAACGATTACCGAAATTTTATATATTTATTGAGTCAAAAAAATCGTGTGAAACAATCCTAAATCGATTCGCACTTTTGTTGGCACGGTGATTGACTTTATTCTTGTCTAAGTGTTTGCAATAAAATTATTATTGCTGAATACCAAAGTATTAAGATTTAGAAAGTAAATAAAAATTCTATCAATTCTTTCTATTTAATGACAAAATGACTTAAAAAAAGCTATGACTAAACAAAAAATAATATCTCTTGACAGTTTGTCACTACAAGACTTTGATTCGGAAGCAGAGTTAATACCTCTTTTGACTCCCGAAGACGAGGAAGAAATGAACAATGAGTCACTTCCTAAAGATTTACCCATTTTGCCCTTGCGGAATATGGTTTTGTTCCCAGGAGTTGTAATTCCTATCACTGCCGGACGAGATAAATCCATCAAACTCATCAATGATGCCAACACAAAAGGAAAGATAATCGGGGTTGTTTCTCAAAAAGAGGAAGATATCGAAACACCTACATCTGATGACATTAATAAGATAGGAACAGTTGCAAGGATTTTAAAAGTCCTTAAAATGCCTGACGGAAACGTAACGGTTATTATTCAAGGTAAAAAACGCTTTGAAATTGAACAAATTACTACAGAAGAGCCTTATATAAAAGCAACTATTAAAGAATTTCCCGATATTCGTCCTGATGATAATGACAAGGAATTCAAAGCTATTTCCGAAAACATTAAGGAATTAGCTATCAAAATTATCCACGAAAATCCAAACATTCCGACTGAAGCAACTTTTGCTATTAAGAATATTGAGAGCAATTCGTTTTTGATTAATTTCGTTTCCTCCAATATGAATCTTGATGTAAAAGACAAACAAGGATTATTGGAAATTTCCGATTTGAAACAAAGAGCGTTAGAAACTTTGCGTTTTATGAATCTTGAGTTGCAGAAATTGGAGCTTAGAAATGATATTCAGTCAAAAGTCCGCTTCGATTTAGACCAACAGCAAAGAGAGTATTTCCTGCACCAGCAAATGAAAACCATTCAGGAAGAATTGGGAGGTGTTTCCTATGACCAAGAAATAGAGGAAATGCGTCAAAAAGCCCAAAGCAAAAAATGGGAAGAAAAAGTCGGAAAACATTTTGAAAAAGAATTGGCTAAGTTGCAAAGAACCAATCCTCAATCTCCCGATTTCGGAATTTTACGCAATTATTTGGAGCTGTATCTGGAGCTTCCTTGGAACGAATATTCCAAAGATAATTTTGACCTGAAAAGAGCTCAAAAAATACTCGACAAACATCACTTCGGATTAGAAGATGTAAAGAAAAGAATTATTGAACATTTAGCAGTACTCAAGCTCCGAAAAGATATGAAATCTCCAATTCTATGCTTGTATGGACCTCCAGGAGTCGGGAAAACTTCTATCGGAAAATCCGTAGCAGAGGCTTTGGGTAGAGAGTATGTAAGAATTTCACTCGGAGGAATGCGTGATGAGGCCGAAATCAGAGGACACAGAAAAACTTATATCGGAGCAATGCCTGGTAGGATTATACAGAGCATAAAAAAAGCTGGCACATCAAATCCTGTGTTTGTTTTAGACGAAATCGATAAGCTATCGAGTTCCTATTCGGGCGACCCTTCCTCTGCAATGCTTGAAGTGCTTGACCCAGAACAAAATTCCGAGTTTTACGATAATTTTCTTGAAATGGGATACGACTTGTCGAAAGTGATGTTTATTGCCACTTCAAACAATATGTCAAGCATCCAACCTGCACTTCGCGACAGAATGGAAGTTATCAGTATGACAGGTTATACCATTGAGGAAAAAATAGAAATTGCCAAGCAACACCTACTCCCGAAACAACTCAAAGAACACGGCCTTACCGGAAAAGATATTAGCATAGGTAAGAATCAGTTAGAGAAAATCGTAGAGGGATACACACGCGAATCAGGAGTAAGGAGTTTGGAAAAACAAATCGCAAAAGTCGTTAGAAATGTTGCTAAATCCATAGCAATGGAAGAGGAGTACCAGACAAAAATAACAGATGATAAAATTGTTGAAATTCTCGGAGCTCCCAAATTAGAAAGAGATAAATACGAAAATAACGAAGTAGCCGGAGTGGTTACTGGTCTTGCTTGGACACAAGTAGGAGGAGATATTCTGTTTATCGAATCAATACTTTCTAAAGGAAAAGGAAACCTTACCCTTACCGGAAACTTGGGAACTGTGATGAAAGAGTCGGCTACATTAGCTATGGAATACATCAAAGCCAATGCAGAAAGTTTAGGAATAGACCCTGAAATATTGACTACTCATAATGTTCACATACACGTTCCCGAAGGAGCAACTCCAAAAGACGGCCCAAGCGCAGGAATCGCAATGTTAACCTCTTTAGTATCAACACTTACGCAAAAAAGAGTAAAGAAAAGTTTGGCTATGACAGGCGAAATAACACTTCGTGGAAAAGTACTTCCGGTAGGAGGAATTAAGGAGAAAATTCTGGCGGCCAAAAGAGCAAAAATCAAAGAAATTATCCTTTGCCACGAAAACAGACGAGATATTGACGAAATCAAACCCGAATATATCAAAGGGCTTACTTTTCACTACGTAAAAGACATGAGCGAGGTGTTGAAAATTGCCATCACTAACCAGAAAGCAAAAATCGTAAAGAAAATAGATTTTGCCAGTTAGTTAAAATTCTTCGTAACTTTTATGAGGTAATATTCTGGTTTTAAGTGATTTGTTTTAAAAGAAACAAAGCGAGTATAAATGGAATAACGATGATTATTTTGTTTATATTTGCTTATCTTTAATAGCTTTTTTTATGGAATTTATTTCGATTTTCGATATGCTTAAAATCGGTGTGGGACCTTCGAGTTCGCACACTCTTGGTCCTTGGAGAGCTGCACAACAATTTTTGGCAGAGCTCCATAAAAAGAAGCTTTTTGCAAAAACAAAATCGGTTTCAGTAGATTTGTATGGCTCACTTTCCCTTACAGGAAAAGGACACGCAACCGATTTGGCAATTGTCTTAGGATTGAGCGGTACCGACCCTGAATTTATTCCGATTGAAGATATTGACAAGGTAATTCAAAAGGTGAAAACCGACCAACAGCTGCATTTAGACTCCCAAAAAATAATTCCTTTTGTGTTTGAAAAAGAAATTGTTTTTTACAAGAAATTTTTACCTTTTCATGCAAACGGACTGAATTTTAATGCTCATCTGGACGATGGTTCACAGTATAATTCTACCTTCTACTCTATAGGAGGAGGATTTGTGGTAAAAGAAGAACAAGATGTAGCTATCGGAACGGAGATTGATGAAAAAAAGGTTCCGTATCCTAACGAAAATGCAGACGAATTACTCAAGTATGCTACTTCTGAGAACAAAAAAATATCTGAAATTGTAACTGAAAACGAAAAAGTTTTTCGTACTGATGAAGAAATTTCTGAAGAGCTTTTAAGAATCTGGGGCACAATGCTCGAGTGTATGTACATCGGTTGCCATACCGAAGGAACACTTCCCGGGGGACTAAATGTCAGACGGAGAGCTTTTGATATGCACAAAAACCTGATGGCTGCAAGTACGGAAGTCTATTCGAATCCTCAAGAATGGTTGCAAACAATCCGAAAAACAGAGGTCAAATTTCGTCAGATTCTAAAATGGGTAAGCTGTTTTGCTTTAGCAGTAAACGAAGTCAATGCCTCGCTCGGAAGAGTAGTCACCGCACCTACAAACGGAAGTGCCGGAGTAATTCCTGCTGTACTGATGTATTATTTAACAATTGATAATCACGAGGCAGGAGATAAAGAAATCGAGCAATTCCTCAAAGTGGCCGGAGAGATAGGAAGTATCTTCAAAAAAGGAGCGACTATTTCAGCTGCTATGGGAGGTTGTCAGGCCGAAATCGGAGTTTCTTCTGCAATGGCTGCCGGAGCTTTATGCGAATTATTAGGAGGAACACCCGAACAGGTAACTGTAGCTGCCGAAATCGCAATGGAACACCACCTCGGACTTACGTGCGACCCAATCGCAGGATTGGTTCAGATTCCATGTATTGAACGAAATACGATGGGAGCTATCAAAGCCATCAATGCAGCCGAATTGGCTTTGGAGACAGATGCCAAAAACATAAAAGTTCCGCTTGATAAGGTAGTCAAAACTATGTGGCAAACCGCACAAGATATGAATCACAAATACAAAGAAACTTCTGAAGGAGGGCTGGCTGTTGCTGTAAATATTGCAGATTGTTAGAGAATGGCAAGAGAGTGCTTTACTCGCTACTTATAAGCTGAAAAAGTATTTCGTCTTTGTAGTTTTTTCCGTCAAAAATCCAATCTTTTTTTACTCCGATTTGTTTAAAATTATGTTTGAGAAATAGATTTATGCTTCTTTGATTCGTAGATAATATATTACAGTATAATTGATGCAATTGCAATACGTCAAAAGCATAGTCTATCAAGGTTTCAAGAGCTTGCGAACCATAACCCGAATTTATGTTTTTCTCGTCCGAAATCAATATTCCGATGCCTGCTCTTTTGTTTTTCGGGTTAAAGTCAAATAAATCTATGAGTCCGATTGTGGCATTGTCTTGGGTTTTACAAATTACCAAACGGAGCTCCTTTAAACCGTAAATATCCTCAGATAAGGTTCGCTCGATATATTGTTTCAATGCAAACTTGCTGTAAGGAGTTTGGTTGCTGCTCAGCTCCCAAATATCCGGATTGTTTTCTACTTGGTACAGAAAATCCAGATCTTCAGGCTCAAGAGGTCTTAAATAGATATTTTTGTTTTTTAATTTCAAGGTTATATTTTAGTTTGTTGAATGTTTTGAATATAAAAGAAACAAGGCAAAGTATCAGAATACTTTGCCTTGTGGTAATATTAAAAGTTTGGAGTTAGGTTATATTTCTTATAGAAATTATCCAATACTTCAATGACCTCATCTTCTGTATCTACAATACTAAACAAATTCAAATCTTCGGATTTTATGTTATTGTGTTCTTCCAAAAGCACTTTTTTAATCCATTCCAAAAGCCCTGACCAAAATTCTCTTCCAACCAGAATAATTGGAAACTTGCCAATTTTATGTGTTTGAATTAACGTAATGGCTTCAAAGAGTTCGTCTAGAGTTCCAAATCCTCCGGGCATTACCACAAAACCTTGCGAGTATTTTACGAACATTACTTTACGGACAAAAAAGTAATCAAACTGCAAATTTTTATCACGGTCAATATACGGATTAAAATGTTGCTCAAACGGAAGTTCGATATTCAATCCTGCCGAAATTCCTCCACCCAGGTGAGCTCCTTTGTTCCCAGCTTCCATAATTCCAGGCCCTCCACCTGTGATAACTCCGTACCCTGCCTGAGTAATTTTGTACGCAATTTTTTCGGCCAATTGATAGTATTTATTATCCGGTTTGGTACGTGCTGAACCAAAAATAGACACACACGGACCAATTTTAGACATTGATTCATATCCGTTTACAAATTCAGACATTATTTTGAAAATAGCCCAAGAATCATTAGCTTTTATTTCATTCCACGTTTTTTGTGTGAATACTTCTTTTATTTTTTCGTCTTCCATATTTTTTTGATTAGGGTTCAAAAATGTAAGGTTTGGATTTAATTTTTATTTGAAAGTCCGTTTAATAGCAGATTTAGAGTTTTTTATTTAATTTGTAGATTCTAACACCTTTTTGTAGCTTTTTTATTTACAAACCTCACAGGCTAAAAAAACCTGTAAGGTCTTCAAACCAAATACATTTTATCTCTAAAAACGGATATTCATTATTTTTATAAATCAAATTTAATTCCTTGTGCCAAAGGAAGTTCGGTGCTGTAGTTAATCGTGTTTGTTTGTCTTCTCATATACGCTTTCCAAGCATCAGATCCTGATTCACGACCTCCTCCGGTTTCTTTTTCACCTCCGAAAGCACCTCCGATTTCAGCTCCAGAAGTTCCGATGTTTACGTTTGCAATTCCACAATCTGAACCAGCAGCAGAAAGGAATAGCTCCATTTCTCTCATATTGGTTGTGAAGATTGAAGAAGAAAGTCCTTGAGGAACTCCGTTTTGCATTTCGATAGCTTCTTCTAAAGTAGAATATTTCATTACGTATAAAACCGGAGCAAATGTTTCGTGTTGAACGATTTCGAATTCGTTTTTAGCCTCGATGATACAAGGTTTAACGTAGCATCCACTTTCGTATCCTTCTCCTTCTAAAACACCACCTTCAACCAATACTTTTCCGCCTTCAGCTTTTGCTTTTTCGATAGCGTTTAAGTAATCTTGAACCGCAGCTTTGTCAATTAGCGGACCTACGTGATTGTTTGCATCAAGAGGGTTTCCAATTTTTAATTGTCCGTAAGCATTTTGAAGAACAGCAATTGTTTTATCGTAAATACTTTCGTGAATGATAAGTCTTCGAGTAGAAGTACATCTTTGTCCTGCTGTTCCAACCGCTCCGAATACTGCTCCAACCAATACCATGTTGATGTCTGCATTTTCAGAAACGATGATAGCATTGTTTCCTCCAAGTTCTAGAATTGTATTTCCGAAACGTTCAGCAACAGTTTTTGATACGTGACGACCGATTCTGGTTGAACCTGTAAAAGATACAAGTGGAATTCTTTTATCGTTGTTGATTAAATCTCCTGATTCGTTTCCAACAACTAAGCAGCTAACACCTTCTTGAATGTTATTCGCTTTTAATACTTTTTGAATGATATTTTGACAAGCAATTCCGCAAAGTGGCGTTTTCGAACTTGGTTTCCAGATACAAACGTCTCCACAAACCCAAGCAATCATTGAGTTCCAGCTCCAAACAGCAACCGGGAAGTTAAAAGCAGAGATAATTCCTACTACTCCAATTGGGTGCCATTGCTCATACATTCTGTGCATTGGTCTTTCAGAGTGCATCGTTAGACCGTAAAGTTGTCTTGACAAACCTACTGCAAAGTCACAGATATCAATCATTTCTTGAACTTCACCAAGACCTTCTTGAAGTGATTTTCCCATTTCGTAAGAAACTAGTTTTCCTAAAGCTTCTTTGTTTTTACGAAGTTCATCACCCATTTGTCTAACGATTTCTCCTCTTTTCGGAGCAGGAACTAATCTCCAAGATTTGAATGCTTCCGTAGCTTTTTGCATTGCTTTTTCGTAATCATCTTTTGTAGAAGCCTGAACTTTTGCGATAAGAGTTCCGTCAACCGGAGAATATGATTCTATGATTTTTCCGTTTGCGAAACTTTCTAATCCTGTTGAAGTTCCGAGGTTTAGTTCTTTAATGCCTAATTGTTCTAAAGCTTGTTGTATTCCGAATTGGGTTGAAACAGTTGCCATTTTTTAAGAATTTTATTTAAAATTTATACGTTGCGAAGATACGACTTTTTGGCTTAGTCAGAAAGTAAAAGTTTTGCCCATTTTTAGGATATAGGTTCATTTTTTGAGGAATATTTATTTTAGGAAATTGTGATAATTTTTTAAATTTTTCGTTCGGTGATTTATTAACTTGCGAGTTATAATTTTTTTCAGATGAAATTTTCTCTTTTTCGGATTATTTTATTTCTTATCATTTGTTTTTTTGTGGGAAACTCCAAAGTTTATTCACAAGAAATGAGTAAGGATAGCCTCTCCGAATCTTTATATTCTGAAACAATTACCACTAAATCAAAGTTCTATAATTTTCTGTGGGGAAAACACTACAGAAACTTGTATGCCATTCCAATGAAAGATTATCAGATTAATCCTTCAAAGGAAATTAAGTATGTTCCGCTAACGGAGGATTACCCGTACTTTCAGCATTACGATAAGTTTTTAGAATTGTACCAAAACAATAAGTTCAAAGAAACGTATGCAGATCGATTTATAGCTGATGCCTATACGCTCACTCATCCATTGGCTTTTCGGATTACCAATCATTTGGCAAGTCACATCGGAGAGAACACAAAAAACAAGGAATTAGTATATTTTGACGGGAAATTTCAAATATTGACCTACGATAAAAGTAATTATCTTTCTACCGAGCAAATCATTACGCTTTTGCAAGAAAATTCTAAATATAAAATACAAGAGGAGGTTTATGTACGTGCCCGATTGATGGATATGATTACGGGAAATGCTCTTGATGTAAATCAGTCTTATTTTTGGTCGCTACACAAAGGCGGAGAAAATATTTTTGTTCCGCTTATGAACGACAGAGGATTTTCGTTTGCTAAAACAGACGGTTTGTTGTTTGGCTTTTTGCTTAAATCTTTAGGAGTTGAAAATCTTGATAATTATTATCGAAAAAAACTCAAAGCAGATAAAATAAATTCGCATAATCTGATTTATGACCTTAATCTTACAAGAGGAATAAAAAAATCGGTGTGGGTAAAACAGGCAGATTCTATCAAAAAAACATTGACAAAAGATGTGATTAATGAAGCATTTACCAAATTACCTCAAGATTTTCAGCATACTCAAGAAAGTAAAGACCTTAAAGAAGCTCTGATTCGCAGGGTTGAAAATCTCGATGTTTTGGCCGAAAAATATTATGCCATACTTCAGGAAACCGTTGTCATTTGCGGAACATCACAAGATGATACTTTTAAGATTGAACAAAATCAGGAAGAGGTAATCTTAACACTTACTAATTCTTTGACAGGCAAAACTATTCTGAAAAATGAATATATTAAAGGCAAAACTAAGGAAATTTGGCTGTACGGATTTGGAGGAATTGATACGTTTTCGTTTTCTCAAACCAATAAAAATAACATTGTTATACGGATTATAGACAGTGATAATTATGGCGATTTTAAATTGAATGAAGCCTCCGAAAATGTTAAAATTTATGTTCCCGAATCGGCTTTGGTTACAAAAGATGAAATAGGAAAGGCATCGCTACATAAAACCAACAATTCTCATATTTTAGAATCCAACCAAGACAGACCAAGGCAGGATACTTTCGAATTTCAGCCGGGAATTTTATTCGATACGGATCAAGAAATTCGGTTGGGAGGAAAATTTACATATACCCGTTACAAATTTAAAAATCATCCTTTCAGTGCTCGTCACCAGTTGAGTTGGAATCATTATTATTCGCTTTTGTACTCAGGAACTTTTCCGACTGTGAGCGAAAAACGAACTTACAAAACCGACGTTTGGCTTACTACTCCCAATCATTTTCAAAACTTTTTTGGTTTTGGTAACGAAAGTCAAAATTATGAAAGCTCTTTCGGAAGGGATTATAATCGGGTTTTGTTGCAACGATTCGGATTTAATCAGGGAATCGAATTTAGGTTTTCTGAAACTCAAAAAACTGTACTTTCAGGTGGAGTGGAAAACTACAATATTATTGATGAGCAAAAATTTACCCGAGATGATATTTTTCAGCAAGGAGAACTAACCGAAAGAAACAACACTTTTTTGAATCTGAAAGGCAGCTATTATTTTTCTTTTCAGGAGAATGATAGTAAACTCAATTATGATTTTACTTCCGAGATCGGGCTTGTAGTGAATTTTAGGGATATGAATAGGAATGTTCCCTTTTTGTCAGGAGATTTTTCACTTAGATATAATCCTGATGTAAGCAAAAAATATACAATCGCTTCTATTGTAAGGGCAAAAGCCCTTTTTAACGAAACTTACGAATTTTATCAGGCTGCCACCATGGGAGGAGAAACAGGACTTAGAGGTTACAGAAACGAGCGTTTTTCAGGACAACAGTATTTTGTGCACAGCAATGATTTCAGAATTGATTTGGGAGAATTGCCCAACAAAGTAATTCCTGTAAACTATGAAGCTTTTTTCGGATTTGATTACGGAAGAGTGTGGTACGGAAGAGAAAACTCAAAAAAGTGGCACACTTCGTTTGGAGGAGGTTTTTCGCTTAAGATAATCAATAAGTTTGCAGCCAATATTTCTTACTTTACTTCTTCCGAAAGTCCGAGAATTATTCTTTCGTTGGGGTATTTTTTCTAAAAAAGTTAATACGCCTTTTTTTCTCCTTTTAGTGCGTTATATATGGTTGTTACGATAATTTTCAAATCGAGCAGAAACGACCAATTTTCTAAATAAAAGATATCGTATTTAACCCGATTGATAATATCCGCATCAGTCTCGACTTCTCCTCTGTACCCGTTGATTTGAGCAAGACCTGTAATTCCCGGTTTGATGAAATGACGAACCATAAACTTATTGACTTTTTGCACGAAACGCTCTGTTTCCGCCACCATGTGAGGTCTTGGTCCAACCACAGACATATCGCCTTTGAGAACATTCCAAAACTGAGGAAGTTCGTCAATACTTGTTTTACGCATAAAAGCACCTATTTTAGTAATTCTGGGGTCGTTTTTGGTAACCTGGTGGGTGTCGGCTACTTCGTTGAGTTTCATCGAACGGAACTTGTAGCAGTTAAACTCCTTATAGTTAAGTCCGTTTCTTTTTTGCTTAAAAAACACACCTCCTTTCGATTCCGACCGAATAAGAACAGCTAAAATCGGAGTCAACCAAGATAAAACTCCGACAATGACAATCAATGAAAAGACAATGTCAAAAGTTCGTTTTACGATCTTATTGGCTCTTTTGTCTAAAGGCACATTTCTGAGAGAAAGAATAGGAATGTAATCGTAATAATCATAAATGAGGTTTCTGGCAAGGGGAGTTTTGTTGTCGGGTAAAAATTTGAGTATTTTCAGGTTGTTGTCTGTAAAATCAATCAAATCGTTAATGTCATCATTGTTTGTGTTTGCCAAAGAGCAGTATATTTCGTCAATTCCGTTTTTCAGAACAAAATCGTAACAAAACTGCATTTCTTTTTGCTTGTTTGTTTTCAAGTCAAAAACACCTTCTAATTTATACCCGTAATCGGGATTATCTCTAAAAAAATCGGCTAATTGTCCGGAAGATTTTCCGTTTCCGAGAATGACTACTTTTCTAAAATTCCCTCCAAAAACCACCCGAAATCGTCTTAAAAAGAAGTAAACCGCAAACTTAAATCCGGCAATTATGGCCAAAGAAAGCGTAACATACCAAACGATTTCTGAGGGTTTCGAAAATTTCAAATAAAATCCGATATAGGCAAAATTTAAAATCAGAAAGGCGATATATTGCTTAAAGAGCCTTCCCATAATACGGACGACTTTTGTATAGCGGTAAACTTCATAAAAATCTATATTCCAAGCAATAAAAATCCAAGAAAGTGTAATAAAGACATGATACCAAACCGTATTGAGGTGCTCTGAAAGCATAAAATAGGCAAGTACGTTTATCGTAAGCAGGTCAAGTGCATACGAAAACGGACGAATATATCCAGAATATCTACCTGTTTTCTTTTTCAATTTATCTGATGTATTGTTTGAAATCTTTGTGTTCTTCTTTCAAGAGCTCTTCCTTAGGTAAAGATTTAAAATATTCGTATGTGATTTTCATTCCTTCGGAGCGGGAAACTTTCGGTTCCCATCCCAAAATTTCTTTAGCTTTTGTAATATCGGGTTGTCGTTGCAAAGGGTCATTTACGGGAAGCGGTTTGTAAACCACTTTTTGGGTTGTTCCTGTCAGTTTAATGATTTCTTCTGCAAAATCTTTTATAGTAATTTCATGAGGATTTCCAATGTTTACAGGCAAGTGGTAGTCGCTGTGTAAAAGCCTGAAAATTCCTTCAACTTGGTCATCGACATAACAAAACGATCGAGTTTGGCTTCCGTCTCCGAAAATTGTCAAATTTTCTCCTCTAAGAGCCTGACCAATAAAAGCAGGAATAACTCTTCCGTCATTTAATCGCATTCTTGGACCGTAGGTGTTAAAAATCCGTACAATACGGGTTTCCAAACCGTGAAAAGTATGGTAAGCCATGGTTATAGATTCCTGAAAACGCTTGGCTTCGTCATAAACTCCTCTCGGACCAATGGCATTTACATTTCCGTAATAATCTTCTGTTTGAGGATGTACCAAAGGGTCTCCATACACTTCAGAGGTAGAAGCAATGAGAATACGAGAATTTTTAACCCGAGCTAATCCTAAGAGATTGTGCGTTCCTAAAGCACCTACTTTGAGTGTTTGGATAGGAATTTTTAGATAATCAATAGGGGAGGCAGGAGAAGCAAAATGTAGAATATAGTCTAACTTTCCGGGTACGTGAACAAATTTTGTTACATCGTGGTGGTAAAATTCAAAGTTTTCCAACTTAAAAAGATGTTCTATGTTTTTTAAATCTCCGGTAATCAAATTATCCATCCCAATAACGTAGTATCCCTCTTTTATAAATCGGTCACATAAATGAGAACCCAAAAAACCTGCTGCTCCGGTAATCAATATTCTTTTTTTCATAGTAAATGCTGTCTAATGGTCTGATATTAGCAATCTGACTAATCCGACTAAATAATAAAACTTATTTGAGATATAAAATCATAAAACATAGCTTTTTGTCCCGTCTTTATTACAGATGCAAAAAGAGCCTAAAGGTTGCGTTGAATTTCTAAGAATTGTGTGTTTTTTGTAAAAACTCCTGATTATTGTTTTTTGTCTGAAAATAAAAGGCAGGTAAAAACAACAGTAGGAACAAAGGTTGAATTAAAAATTTTCTGATGTAGAACAGAAAAAAATCACTTTCGGTAAAACGGACAATCATAAAAAAACCTGCAATAAGAACCACAAAAAAGACTGCATACAACACAGAAGCAACCTTTAAGAATTCTTTGTTTTTAAACATAACATAAATAATTCCGAGAGAAAGCAAAGTGTTCAGGAAATAGCGTAAAAACAAATTGAAAAACAATCTAAAGCTCTCGAAATCAGGGAAAGAAGTGTTTTGATAGCTGCCTTTAAAATAGACTAAAAAAGGGTCATAAAACCAGCTGTTTTCATACATTCGGATAAGGATAAACCCGATGATGAAAGGAATTGTAAATAAAACCGGTTTAAATTTTTGCATTATTTTTTCTTGTTATAAATCCCGAAAAATGTCTGACCCAGACCACCCAAAGTATGAATACAAATCCGTAAATGACCAAAGGAAATAAAACTCCATGAAAGATATGAGTTTGTTCGGGTCTGCTATATATAAAGTAACCTAAAACTGCTATTCTGAAAATATTGAGTATGTGAATCAGCACAATCCCGATAACAGAAAAAACAAAAGCAGATAAAAACCTTTTGGCAAAAGCAACGACAAACGACACAAACAAAATCATTACACTTATGGCATTACACCCTTCAACGATTTTGGCTACATATTTTTCGTTAAAAACCAGACGAGTCCATTTTTCTCCTGAAATTCTGTAAATCTCCGTATTCCAACCCAAAAAATTAGATACTTTTTTTACCTGATACGAAATGTTTTCTGTAAAAGGGTCTAACGGGTATTGGTTATTTTCGTATTGCGATAAATATAAATTGTACAAAACCGAAAGTACTCCGTATGTGACAAAAAACACAAGCAAAAACTTAATAAAAGGGCGATATATGATAAAGTATTTTTTCATATCAGCCTTTTAAACCTTCATTATTTCGGCTTCTTTAATACTTAGCATTTCATCGACTTTTTTGATAAAGCTATCGGTAAGTTCCTGAACTTCTTGTTCGGTTGATTTTAAAATATCTTCTGAAATTCCGTCTAATTTTTTGACTTCATTATTGGCATCTTTTCTCGCATTTCGGATACCAATTTTAGCATCTTCTGCTTCTGATTTGGCTTGTTTTACAAGGTCTCTACGTCTTTCTTCTGTCAGCACGGGAATATTGATGATGATGTTATCCCCATTATTCATCGGGTTGAAACCAAGATTGGCATTCATAATAGCTTTTTCGATAGGTTGTAGCATATTTTTTTCCCACGGAGAAACTGTCAGTGTTCTCGCGTCAGGGGCATTGACATTGGCAACTTGCGAGAGAGGAGTGAGTGAGCCGTAATATTCTACTTTTACTCCTCCGAGCATTGCAGGAGAGGCCTTTCCGGCTCTGATGTTTAAAAAACACTTGTCAAGATGAGACAATGAGCCTTCCATGGATTCTTTAGCACTATCTAATATAAATTCTAATTCTTCCATTTTTTGATTTGTTTCAGGTTTAATGTTTAAAGTTTTTAGGTTGTAAATCTTCAATCAAAAATCGTTAATCTTCAATCAAAAATTTATATTGTTACAACGGTTCCGATGTTTTTTCCTTCGCAAACTTCCAGCAGTGCGTCTTCTTTGTTCATATCAAAAACCACAATCGGGAGTTTGTTTTCTTGACTGAGTGTAAAGGCAGTAGTATCCATTACATTTAACCCTTTACTCAACACTTCATCAAAGGTAATGGTTTCAAATTTAACAGCATTTGAATTTTTTTCAGGGTCATCCGAATATACTCCATCTACTCTTGTCCCTTTGAGAATTACATCGGCATTTACTTCAATTCCGCGAAGTACAGCAGCCGTATCGGTTGTAAAATACGGATTTCCCGTTCCTGCTCCGAAGATAACTATTCTTCCTTTTTCTAAGTGCCTTACAGCTCTTCGCTTGATATAAGGCTCTGCAATTGCCTCGATTTTGAGAGCGGTTTGCAAACGGGTAAGCATTCCTTTGTCTTCCAAAGCTCCCTGAAGAGCCATTCCGTTGATAACGGTGGCTAACATTCCCATATAATCTCCTTGTACTCGATCCATTCCGTTGCTTGCTCCTGCAACTCCTCGGAATATGTTACCTCCTCCAATAACAATGGCAATTTCAACTCCTTTATCGTGAATTTTCTTGATTTCGTCTGCATATTCAGAAAGCCTTTTCGGGTCGATTCCGTATTGACGTTCTCCCATAAGGGCTTCTCCGCTAAGTTTTAGGAGGATTCTCTTGTATTTCATTTTAGTCTGCTGTTTGAAATTCTGCAAATATAATGAATCTTACCAAAAAGAGAATAAATTATTTTTGAGATAATTATAGCATAGAGTTGCATTTAATAGTTGAATCTGTCTATATTTGTACTCCTCAAAAATTATGAAAGAACAATTTATCGTATCGGCTCGAAAATACAGACCACAGACTTTTAAAGATGTTGTCGGGCAACAGGCTATTACAGATACTTTGCTCAATGCTATAGAAACCAATCATTTAGCACAGGCACTTTTGTTTACAGGTCCGAGAGGAGTTGGAAAGACGACTTGTGCAAGGATTTTAGCACGAAAAATCAATCAGCCCGATTATGATGACCCGACCGAAGATTTTTCGTTTAATATTTTCGAATTAGATGCTGCTTCAAACAATTCGGTTGATGACATACGAAATTTGATTGACCAAGTTCGCATTCCACCTCAAACCGGAAAATACAAGGTGTATATCATTGATGAGGTGCACATGCTTTCGCAAGCAGCCTTCAATGCTTTTCTGAAAACACTTGAAGAGCCTCCGAAACACGCTATTTTTATTCTGGCTACTACCGAAAAACACAAGATAATTCCCACGATTCTTTCGAGATGTCAGATTTTTGATTTTAAACGAATTACCGTTCGTGATGCTAAAAATCATTTGGCAGAAGTGGCTAAAAGTCAAGGAATAACAGCAGATGATGACGCTCTTCATATCATTGCTCAAAAAGCAGACGGAGCGATGCGTGATGCTCTTTCTATTTTTGACAGAGTGGTTAGTTTTTCGGGTAAAAATCTGACTCGTGAAGCCGTTACAGAAAACCTGAACGTACTCGATTACGAATATTATATCAAAGCAACCGAACTCATTTTAGAGAATAAAATCCCTGATTTATTGCTGTTTTTCAATACCATTTTGGCAAAAGGATTTGACGCACATCATTTTGCACAGGGCTTGGCTTCGCATTTCAGAGATTTGTTGGTGTGCAAAAATCCTGAAACACTTCAGCTTTTGGAAGTAGGCGAAACAGCTAAGATTCAATACCAACATCAATCGACATTTGCTTCACAAGAATTTTTGTTGGAAGGAATTCGCATAGCTAATGATTGCGATTTGAAATATAAATCCAGTCAGAATCAACGTCTTTTGGTTGAATTATGCCTGATGCAACTAGCCTCTATCACTTTTGATGGAGAAAAAAAAAAGTTGATTTCATAATTCCACCTTCTTATTTTTATTCTCCCGAACAACCTGAAGAAGAACAAACAGAAATTCCGACTCAGAAAATCGAAAAAACAACCGAAAAACTACAGGTAAAACCAGAGTTCCAATCCGAAAATTCAATTAGTGCCCTTTCGATTTCCGGACTTAAAAAATTGAAAGAATTCAAAGAAGCTAACGAGAAATTTCAATCCGAAAGACAAAATGTTTTCCTTGAAGAACCTTTTACTTATGATGAGCTTATAACCCAGTGGAATAAATTTAAAGACCGTTTAGAGAAAAAAGGTTCTATGATTATCTCTTCACTTATGGGAATGAGCGAAGTGATTTTGGACGGAACAATCATTAGATACGAAGTCCCGAATGAGAGTTCAAAAAAGGATTTAGAAGAAGAACTCCAGAATCTACTCGGATATTTGAGAGGGCACCTGAAAAATCATCATATAAAGATTGAATTATCTGTAAACGAGTCTATTAAGTCAAAAAAACTTTTGGATAAAAGAGATGTTTTCTTATATATGGCAGAAAAAAATCCTGCTTTGGAGTTGCTCCGAAAGACCTTTGATTTGAGTATTTAAAATTCGAAATTCTTAATTAAGCTTAAATAAGGCTAATAACTATCGGTAGATTCCTTTAAAATCCTCGGTGATTTTGATTAAATTTGCTTTTCTAAAAAAAGTCTATTAATGTCAAGTGCCATACAATTACTTCCTGACCATGTAGCCAACCAAATTGCAGCAGGCGAAGTTGTCCAAAGACCTGCTTCGGTGGTGAAAGAACTTCTCGAAAATGCCATTGATGCAAAAAGCACAGACATAAAACTCATCGTGAAAGATGGAGGAAAATCATTGGTTCAGGTAATTGATAACGGAATAGGTATGAGTGTAACCGATGCAAGACTTTGTTTTGAACGTCATGCTACTTCAAAAATCAGAGTTGCAGAAGATTTATTTAACCTACACACCAAAGGATTCAGAGGAGAAGCTTTGGCTTCGATTGCAGCTATTGCTCACGTTGAACTGAAAACCAAACAAGAACAAGAAGAACTCGGGACACACCTTGTAATTGAAGGGAGTAAAATTGTTTCACAAGAAGCAACAGTAATACCTAAAGGCACTTCATTCTCGGTAAAAAATTTGTTTTTTAATATTCCTGCCCGAAGAAACTTCCTAAAATCGGATTCGGTTGAAATGAGGCACATTGTTGATGAGTTTCATCGAGTTGCAATGGCTCACCCAAGCATCAGTTTTTCGCTTTTTTCTAACGGAAGCGAACTTTTTAATTTGCCCGCTTCCAATTTGAGACAGAGAATCGTAAATATTTTCGGAGGAAAAACCAATGAAAAGTTAGTTCCTGTAAACGAAAACACCGAAATTGTAAATATTACGGGTTTTGTCGGAAAACCTGAATTTGGCAAGAAAAACAGAGGGGAGCAATTCTTTTTCGTAAACGATAGGTTCATCAAAAACGGATATTTGCACCACTCGATTATGAATGCTTACGAAGGGCTTTTGAAAGAAGGAACTCAACCCTCGTATTTTATCTATCTCGATGTCCCGGCACATACATTGGATATCAATATCCACCCGACCAAAACAGAGGTCAAATTTGATGACGAACAATCTTTGTATGCCATTTTGCGTTCAACCATAAAACACAGTTTGGGGCAGTTTAACATCGCTCCCGTATTGGATTTTGAACGTGACGCTACTCTTGACGTTCCGTATCATTTTAAAGATAAAGAAACCGAACCACCTGTTATTGAAGTTCGTTCTGACTTTAATCCGTTTAAGGAAGAAACCAAGAAACCAATTCCTTACAGAAAAGAAAGACCAACAAATTGGGAAAGTTTATATGTAGGTATTAAAGAAGAAGTCTCCACAGGTCAAACCGGGTTGGAACAGAAGCAAATAACTTCGCTTTTTCAGTCGGAAGATAAACAAGAAGAAAACTCTGTAAAAACATATCAGATTCATAGAAAATATATTGTGAGTCAGATAAAATCGGGAGTTGTGATTGTTCACCAACAAAGAGCTCACGAAAGGGTTTTGTACGAAGAGTTTCTGAAAAATATTACACTTTCGCAATCTCTTTCACAAAAACTATTGTTCCCTTTAGAATTGAATTATTCCCAATACGAAACGACTTTGCTTAGAGAACTTCGACCGACTTTAGAACAAATAGGATTTGAATTTGATAAAATTGAAAAAGACAAAACAACTCTTTTAGGACTTCCGATAAGCGTAACCGAAAAAGACGCAAAACAGGTTTTGGAGCAACTTATTTTTGATTTCAAAGAAGGCATTCCCGAAAATGGTTTTTCTCAAAACGACAGCATCGCCAAATCTGTTGCTAAAAGTTTGGCAGTAAAAACAGGTACACTTTTGACAGAAAAGGAACAATCTAACATAGTTGATGCTCTTTTTGCCTGTAAAGAACCTGATGTTTCTCCTTTCGGAAAGGCAACCTTTGTTACAATGAACCTTGAAGAATTAGATAGAAAGTTTTAATAACAACAATAAATGCGATGAATAAGTTTTTGATTGTCGGATTAGGAAATATAGGGGCAGAATATGCCAATACAAGACACAATATCGGTTTTAAGATATTGGATTTTTTTGCTCGCCAGGAAGGTTTAGATTTTGAAACCGTTCGATTAGGAACTTTGGCTAATTGTCGTATCAAAGGAAAACAATTGTTTTTGCTCAAACCCAATACATATATGAATCTGAGCGGAAAAGCTGTTCAGTATTGGATGCAGAAAGAGAAAATTCCGATAGAAAATATTTTGATAATTACCGATGATTTGAATCTTTCGTTCGGAACTATACGCATTAAAGCCAAAGGAAGCGATGGAGGGCACAACGGACTCAAAAACATTAATTTGGTTTTAGGAACTCAGAATTATCCACGTTTTCGCTTCGGAATTTCTGCTGATTTCAATAAAGGACAGCAAGTTAATTTTGTTTTGGGAGAATGGACAGATGAAGAAAAAACAACGCTGAAAGAGCGTTTAGAAAAATCTTCGGAGGTCATCAAATCATTTGTTACAGCAGGTCTTGCTCAAACTATGAATGAATTTAATGGGAAATGATTAGCGTTATTACCTACTGACTATTGTTTAAATATTTTCCGATGGTTTGCAAAACACTTTCAGGACTGATGGTTCGCATAACATCTTCATAACCCGTTATAATTTTATTTCCATAGACAGAAGTTGGAAGTTTTGGGTATTTTTTTAGGTCAGGAATCAGGGCATTTTCCAGAGGTTGTCCGAAAGGCATAAATCCCGTAAAAGGATGTGTCGCTCCAAAAATAACAAGGGTTTTTACTCCGTACATTGAAGCAATGTGTGCATTTCCGCTATCCATAGAGAGCATCACATCAAGGTTAGAAATTAATTTTAACTCATCAGTAAACGGCATTTTTCCTGCTACAACCGTTACATTTTGATATGCTTTTTTAAGAGTTTCTAATTGTTCGATTTCCGATTTCCCTCCTCCAAACAAAAATATTTTATTTTCAGGATTCTCAGCCAATAGGTCAATCACGTTTTGCATCAAATCTAACGGATAAACCTTAGATTGATACTGAGCAAAAGGGGCAATTCCAATCCATTTTCCTGATTTTTCTCCTGTAATATTTTTAATTTCGGTAGATAATATTTCTTTTTCGGGGAATGATACTTGGGTTAAATCAACCTTTATCTCTAATTTATGAAACACCTCTATATACCGTTCGTGCATAGATTTCAATGGTTTGAAAACTTTGTTTTCTTCACGGGTCAGGGCTTTTTTTTCTTTTCTGCCTTTATCTAAAAAAGCAACTTTTTTACCTGAAAAAACAAAAAAACTCCGAACAACAATAGAACGTAAAACATTGTGTAAATCAGCTATTAGGTTCGGGTTTAATTTGCTTAAGTCATTAAACAACCTAATCAAACCGAAAAACCCCTTGTGTCTTTGGTTTAAATCAACCGAGAAAAAATCCACTCTTTCGACTCCGTCAAAAAAAGGTTTGAAAAACGGACGTGAAACTACCGTAATGCGAACATCGGGATTTTGAGAAACAACAGCCCTCAGAACAGGAACTGTCATAGCTACATCTCCCATAGCAGATAGCCGGATTACTAAAATGTGTTTCAAAGTTGTTTGTATTTTTAAAACCTCACAAGCATTGAAGGCTTGTGAGGTTTTTTATCTATCTTTATTCATTCAAAAAAAGCAAGAGCCTTAGTCTTTTATAGTGCTTTTAACTTCGGTAAGACCACGTTTTTTAAGAAGTGGCTCTATACTTGGCTCTGCTCCTCTGAATCGTTTATAAAGCTCCATAGCATCTTCGGTATTTCCTTTTTCAAGGATGTTTTTACGGAAGGCTTTGGCTTTTTCCTGATTAAACAATTCAGTTGATTTAAAGGCTTCAAAAGCATCAGTATCTAAAACTCCTGACCAAATATAGCTGTAATATCCTGCCGCATATCCGCTCGGACTTGAGAAGATATGTAAGAAATAAGGGCTTCTGTATCTTGGAATGATAGCGTTGGTCAATCCTATTTTTTTCATGCTTGCATCTTCAAACGTATCTACATTAATAGTAATTGGTTCGGTTTGAGTGTGATAATCCATATCTAAAAGCGATGCAGCTAAATATTCAACTGTTGCAAATCCTTGATCAAAAGTACCCACTTCTTCGATTTTCTTGATTAGTTCATCCGGAATTGTTTCTCCGGTTTGATAATGTTTAGCATATGACTTTAATACTTCGGGATCAGAACCCCAATTTTCTAAAACTTGCGAAGGTAATTCTACAAAATCTCTCGAAACATTTGTTCCTGCCAAACTTTGGTATTTTACGTTTGACAACAATCCGTGAAGAGCGTGCCCGAATTCGTGAAAATACGTCAAAGCCTCGTCAAAAGTAAGTAGGGCAGGAGTGTCTCCAACGGGTTTTGTAAAGTTACAAACGATAGAAATAACCGGAGCTACACGTTTTCCGTCCAACGTTTTTTGGGTGCTGTATGCGGTCATCCAGGCTCCTCCTCTTTTTGAAGCTCTTGGGTGAAAATCCATATACAGAACTCCTACGAAGTCTCCGTTGGCTTCGGTAACTTTCCAAAGTGTAGCCTCAGGGTGATAAGCCGGAGCATCTTTTACCTGCTCAAATTGAAGTCCGTAAAGTTTTTCACAAACTCCAAAAACTCCGTTCTGAACATTTTCTAAACTCAAATAAGGTTTTACTTCTTGTTCGTCCAAATTGTATTTTTCCTTGCGAATTTTCTCGGTATAATATCTCCAATCATAAGGTTGTACTTCTCCCGAAATTCCGTCTGCTTCCATCATTTTTTTGATAGCGGTTTCTTCTTCTTTTGCTTTTGCCAATGCAGGAATCCAAAGCTTGTTCAGTAGTTCATAAACTCCTTTC
The DNA here is from genome assembly GCA_041677865.1 of Flavobacteriaceae bacterium. GTDB lineage: Bacteria > Bacteroidota > Bacteroidia > Flavobacteriales > Flavobacteriaceae > Flavobacterium. The sequence goes on from JBAYPE010000001.1 coordinate 48,236, forward strand.
GGATTTTTAGCCATGGTTTCTTCTAAAGAATAATCAGCATAAGTTGAATATCCCATCAGATTGGCTTTTTCTAAACGAAGGTTAGCAATTTTTTGTAATTTTTCGTTGTTGTTAAATTCTCCTCCGTTTCCTCTGTTTTGGTAAGCATTGAAGATTTCTTTGCGAAGTTCACGATTGTCTGCATATTGCAAGAAAGGCATTACCGAGGCATTCTGCAAAGTAAAGACCCATTTTCCTTCTTTTCCACTTTCTTTAGCAGTTTCGGCAGCTGCCTGAACAAGTCCTTCAGGAAGTCCGGTCAAGTCTTCTTGGTTTTCGATAACTAATTCGTATTTGTTGTTTTCTGCCAGTACGTTGTTTCCGAATTCGAGTGTCAAAAGAGAAAGTTCAGCATTTATTTGACGAAGTTTTTCTTTGTCTTGGTCAGACAGGTTCGCTCCGCTTCTTACGAATCCTTTGTAAGTTTCTTCTAAAAGTTTTGCTTCTTCTAAACCTAAGTTAAGCGACTCCTTTTTACCCCAAACTGTTTTTACTCTTTGAAATAATTTGTCGTTCAGATTGATGTTGTCCGAATGTTCCGACATCTTAGGAGAAAGCGTTTTGGCAATTTCCTGTAAGTTATCGTTGGTGTTTGCACTGGTTAGGTTGTAGAAAATACGAGCGTTTCGCCCTAAAAGACTTCCTGCATTTTCCATTGCTTCGATAGTATTTTCGAAAGTAGGTTCTTCTGTATTGTTTGCAATGGTGTTAATTTCTTCTTGATGTTGTTTAATTGCCTCCAAAATTGCCGGTTCAAAGTGTTCGTCTTTGATTAAATCGAAAGGCGGAACTCCATACGGAGTATCAAAAGTTTCTGCCAAAAGCGGATTTTCGTTCATAATTACTGGTTTTTCTTCTGCTTCTTTTTTGCAGGAAAACATCGTTAGAACTAATGCACCTGCCAAAATAAGGTTTGTTTTTTTCATTGTTTGATTTTTTTGAAAAATTGAGCGGTAAAGTTATCAAAATTAAAGAGAAAGAAAAAATATTGCTTTAGATGAGTAGCCTATTTTTTATTTCGGATAAAATCCTTTTGTAGTTAATGTTCCTTTTTCGATTTCAATGATTCTTAAATATACAAATTTAGTACAAGTAACCAAACAACCTAAAAATCGGTAAGGCAAAATTTACAAAGGAATTTTACAGGCTTTTTCGGTTATTCTTCCGTTTGATTATAATCTTGCGAAAAAACTTGAAAAAACCATAAAAAAGAATTACTTTTGCACCCCAATTCAAATGAGATTTTTAATACAATGAATATCACTAAACAGCAGACAGATGCTTTAAATGCTACGGTAACCATCAATGTTGCCAAAGAAGACTATTCTGACAAAGTACAGAAAACCCTTAGCGATTATCGTAAAAATGCAAATATCCCCGGATTCAGAAAAGGACAAGTTCCTATGAGTTTGGTTCAGAAACAATATGGGAAATCCGTACTTCTTGACGAGGTAAACAAAATCCTTCAAGAGTCGTTAAACAACTACTTGACCGAAGAAAAAATTGACATTCTGGGTAATCCACTTCCGGTTGTAAAAGAAGAATTTGATTGGGATGCGGACAATTTCTCGTTTGATTTCGAGTTGGGGTTAGTTCCTGAGTTTTCGATTGACTTAAACACCAAAAAAGTTACTCGTTATAAAATTGTTGCAGACGAAAAACTATTGAACGAACAGGTAGAACGCATTCAGAAACAATACGGGAAATTATTTCCGAAAGAAACTTCGGAAGAAGGCGATGAACTAAGAGGAACTTTTACAAACGAAGCCGAAAACATTAACTTTGAAACAACTATCAATACATCTATTTTTAAGGACAAGAAAACGGCTAAAGAGTTTGTAGGTAAAAAGGTTGGCGATACGGTAAGAATTTCTACCAAAGGTATGTTCGCAGATGACCACGATCTGATGAAATATTTGGGAGTCCCTCACGATAAGACACACGGATTAGATGTTGAGGTTGATTTTAAAATTGATGAAATAAACGGATACGAACTGGCAGAAATCAATCAGGAATTGTTAGACAAATTATTCGGAGAAGGAAACGTAACTTCGGTTGAAGAATTAAAACAAAAAATCAAAGAAGATGCAGAAAAGCAATTTGCTTCTCAGGCAGATCAAATGTTCTTAAACGACATAACGGATTATTTGTTAGAAAACACAAAATTCGACCTGCCGGCTGATTTTCTTAAAAAATGGCTACAACAATCGGGAGAAAATCCGATGAGTGCAGAACAGGCAGAAGAAGAATATAGCAAGTCCGAAAAAGGATTGCGCTACCAACTTATTGAAGGAAAAATCATTAACGAGAATAATCTTCAGGTAACTTTTGAAGAACTAAAAGATTTTGCTTCAGGGCTTATCAAAGCACAAATGGCTCAGTTCGGACAAATGAATCCTACTGATGCAGACGTTGAGAATATTGTAGCTCGTGTTCTTTCGAATCAGGAAGAGGTAAAACGCGTTTCAGACCAAATTATGAGTAAGAAAATGCTTGATTTGTTTGCTGAAAAATCAGGAGCAAAAATCAAAGAAGTAAGCTATGATGAATTTATAAAAATCTCTTACGGAGAATAATTCACATATTTTTAGTATATTTGAGTGTCAAATTTTTTAATTTTGACACTCTTTTTATTTAATTTAAGACTTTTATTAAACTATGGATTACGGAAAAGAATTTCGAAAATACGCTACCAAGCATCACAAAATAAACAGTATGTATTACGACAAAATCGTAAGCAGAGCAACTCCGGTAGGAATGACTCCCTACATACTCGAAGAGCGTCAGCTCAATGTTTCGCAAATGGATGTTTTTTCCAGATTGATGATGGATAGAATCATCTTTTTAGGAACAGCAATTGATGACCAAATAGCCAATATCGTACAGGCACAGCTTTTATTTTTAGAAAGCACTGATGCCTCAAAAGACATTCAAATTTATGTGAATTCACCCGGAGGAGGCGTTTATGCCGGCTTGGGAATTTATGACACAATGCAGTATATAAAACCCGATGTAGCGACGATTTGTACAGGGATGGCAGCCTCTATGGGAGCAGTATTGCTTTGTGCAGGAACTTCAGGTAAGCGCTCTGCTCTTCCACATTCAAGAGTGATGATTCATCAACCACTCGGAGGAGCTCAAGGACAGGCGTCAGACATCGAAATTACCGCTCGTGAGATTTTGAAGCTAAAAGACGAATTATATCAAATAATTGCAAAACATTCCGGACAGACATTTGACAAAGTAAACCACGATAGCGACCGCGATTATTGGATGATTGCACAAGAGGCAAAAGAGTACGGAATGATTGACGAGGTATTAACCCGATAATTTTTTATTATGGCTAAAAACGAGTTGGAATGTTCTTTTTGCGGAAAGAAAAAGGCAAATACTGATATTCTTATAGCAGGTAGAAATGCTCATATCTGCGAAAGTTGTATCGAGCAGGCCTATGGAATTATAATGGAAGAGTTGGAACGCACAGGAGGCACCTCAAACCAAAACTCTGATTTGGTTATCAAAAAGCCTATCGAAATACGAGAATTTCTCGACCAATATGTCATCGGACAAGAACAGACTAAAAAAGTCCTTTCTGTTGCTGTGTACAACCATTACAAACGCTTGGTTCAAGCTCCTGATGATGACGAGATTGAAATCGAAAAGAGCAACATCATCATGACAGGACAAACAGGGACAGGTAAAACCTTGATTGCAAAAACTATTGCGAGAATGCTCGATGTGCCGATTGCTATTGTAGATGCTACAGTTTTGACCGAAGCAGGTTATGTAGGTGAAGACGTTGAAAGTATTCTGACCAAACTCTTGCAAGCAGCAGATTATAATATAGAAAAAGCAGAAAGAGGAATTGTTTTTATTGATGAAATCGATAAAATTGCACGCAAAAGCGATAATCCGTCCATAACCCGAGATGTTTCAGGAGAAGGAGTACAACAGGCTCTTCTGAAGCTGTTAGAAGGAACTATTGTAAATGTTTCTCCTAAAGGCGGAAGAAAACACCCTGACCAGAAATTTATCGAATTAAATACAGAAAATATTCTATTTATTGCAGGAGGAGCTTTTGATGGAATTGAACGCATAATCGGGAAAAGACTGAATTATCAGTCGGTAGGTTACAAAAATGGTCATCTACAAGAAGTGGATAAAACGAATTTACTACAATATATCATTCCAAAAGACCTAAAAGATTTTGGGCTTATTCCTGAAATAATCGGACGTCTTCCTGTGCTGACATATATGAATCCGTTGGACAGAGATGCTCTTCGTGCCATTCTGACTGAACCGAAAAACGCACTCATAAAACAATATAAAAAATTGTTTTTAATGGACGGTATTGAATTTTCTATTACTGAGGATGCTTTGGATTTTATCGTAGATAAAGCCTTGGAATACAAATTAGGTGCAAGAGGACTTCGTTCGTTATGCGAGGCAGTTCTTACCGATGCTATGTACAACCTTCCGAGCACCGAAGAAAAAGAACTGACAGTGGATAGATTTTATGCAGAAGAAACCTTGAATAAAAACTTGTTCAGACTTAAATCTGCTTAATAAAACACTCGGCTATGTGCTGAAAAAAATCTGTAAATTTTATTTTAAAATAAAATTTACAGATTTTTTTATTGATTTAAATAGCCATCGAAAATAGTCGTGCTTCGGGGGATTTTCGTTTCAGACGCAAATCAAAAGCCATACAAATATTTCGGATAAATGGTCTCCCGGCTTCGGTTACCTGAATGCTATTCGGGTTTAGGATTACCAAACCATCATTTTCCATTTCTTTTAGGCTTTCTAAAGTTTCTTTGATTTCAGGAAAATATTTTTCCGGTTTATCCCAAGAGGTTTGAAAGTGACACATCAAATCCAAAATATGTTTTCGGAGTATTAAGTCTTCTTCATTAAGCAAATGTCCTCGGGTTATAGGAAGCTTATTCTGCTCCAAAGTCTTGTAATACTCTTCAATGGTTTTTTCGTTTTGTGCAAAACTATACCATGTATCTCCGATAGAAGACACTCCCAAACCAATCATCAACTGAGTCTTGGAAGAAGTATATCCCATGAAATTTCGATGCATAACATTGTTTTTGTACGAAGTATAGAGCGAATCTGACTCTAAAGCAAAATGATCCATTCCGATTTCGATATAGCCTTTTTCTAATAAAAGTTGTTTCCCTTTTTCATACATTTCCCGTTTTTGCTCATCTTTCGGAACGTCTTCATCTTTAAAGCCTCTTTGTCCGTTTCCTTTTATCCAAGGAACATGAGCGTAGCTGTAAAAAGCCAATCGGTCGGGTTGAAGGGAAATCGTTTTTTCGATAGTATCAAAAATATCCTTTAAAGTTTGAAACGGAAGTCCGAAAATTAAATCATGACTTACTGAAGCATACCCGATTTCACGTGACCAATCGGTTGCTTGTTTTACGTTTTCAAAAGGCTGAATTCTGTGAATGGCTTTTTGTACAGTAGGAGAATAATCTTGTACTCCGAAGCTCACTCGCCTGAAACCTAAATCGTAAAGAGTTTGTAGGTGTTCTCGAGTTGTGTTGTTTGGGTGTCCTTCAAAACTGAATTCGTGATTTGCTGCGATTTCTGATTTTTCAAAAATTCCGTTGAGCAATCGTTTTAAATTTTCTGTTGAGAAAAAGGTAGGAGTTCCTCCGCCTAAATGAATTTCTTTGATAATCGGTTTGTTTGGGAATTGCTCACAATACAAATTCCATTCTTTCAGCACCGTATCAATATAAGGAGTTTCAACTGAATGTTGCTTGGTAATTCGTTTGTTGCAACCACAAAATGTGCATAAACTTTCACAAAATGGGAGGTGGATATAAAGCGAAATTCCTTCTGTTGAATTACTTTCTATAAAAGATTTTCGTAAGGTTGCTAACCATTTTTCGTAAGAGAATTTATCTTCCTCCCAATAAGGAACAGTAGGATAACTCGTGTAACGAGGACAGGGGATGTTATATTTTCGGATAAGATTACTATTCATTTTGCTCATACTTTAGTGCAAAAGTACTCGTAAATAATAGTTTAATCAATGACAAATGTCATTTTGAACAGAGTAAAAATAAAACTGCCTGAATAAGTCGGTGTTTGTCAAGTTGAGCTTGTTTCAACTTTTATAAATAATTTTAGATTCTGAAAATAAATTCAGAACAACAAATCGAGTGACTATTCGGGCAGTTTTTATCCCTGAAAAAAATCATTTTTTAACTGCCAAGCGGAATCCTTCCCCATGAATGTTGACAATTTCTACATTTTCGTCAGGTTTCAGGTATTTGCGGAGCTTGGCAATATAAACATCCATACTTCGAGAGGTAAAATAATTATCATCTCTCCATATTTTGGTAAGAGCTAATTCACGTGACATCAAGTCGTTTTCGTGAAGTGCCAACATTTTGAGCAATTCGTTTTCTTTCGGAGAAAGTTTAACAGGCTCTTCGTTTTTGTATTTCAAGAAACGGAGTTTAGAATTCAGATGGAAATCTCCTATCTGAAATTCAAATTTTGTACTGTCGAGCTTACTTGCTTCTTGACTTTTTCTCTGAATAATTGTTCTGATTTTAGCCAAAAGAACTTCTGAATCAAAAGGTTTGTTCAGATAGTCGTCTGCACCTACCTTATACCCTTTCAACACATCTTCTTTCATCGTTTTAGCCGTGAGGAATATAATAGGGACTTCTTTGTTTTTATCTCTGATTTCTTTAGCTAAAGTGTATCCGTCTTTATAAGGCATCATGACATCCAAAATACATAAATCAAAAATGTCTTTTTTGAATTTTTCTAATCCTTCCATTCCGTTTTTGGCAAGAGTTACGTCAAAGTCGTTCAATGCCAAATAATCTTTGAGTATGGCACCGAAATTCGGGTCATCTTCTACTAAAAGTATTTTTTTGTTTGTTTCCATAAGTGTTAAATTGTTTGTTTTTTTGTTTGTTTTGTTTTTGTTGTGTTGTTGTTTTCAAAGCGTTAGTTTATTAATGGTAATTTAATTATAAAGGTACTTCCTTTTCCTTTCTCACTCTCTACAAAGACCTGACCATTATGGTCTTCAATAATATTTTTTACGTATGAGAGTCCGAGACCGTGTCCTTTTACGTTGTGAATATCTCCGGTGTGCTCTCTGTAAAATTTTTCAAAAACTCTCTTTTGAGCTGCTTTACTCATTCCAATTCCTTGGTCTTTGATTTTTATCAGAATAAAGTCTTTTGCGTTTTCGGTATAAACATCAATAATGGGAGCTTCATCAGAATATTTTACAGCATTATCAAGAATGTTTACCAAGACTCCGGTCATATAAGTGTCGTTGAGTAGCACTGTTGTACGTGTTGCTTGATAATGCTTGTTTATGCTTCCCTCTTTGTTTTCAACTATAAGTCGAATGTGTTCGATAGCGTTATCAAGCAAAAGGGTTACATCTTCAGGTTCTTTTTCTATATCGACTTCTTTTTTCTCGAGTTTTGAAATACGAAGCACGTTTTCTACTTGAGCGTGCATCCGTTTGTTCTCATCTCGAATCATTTGTAGATAACGATTTATTCTTTGTTCATCTTCACGAACTTTTGTATTTTTCATCGCATCAAGAGCCAGATTTATTGTAGCGATGGGAGTTTTAAATTCATGAGTCATATTATTGATAAAGTCAGTTTTGATTTCTGAAATTTTACGCTGTTTGATTGATTGATTCAAAGCACTTATATAGGCAATAATAATGATAAGAGTGAAAATCAGACTCAGAATCGTGATTTCGATAATTTCAGAAAACAAGTATCTATCCTTTTGAGGGAAACTCACCAATAGATCGATTTTGTTTTTTGAACTTTCGTAATTGTCAAATACGGGAATAGAATATGTTTGATTTTTGTTGTATCTGAACCTGTCCGATTTTATTTTGGTAGCCAAGTCGTTACTGTAAACAGCAAATTCAAAAGGCGTGTTGATTCCGTAGTTTTTGAATTGTTCACCCAACAAACTCTGTAGCTCACTAACTGATATTCTGTTCTGAATGGGTTGCAAAGAAGCAATGTTTTTTAAAGAGATTTCAAACTGTGCCTTTTGCAAGAGCGATAACTCTCCTTCTTGTTCGATAACCTCGTCAGGCGTATCGGAGGAAGACTGAGAAAAATCCTTAAAATTATTTTGCCTATAAATCTCCGTTCTACTAGATGATTTATAGGTTTTTACAGGAATTGAATCAGCGTTTTTGTCAAAGAACGAAAGATCTATATTATAATCTTGCGAAGTTATGGTGTTGAAATATAAAATCGCTTCGTTTGTATTTATGTTGATTTGCTGATAGTTGAAAGCAATCAAATCTTTTTCTGAAACAGAGCCTCCAATGCTATCTTTCAACTTGTTGTATTGGCTTAAATAAGCGTTTATTTCATTTTGCTCCAACCTGTCCGACACATTGGCGATGACTTGTTGTACCTGATACTTGAATTGTTCTTTACTTTGTTCCAGAGAATTTTTGACCCAGTAAACCTGAACAGCAATAATACCAATTAGCGACAATGACATCAGCACAACTAAAGTGCGAAACAACATTTTATTCATCAGGACAAATATAGTAATTTTAAGAAATAAAAGTTAAGTATATTAACTAAAAATTAACGAGTAAAAATATAGTTTATGCTAAATTTAAGGATAAATGTATATTTCCTGCTTGTTTTTTTGCAAAAATTTTGTTTGTATTGTCAATAATAAAATCACTTTTTGAGATTTTATCAGTATCAGAAAGTTGATTTTTCATTCGTTCCAAAACTTCTCTTTCAGAAACATTATCACGTTTCATTACTCTCTTGATGCGCTCTTTTTCGGGAGCAGTAACCAGAATAATTTTGTCAAAATCTTTTTCTGAATTGGTCTCAAAAATAATTGCCACTTCTTTTATAACATATTTGTGGTTTTTATGTTTGTCAAGCCAATAAGCAAAATCTTCTTTCACTCTCGGATGAACAATAGCATTGAGTTTTTTGAGTTTTTCAGGATTGTTAAAAACTAAAGAGGCGATTTTTTTTCGGTCTAATTTATTGTCTGTATCTGTTACGTTTTCGTCAAAAATTGATTTTACTTCACGAATTACTTCGGGATAATCCATTATCTTTCGTGCTTCGGAATCAGCAATATATACAGGTACTCCCAATTCTTTGAAAAAATCTGCAACCGTAGATTTTCCGCTCCCGATTCCTCCGGTAAGACCAACTATTTTAGGCATTTTTAAGACAATATGTAATGTGTTTAAATATTTTTCTTGATAAAATTGTTTTTGGTAAAATTACTATTATTTTTGATAAAAATATCGAAATGTTAAAAAAACTATTGAGTTATATTTTTCCGATACACCTCCACAAAACAGAATCCATAATCAGTAAAACCATTGAGGTTACGTTGTACAACGGAAAACTCGTTCTGGATTCCAAAAACACGAATTATTCTTATGGAAGTTTACAGAGGGTTTTGCGTTTCGGATTGAAACAAATCGGGTTTGAACAAATCAAAAAAATGCAAAATATTCTGATCTTGGGGGTGGCAGGAGGAAGTGTCATCAAAACCTTGGTTGATGAAATCGAATATAAAGGAAAAATAAAAGGAGTTGAAATCGACAAAAATATCATCGAAATAGCCAATACTTATTTTAGCTTGGATAAAATTCCAAACCTTGAAATTATAATTACAGATGCCCGGCAATTCGTAAAAACGAAAACCGAAAAATATGATTTAATCATCATTGATGTTTTTCAAGACAAAGAAATGCCTGCTTTTCTGTTCAACAAAGAATTCACAGACAACGTGATTTCTTTGCTGAATTACAACGGAATAATTTTGTTTAATACAATGAAAACTAATAAGAAAGAAGCCGAACGGAACGACAAATATAAATTAAACTATTCTCAGAAAAATTTCGACATTCTTGCGTATTCAGACCTTGAAAATTACAATGAAATTTTGATTGTAAAACAAAAAAGCTAAAATTATTGAGCTTTTTTAATTTAGTTTAAAAATATTTTTTTATATTGGCTACTCAAATATGATTAGTTTATGAAGAGACTTGTACTCATTCGGCATGCAAAATCAAGTTGGGATTTACCAGTTCTTGATAAAGAAAGACCTTTGGCTCACAGAGGTATAAAAGATGCTTATTTGATGTCAGAAAAAATACTAACTTATTTGCCCAACTCATACCTATTTTGGTCAAGTACAGCAAAAAGAGCTTCAGAAACAGCTAAAATATTTGCTCAAAACCTCAAATGTCCCGAAGAGTTAATTGTTTTTAAAGATGCACTTTATACGTTTGACGAAAAACAGCTCGAAAGCGAAATCAAAAAATGCGATGACCGCTTTGACAATCTGATTGTTTTCGGACATAATCCTGCCATTACAGATTTTGTAAACGAATACGGAAATATATATCTGGATAACGTGACAACTTGTGGTTTTGTCTCGATCTTATTTGAACAAAATCAATGGGGAAGCATTTCAAAAGGCACGGTTCAGAAAGTTGTTTTTCCGAAAGACTTCAAGTAATAGTTTGTGATAAACCTCACAATAACTTCTGCAAAAAAATCACATAGCTTCTAAATAATTAAACATTATTTAAAATTTCCTGATGTGTTTTATATTAAACTTATTCCGATATTTGTCGGGTTTTAAACATCGGAACTGATTATGATGCATCTTAGTAAAGATAAAAATTACAGATATATAGACAGGGAAAAAAGTTGGTTGGCTTTTAATGCGAGGGTACTTCAAGAGGCTGCCGACCCAAGAGTGCCTCTGCTGGATAGGTTTCGTTTTTTGGGAATTTTCTCAAACAACTTAGACGAATTCTTCAGAGTGCGTTATGCTGCTATCAGACGTCTGCAAATGGAGGGGAAGTCAGGGAAAAAAGTACTTGGAGGTATCACTTCTGAAGAACTGCTGTACGATATTACCGATATTGTTATCAAACAACAAGCAGAGAGCTTAAGGATTTTGAGCCAAATAGAACAAGAACTCAAACAACAAGGAATTTATATCATACACGAACACGATGTAACAGAATTTCAAAAACCTTTTATAAAAGAATTCTTCCTACAAAAAGTTTCTCCCGAATTGGTTACTATTATTTTGAATGATTTGGCAGAATTCCCTCATCTTAAAGACACTTCCGGATATTTAGCCGTTAAACTTGTGATGAAACCTGAACAAGAAGGCAAAGAAATTCGTTATGCGATTATCGAAATTCCGTCGACTATGAATCGCTTTGTGGTGCTCCCGAAAGAAAACGGAAATCAATACATAATAATGATCGACGATGTAATCCGCCTGAACCTTGATAATATCTTTAGCCTATTTAACTATGAAAGCGTTTCTGCTCATATGATTAAAATTACCAGAGATGCAGAATTGGATATAAGCGGAGATATGAGCAAAAGCTTGATGGAAAAAATCTCCAAAGGAATCAAAGGAAGAAAATTAGGAGAACCGGTTCGTTTTGTGTACGACAAAGATATTGAAGACGACACGCTTAATTTCTTTTTAGAAAAAATGGACATTGATGCCACGGATAGTTTGATTCCGGGAGGAAGATACCATAACAGGCGAGATTATATGAAATTCCCTGATTTAGGAAGAAACGACTTGTTATATCCGAAAATACCTGCACTTCCCGTAAAAGGACTGAGCCTGGAAGGAAGTATTTTAGAGAAAATGGCCGAAAAAGATTATTTGGTTCACGCTCCGTATCAATCCTTTTCGTATATTATTAAATTTTTGAGAGAGGCAGCACTTGATCCGAAAGTAACTACGATTAAAATTACGTTGTATCGTTTGGCCAAAAACTCACAAATTATCAGTTCTCTGATTAATGCAGTCAAGAACGGAAAAAGAGTGGTGGCTCAGGTAGAATTACAAGCTCGATTTGATGAGGAAAGCAATATCAAATATTCTCGCCAGATGCAGGAAGAAGGAATCGAACTTATTTTCGGAATCAAAGGACTTAAGGTTCATGCAAAAGCCTGTGTGGTAGATCGGATTGAAAACGGAAAAACAAGGCGTTACGGATTTATTTCTACCGGAAATTTTAATGAAACGACTGCTAAAGTCTATACCGATGTTACACTTTTTACGGCTAACCAAAAACTGTTGAAAGAAATTGAAAAAGTATTTGAATTCTTAGATATTAACTACAAGTTGCACAATTACAAGCATTTAATTGTTTCACCTCATCATACCAGAAAGCGTTTTTACAAGCTCATCGATAGAGAAATACTCAATGCCATCGAAGGCAAAGAAGCATATATTTATCTAAAAATGAATAGCCTTACCGATTTTGGAATGATTGACAAACTATACGAAGCAAGTCAGAATGGTGTACAAGTTCGGTTGATTATCAGAGGAATTTGTTGTTTGGTTCCGGGAGTAGAAGGAATGAGCGAAAACATCGAGGCAATAAGTATCGTAGACAACTTTTTAGAACATTCCCGCATTTATATTTTTGCCAACAGCGGAAATCCCGATGTGTTTATTTCGTCTGCTGATTTTATGACCCGAAATATTGACGAAAGGGTAGAGGTAAGCTGTCCGATTTATGACCAAGAAATCAAAAAAGAATTAATTGATGTGTTCAATATCGGGTGGAAAGCCAACGTAAAAGCTCGAATTCATTCCGAAGAATTAGATAATGAATACGTGCCTAACGAAGGTAAAAATGAATTCCGTTCGCAACAAGAAATGTATAAATATTATCAGCGAAAACTAAAGGAATAAATAGGAATCGTGTATATTTATACTTCTAAAATTTCAAAAACAGAATGATTAGTATTAAAAAATATGCTGCTATTGATATTGGTTCGAATGCGATGCGTTTGCTGATTGCCAATATTGTAGAGCAGAAAGGTAAGACTACACAGTTTAGCAAGAGTTCACTTATTCGCGTTCCGATTCGTTTAGGACAAGATGCTTTTACCGTTGGCGAAATCTCGGAAGAAAATATTGATAGAATGGTTGATGCCATTAAGGCATATTCGCTTTTGATGAAGGTGCATCGGGTGGAAAAGTATATGGCTTGTGCCACATCCGCAATTCGAGAAGCACTAAACGGAGAAGATGTAGTAAATCATATCAAGAAGAAAACAGGTGTGAAAATCCATATCATTGACGGGAAAAAAGAAGCAAAAATCATTGCTTCAACTGACTTACGTGATTTGCTAAAAACAGATGAATCCTACCTATATGTAGATGTAGGAGGAGGAAGCACAGAATTCACGCTTTTTTCCGAAGGAAAAATAATAACTTCCAAATCGTTTAAAGCCGGTACGGTTCGTTTTCTGAACAATCAGGTTACAGATTCGGTATGGATTGAAATCGAAAAATGGATTAAATCAGTTACTCAAGATTATAACAATGTCATTCTGATTGGTTCGGGAGGGAACATCAACAAACTCTTTAAGATGTCCGGAAAAACACAAGACAAACCGCTATCTTTTTCGTATGTTCAGAATCAGTTTAATATGCTGAACAAAATGAGCTACGAACAAAGAATAACTGACTTAGGGCTGAATGCCGACCGGGCAGACGTAATTATTCCTGCTTCTAAAATTTACCTGAATGCGATGAAATGGAGTGGAGCCAAACAGATTTATGTTCCTAAAATCGGACTCTCGGACGGAATCATCAAAGCACTTTATCATGATGAGATTTGAAACTAAAAAAGGTTTTATAAACAACAAACTGTCTAAAAGTTCACTTACATCAAGCTTAAACTCTTAGACAGTTTTTGTTTTGCCAAAAAACAAGAATTATTTTCTATCGTTTACTTTTGCAGAAAGCTCCATAGAAATAGCTGAGCGTTCCATCTTTAGTTTTCCTGACATTGTTTCGATAACAGCACTATCTTCTGTAAGTTCTGCTATTTTGCCGTGTATTCCGCTTTTAGTAATAATTCTATCGCCTACTTTCAGGTCTTTTTCGAATTGTTTTTCTTTTTTAGCTCTTTTTTGTTGAGGCATAATAATCAAGAAATAAAACACTGCAAAAATTAGTAAGTAGGGCAAAAAAGCCATCATTCCTCCGTCCATTATAGTTTGGTTTTTAAGATTTTACGTTTGCTTTGATAGTCAATACTTCCGTACCTGTTTCGGTATTGGTTGTCAGTGTAACCGTTTTGGTTTGTACCCCTGCACTTGTGGCATTAAATACTACGGGAACTACTCCTGTTTCTCCCGGTTTTATAGGAGTTTTTGTATAATTGTCAGGAACTGTACACCCACAAGAAGGCTTAGCTTCAAGAATTAGGAGGTCGGCAGTTCCTTCGTTTTTAATAATAAAAGTATGTTCTGCTTTGTCTTTTAGGTTCAATTCTCCGAAATCGTGTTCGCGGTTGTCAATAGAAATTTTTGGCATTCCGGTGTTGGTAGCAACTTGCTCCAGATTGGTTTCCTCTAATTTTTCGGCTGCACTTTCTTTACAACTTGTAAAAGCAACGGCCAAAGCCACTAATAAAATTGTTTTACGTATCATATTGATTTTTGTTTAAAGTTTATTTTGTTTATTAAGGTTGTTCTTGATATATCTCGTTTAGCTATTCAAGCTGACGTATTTTGTCTAATTTCCAAATCCTAATTCCCAATTTATAATAAACCTCTTCCTGACTTAAGATTTCTTCCTTCTTCCTGATATTTTTTGACTAAATTATCTAAAATTCCGTTGATAAAGATACTACTTTTTGGTGTAGAATACTCTTTTGCAATCTCTAAATACTCATTAATTGTGACCTTAAAAGGGATAGACGGGAATTTCAAGAATTCGCAAATCGCCATTTTCAGGATAATTGTATCAATTTCGGCAATTCGGTCTTTGTCCCAATTCGGAGTTTTGTCGGTGTATTCTTTTTCAAAAACACTTTCGTTTAATAGTGTTTTTCTAAAGATTTGCTTTGCAAACTCTTTATCATCATCATCTTTATATAATGACAAAACTTCGAAGTCGTCATTAGCGTTAAGCTGTTTTAGTTGCCTCAATATGCAGGTGTTTACAACCGGAATATCATCAACCCAAGTAAGTTTATAATCTTCTAAATAATCGTACAATTTCTCGTTCGGAGCAATGATTTCTGTAAATAACTCAATGATAAAATCTTTGTCTTCTTTAAAAGAATTTTCTCCCGATAGCATATAATCTGTATATATTTTACTCGATTTCACGTCGTTTGTCAGGAAAATGACAGAGTCATTATTGAGTTTCCAATTATTGATTTTTTTGTCTTCCAAGACCAAATTCAAAGAACTACTATTGGAGAGAACATTGAGGATTCTGTTTTCTACAAATTTAGTGTTCGGATTCCGTTCTTCGGGAGTAACGAGGTGTTTCTTTTTGGATTTTTCGATAAAATCCAGCTCATATTTTTGAACTTCCACAAGAGCGGAAAGAATCGTAAGGTATAAATTCTCAATATTTCCGATGCTGTTAAAAAGAAATCTTTCTTCTTTTTCAATAGCGTCCGAACCTGTTCGATGCATCACGTATATTGACTGCATCGCCTTAATCCTGATATGTCTTCTGTTTAGTAGCACTTTATTAAAGAACTTGTTTATATAAAATTGCAAAGCGAAAGAATATTTCTTCCGCTTTGCAAAAATAGTAATTTATTAGCCATAAACTACACCATTTTCACATTATTTTTATAAGTGAACAGGTGGGTTTATTATTTGCGTTCCGCTTTTTTTGCATCAATACGTTGTTGTGCAACCTGAAAAGCAGCCAGATGCGTAGTGATGTCGTTTTCTTTGGCAAAATTTAATGTTTGAAGTGTAGTGTTATAAATGTTTTCGGTTCTTTTCAGAGCTTCTTCTTTTCCATAACCCACAATTTCTCCATATACATTGATGATTCCTCCTGCATTAATTAAGAAGTCGGGGGCATATACAATACCTCTATCTTTCAGGATTTGTCCGTGTACGATTTCGTTAGCCAACTGGTTGTTTGCTGCTCCAGCAATTACTTTTGCCTTGATTTTGTTTACCGTTTGGTCATTGATAGTTGCACCCAAAGCACAAGGAGCATAAATATCAATTTCTTCTGAGTACAAATCATCGCCTCTGTAAATCGAAGCCCCGTATTTGTTGGCTACTTCCTTAAGTTTTTCTTCGTTAATGTCGGCAATCTGAACGATTGCACCTTCTTTAGTCAGATAGCTCACAAGGGTTTCTCCCACGTGTCCGATACCCTGAACCATTATTTTTTTGCCTTCTAAGTTGTCTGTTCCGAATTGGAATTTAGCAGCGGCTTTTAATCCCATGTACACTCCAAATCCAGTAACCGGAGATGGGTTTCCCGAACCTCCCTTACTTTCAGAAATTCCCGTAACGTGCGGAGTGATATCTCTAATCAAATCCATATCGGGAGTAGTAGTTCCGACATCTTCGGCAGTGATGTATTTTCCGCTTAAGGAATGAACAAATTCTCCGAATCGTTTAATCATTTCGGGTGTTTTGTTGGTTTTAGAATCTCCGATAATAACGGCTTTCCCGCCTCCGAGATTCAATCCAGAAATGGCTGATTTGTAAGTCATTCCTCTTGAAAGACGAAGTACATCGTTTAGGGCTTCCCATTCGTTATTGTATTTCCACATACGAGTTCCTCCAAGTGCCGGACCTAAAACCGTATTATGAATTCCGATTATTGCTTTTAATCCTGTATCTTTGTCGTGGCAAAACACAATTTGTTCGTGGTCATTAAATGATTCCTGCCCGAACACAGGATCTGCTTTTTGTAGCTCTTTAATGTTGGTGCTAATTGTCATTATACTTGTGTATTTTAATGGAGTACAAATTTATCCTTTAATTTAAAATAATACAATGTATGTTGGGTTATTTGCGAATAAATGATTTTTAACCTGGCTATTTTTAATAATTTATCAACTATGAGATGGTAAAACTAAATAAGATTTTATTTTTTAAGAATAAATGAAAGAATTAAAATATCTAAACAAGTACTTTTATAAATACAAATATCTCTTTATCGGAGGGATACTCATCACGGTTATTGCAAGAATCTTTGCACTTTATACTCCCAGACTGGTTGGAAACTCAATGACGGTTATCGAAGATTACTCGAATAATTTGTTCTCGTTAGAAGAGTCAAAAGCACAATTGTTGGAAAATATTTTGTATATAATCTTGGCTACGCTTATTGCAGGAGTCTTTACTTTTTTGATGCGTCAAAGCTTGGTTGTGATGTCCAGACACATCGAATTCGATCTGAAAAACGAAATATTTACTCAATACGAAAGACTATCCCAAAGTTTTTACAAACGAAACCGAACCGGAGATTTAATGAACCGAATCAGTGAAGATGTATCAAAAGTTCGTATGTACACAGGTCCGGCTGTGATGTACGGAATCAACACTTCGATAACCTTTATTGTAGTTATTATACAAATGTATTTGATTTCTCCAAAACTTACACTCTATACACTTATTCCGTTGCCGCTTTTGTCATACAGTATTTTCAAATTGAGCAATGCCATTAACAAAAGAAGTACGATTTATCAGCAGAATTTATCAGCACTTGCCAGTTTTACTCAAGAGATGTTTTCGGGAATTCGCATCATAAAAACACACCATATCGAAAACATTATTCAGTCGGATTTTCAGAATCTATCTACCGAAAGCAAACAAAAAAACATGAAACTTTCGTTTTTGAACTCACTTTTTGGTCCGTTTATGATTTTTTTAATCGGATTGAGTAGCCTTATTGTGATTTGTGTAGGAGGAATTATGTATATCGATGGAAGTATTTCGCACATCGGAGTCATTGCCGAATTTATTTTATACGTTAGTATGCTTACTTGGCCTGTGGCTTCACTCGGCTGGATTTCGTCTATGGTTCAGGAGGCAGAAGCCTCGCAAAAACGCATCAACGAATTCCTAAAAGAAGTTCCCGACATTCAGAATAAAGAAAAAAATCCCACGGAAATTTCCGGAAATATTGAGTTTAAAAATGTTTCCTTTACTTACGACGATACCAATATCCAGGCACTGAAAAATGTGAGTTTTTCGGTGAATCAAGGCGAAACATTAGCCATTCTCGGAAAAACAGGAAGCGGAAAATCAACAATCTTAGCATTGATTTCGCGTTTGTATGATATTGACCAAGGAGAGCTGCTGATTGACGGAAAACCTGTTGATAAACTCAACCTTGAGAGCTTACGAACTTCCGTTGCGGTTGTTCCACAAGATGCATTTTTGTTTTCGGATACCATAAAAAATAACATCAAATTTGGAAAAGAAGATGCAACCGACCAAGAGATTGTCGAAGTGGCAAAAAAGGCTGTTGTTCATCACAACATAGAAGGATTTAAGTTGGGCTATGATACGATTTTGGGAGAAAGAGGAATTACGCTTTCCGGAGGACAAAAACAACGTGTTTCTATAGCCAGAGCATTGATTAAAGATGCTCCGATTTTACTTTTAGACGACTCGCTTTCTGCTGTGGATACCGAAACCGAAGAGGCAATTTTGAATAATTTGGAAAAAGAAACCCGAAACAAAACCACATTTATTGTAAGTCATAGGGTTTCGGCTGCCCGAAATGCTGATAAAATCATCGTACTTGACCAAGGAAAGATTGTTCAGAAAGGCACTCATAATGAATTGATAAGTACAGACGGATACTATAAGGAATTGCACGAAAAACAACTTTCGGAAAAAGAATTATAAAAAACTATTGTTTGGTACTGATTTTTTTTAGACTTTTGAGCATTGATACATTAAACAATAAAAGTAAGAGCTATGAGTGAAAAAGATTTTTTAGAAAAAGACGAGATTTTTTCTAAAGTACAAAGAGCAGGAAGAAGAACGTATTTCTTTGATGTAAGAGCAACAAAATCAGACGATTATTATATCACGATTACCGAGAGTAAAAAGTTTACGGAAGAAGATGGGTCGTTCCATTTCAAGAAACACAAAATTTATCTGTACAAAGAAGATTTTGCTGAATTCAAAGAAATTTTAAACGAAATGACGGAGTATGTTTTGGAACACAAAGGCGAAGAAGTGATTTCTGAAAGACATCAAAAAGATTATAAAAAAGAAGCTGAAGTTGCAGAAAATAATACTTCTTCAAGTAGTTTTACCGATGTGAGTTTTGACGATATTTAATCCGATTATTTTTAAAAATTTACAAAAATCCTGATAAGCAGTTGTCAGGATTTTTTTATGCTTTGTGCGATAATATACCCACCACTCCAAGCATTCTGAAAATTAAATCCTCCTGTTAGAGCATCAACATTCAATATTTCTCCTGCAAAGTAGAGGTTTTTGTGAAGTTTGCTTTCCATTGTTTTGAAGTTTACTTCTTTAAGGTCAATACCTCCGGCTGTTACAAATTCTTCTTTAAAAGTGCTCTTTCCGTTTACCTGAAATTGGCAGTTGGTAAGTTGGTTAGCTAAATTATTGAGTTGTTTTTTATTCACATCAGCCCATTTCAAACTATCCGGAATTTCGGAAGCTGTGACTAATTTTTCCCATAATCGGGTGGGGATTTCAAACGCTTTTCGGTTACGGACGAGTTTTTTAGATTCAGCAGATTTTATTTTTTTAAGCTCCTCAAGACATTGTTCTGATGAAAGATTGCCCAACCAATTTACCGAAATCTGAAATTGGTAATTTTTGTCAAAAAGTTCTCTAGCTCCCCAAGCTGAAAGCTTCAATACAGCAGGACCACTCAATCCCCAATGTGTGATAAGCAAAGCACCGCTTTCCTGTAATTTGGATTGATTAATTTTAACTGTAGCATTGGTGGAGAGCCCCATCAAATCTTTGATGCGTATATCTTTAATATTAAAAGTAAATAGGGAAGGGACAGGACTGATGATTTTGTGTCCTAACCCCGATAATAATTTCCATATTTTAGAGTTGCTTCCTGTGGTAAAAATTAAATTCTCACAAGAATATTTCTCGTTTTGAGTTTCTATTTTCCAAGTATTTTCCGACTTAAAAACCGATTGTACACTTTGCGAAGTTAAGACATCAATTTTGAGCTTTTGAGTATTTTCTAAAAAACAGTCGATAATGCTTTGAGAAGAATCCGTTATCGGAAACATTCGGTTGTCTGCTTCGGTTTTGAGCTTTACGTTATGTTTTTCAAACCAAACAATGGTATCTTTCGGAGAAAAAACAGAAAACGGACTTCGCAATTCCTTTTCTCCTCGAGGATAGTATTTTACCAATTCAGATATTTCAAAACAATTATGAGTAACATTACATCTTCCTCCTCCCGAAATACGGACTTTTGTCAGCACTTCTTTTCCTCTTTCGAGTATGGCAATTTTGAGTTTCGGGTTTTTCTCTGCGATATTTATGGCAGAAAAAAAACCGGCCGCACCTCCTCCGATGATAAGAATATCGTAATGTTTCATCTGCTTTTTTTTATTTGTTTGTAATCGGTCAGATGGAATTCGCTATTGAACATTTTGGTTGGCATCAACTTAATTATTATTATTATTATTATTGCTCATTTCATAACTGCAAAAGTATGAAAATAAGAAAGGCTTGAATTTATAAATTCAAGCCTTTTTCTAAAATGATTATATGATTTTATTCAATCGTAAAATTGTCAAACTCCAAATCATAAGCAGCATTATTACCTACTCTGATTCCGAAGAAAACATTACTAAAGTCATCTACGTTAAAATCAATTCCAGCAGAGGCTAAATCAAGAATGATTTGCACCCACTCTCCATTCGTATTGATTGTTCCTGTGTAGCTATTCGACCCTGAAGATGTAATTCCCTTTGTTCCGGTTACGTTGCCTAAGTTGAAGGCTACCCATTGCGAAGGGTTATCTGCTCTGAACATACTTACTGAAAGCGTTTTGGCAGAAGTTCCTTTCATCCAGAATATAATTTTCGATGGATTTTCCGGTAGGTCAGCATAAGCATAAGAAGAGATAGCAAGTTCATTACTTCCTGTTGATGCCATCTGAATTTTCATCGAGCTTCCTCCGTCCATTCCGGTTCCAACTCCTTGAGTTACATAATTTCTGATAACATTCAGTCCTCCTGTAAATTCAGACCAATTCTCGAAATCATATCCCGGAAATACTCCTACAGCATCCGGACTTGGTTCTATAGGTTCTAATTCTCCTAAAGGTTCTTCTTTAAGTTTAAGATCTTGTTCATCTCTCGATACGAATTGAAAATCGTTATTAAATTTTGTCATTACTCCAATAACTTCTCCACTTTTGTTTGGAATCGTTCTTCCGGCATACGTAGCAAAGCTGCCTGTTCTGAATATTACAGTACTTCCGAAAAGATCTCTGATGTTTCGGTTAGTGGCTCCTCCGATAACATTGTTTTCATCATAATAAGTTGAGCCTGCTTCAACAAACTCTACAAGATAAGTAGGATTTGTTTCTTCTTCATCTTCTTTTAAGTCCCCCAACTTAATCAGTTTATTGATGTAGTTATTATTTTTAGCCTGTGCGATAGTAACTGTGTGAACAAGCTCGGCTTCTGTTTTAAAATCACAAGTAAAGAAAATGTGTTCTCCGACTTTGTTTTGAGGGATTCTTCCTGCTGATTCAAATCCTGAAGCATTTACAAAGTATTCTCCGATAGCCAAAGAACTGTGGTTAATATGAAAATACAATCCGTTCAGTTTGATAAAGATTTTTCTTCCTACCTGATATCCTTTTGTATAAGTATTCGGGACATCAATAGCAATACTCATACCTCTTCCGTCAGCTGTTTCAAAAGAAAGGGTTTTGAAGAAATTTCCTCCTCTGTCGCTTGAAGTGATGTAACCTTCTATATAATCGTCTCCTGTTGGGGAAAACTCCTGAAGACTGGCAGTAGCCATAGCATACAGGTCTTCTCCGCTTATGTTGGCAGTAAGTCCTTCGGTTTGGTCTTCACAGATAAAGTTAGGTGCACTATAATCATCATCGTTAGCACAGCTTGTAATAAAGATTATGGCTAAGAATGAGTAGAATATGTTTTTTAAAAAATTTGTTTTCATATATTTTAATTTTCAAAAATTGTTACGTTGTCTATCTGATAAGTAGAAGTCTCTCCGGTTGATTTGTTCCCTACATACTTAAACCCGATTCTTACGGTAGAATTACTGTATTCGTCCAAACTGATAACACCGCTACCGGTAAACTCATTGTTTCCGTCTTGGGCAGCACTTGAAATAAAAGTATTTAAGGGTGTCCAAGTAGCTGTTTCTATTCCTTCTGCTGTTCCGTCAAAATCGGTTGAGATATAAACAGAAAGGTTGTCATTAGTATAAAATCTTACCTGAGTTTCAAATGAAAAAGAATAAGACTCATCAAGCAATTCGAGTTTAGGGGTAATCAACCACGTCTCGTCTATTTGGTTATTATTAGAATAAAACGATGAGAATTCGGCAAATTTGTTATTACTAAACTGTCTAACATGCCACAGTCTGTTTCCTGTTCCGATATTTGCATTAAACCATCCTCCTGAGGTTACGGCAACTTCGTTTGAACCGCTTCCTTCTGTATGTCCCTCAAAGGTTTCTTTAAAAGGGGTTTGGGCAGTAATTACAACTTTGTCTTTGTAGGCAGGAAGAGCATAATCATCTTCTCCTACACAAGAAGTAAATACGGTTAGTGCTATTGCAGTAAGTAAGCTATATTTTAAAATGTTTGCTTTCATAATTTTTTCATTTAATGAATTAGAAGTTCATATAAAGGTTAAGCATATAGGTGCGTCCGAAACCATAGAAATACTTAGGTCCGAAAGAACGGTTGGGTCCTTGATGGTCTTGGTACACTTCTGTAAAACTTGCGTTACGTCCTTGCTCGAAACCTCCTGTTTTGTATTCGATGTCAAAGAGGTTGTTGATGTTGGCAAATAAACCGATGAATTTATTACCAACTCTCCACGATTTTCCTCCGATTAGATTTACCAACATAATTGATTCAAATTTTTCTTGTTTTAAATATTCTCTACCGGTTTCATATACATCGACAGCCTCTCCATTGTGGTCTGTAAAATCAGGAATCGAAAATCCCGAATCGCCCGGAGCCGCAAAGAAGTTGTCAGTTCTCATAATGGCAGAAATATCAAGGTAGTTATGGTCAAGATAGTTTACGTTAGCTCCAACCCACCAGAATTTAGGACTTCTGTACTCCAATCCTAATGAAGCAGCAGTCTGAGGCATACCTGATTGTCTGTAATTTTTAAGTTTAGCTTCTCCTAAATTGTAAATTCCTTTCAGGTTGTCAATGTTCAGGGATACATTTGGGTTATTAGCATAAATATATTGTCCAATACTTCCTGCAAAAGTAGCTTTTAGTGTTTGAGTAATTTGATACTCAGCACCCAATTCAACTCCTACGTTTTGTTTGTCTAATCCGCTTATGATTTCGGCTACGAATTGGTTTCCATCAGAACCTTCTCCGAGTAATCCGAGGCCTTCGGTAAAGAAGAATCCGATTTCGGTAGCATCTTGTATTTTTGAGTAAAATCCGCTTAAACGACCTTTGAACCTTGGAGCTCTTATGATATAACTTGCATCAGCACTCGAAATGGTTTCGCTTGTGATTCCGTTGGTTAAGGCGTTGCTCAAACGAGCATTCGGAAATGTATTTCTGAGGGTAGGGGCTTTGGTCATGTGCATCGCATTAAAGTCTAACAAATGACGACCTGTCAATTTGTAAGTCAAACCTCCTTTGAAGCCAAAGTTTTCAAAAATTATTTTATCTCCTTTTCCGTATGAATTATCTGCATAAATACCATTTTGAAAGAGTCCTTCTCTTTGATATCTTGAATGACTATAAGTTTGTCCTAAGTAAAAGTCAATCTTGTCATACGTGAATTTGAATTGTGTGAACAAATCGGCCACATTAGCGTGCAAAGCGTAATTGTATCCGAAACGATCTCCTTCTCCGACAGCTCTGTCCGGATTTCTCAAGTCTGCTTGCATTTCATTATTTGGATAATCCATAAAGAACGGGTCGTAATCCATAAAATATTGACCTCCTAACAAATCGGTAAGGTGTTGGAAGTTTTCAGATCTTAGTTTGCGGTAATTTATCCCTGCATTCAGAGTGATGTTATCAGAAAGTCTTGAATTAAGGATAGAACTTGCTGTGAATAATTTATCTTCTACTCGGTCTTCGTACAAAACATAAACACTACGTCCGTTTAATTCAGGATTAGCATTGGCATAATACATATTATCCCAATTGAGTTGGCTATTTGCCAAAAAAGTATCTTTTAATTGTTCTGCCAAAGCCAATTGTTCCAGAGTATCTCCGATATAATTTCCGTTATTATCAAAGGCAGTAGTTGCATAACTCGGAAGATTCCTGTAATAGGTCGGGTCAGGGTTATCGGCCTTAAAAAAATCAATACGAGAATTGGCAATATGTCCAAATTGATAAGCTACGTTGGTGCTTAGTCGGGTATTATCGCTCAATTTCCAATAGTGGCTCAACATCAAAATCGGTTCTTCTACGTCTTTGTCACGAGAGTTGCGTTTTTTTCCGTTGTGCCAACCCCAGTAAGAGTTGTATCGTATTCCCATCAAATCGTTTACTTCTTCCGAATTCGGAGAGTTTTTTCCTCTGCTGTTTTGAGCGTACATAGACGTAAAATTCAGACTGTGTTTGTCATTGAATCTTTTTTCAACCGCCAAAAAAGCAGATTTAGCATCATAATCTGTTCCTTCAAAATGACCTTCGTTTGACATTCTGTACGAAGCAGAAACGGTGTAAGCCCAACCGTTTTTGTCCATACCCGAAGCGTGAGTCCCCATAACTCTCCAGTTATAGTTGGTGTTAGTTCCTAAAACTGAAACTCTTGAACCCGTTCTGTGGTGCGAAGCTCTTGTGTTGATATGCTGAACTCCCAAAGCTCCTCCGAATGTGTAATCAGAAGGTTTTGAACCTGAGGTGAATTCTTGGTTACGAGTAGCGTCGTTCAGCCCTCCCCAATTGCTCCATTGAGGTCTTCCATCATAGAGTTTGTTCATGTGAATACCATTAATCATAACATTTCCGTATTCGTTGTCTAAACCTCTTACTCTAAAACGAGCTTGTCCCCAATTATAAGCGGCAGCTTGTTCAAACACATCTCTGGAGGCCTGTAAAAGCCCCGATGTAGTTTCTGAACCTGAGTTGTCATCTCCCAAATCGTTTTCGGTAAGAGTAATTAAACTCAACTCTTGTTCTGCTGTAATGTCTTCTTCTAAGACAATAGTTGATAAATCTAATAGTTGTCCTTCTTCCAGCTCAACAGGAAATAATTGGGTAACAAATCCGTTGTTTCTGATTTGAATTAAATAATTTCCCGAAGAAACTTCTTCGAAAAGAAAAGCCCCATCAATACCGGTAAGTTTTGTGTAGTTGGTGTTCTGAAGAGATACAACCACATTGTGGAGCGGTTTTTGATTTTTCGAATCAATTACTTTTCCGGTAATAGAACCGGTTTGTTGAGCAAAAACCAAAACAGTTTGCATCACAAATAAGATGCTCAATACGAGTTTTCTCATAGAATTAAAATTAGTATAATATAAGTATTTGTAAAAAAGAAACAATTTCTTAATTCAGGGCAAATGTACATCATTTAATAATATTAATTACTTTTGGCAGAAGTTTTGTTTAAGAGTTTACACAAAATTAAAATCAATAAAAATTAAATATAACTGTAAAATTAACTAATTTATGAAAACCAAAATCCTGATTCCGTTTGCTTTGTTTTTACTAGCAGCTACTGCTGTTCAGGCACAACAGAAAAAATATAAAGTGCATACAGTTGCTTTTTATAACCTGGAAAACCTCTTTGATACTATTAGAAATCCGGAAATCTACGATGAAGAATATACTCCGGAAGGAAGAAATTCGTGGACACATCAAAAATATGTACAGAAATTAAACAACCTGAGCCGTGTTATTTCGGAAATTGGCGTAAACGAACAACAAACAGAATCTCCAACCATCATCGGAGTAAGTGAGATAGAAAACAGAGGTGTACTTGAAGATTTAGTAAAGCAACCTAAACTCATCAGAAAAGATTACGGAATAGCTCATTTTGATTCTCCTGACCGAAGGGGAATTGATGTGGCTCTTTTGTACAGAAAAAAAGATTTTATTGTTTCTTCTTCTTCAAGCATACCTTTGTATATTAAAGATGGTGATGGAAAGAGAGTTTATACACGAGACCAGCTTTTGGTAAGCGGATATTTAGATGGAGAGGAAATGCACTTTATCGTAAATCACTGGCCTTCACGTTCGGGAGGAGAAAAAAGAAGCAGTCCGTATCGTGAGGCAGCCGGAGCTTTGAACAAAAAAATCATTGATTCTTTGCAGAAAATCAATCCGAAAGCTAAAGTGATGACTATGGGAGATATGAATGACGGCCCGTATAATAAGAGTATCAAAAAATCTTTGGGAGCCGAACGCAAAAAAGAAAATACACCTATGCAAGGAATGTTCAATCCTTTTGAAGAAATGTCAAGAAAAGGATTGGGAACACTGGCTTACCGAGATGCGTGGGACTTGTTTGACCAAATCATTATTACAGGTTCTTTTTTGGATAATAATGACAAAGATTATTCTACTTATAAATATTGGAAAGCAGGAATTTTCAATAAACCGTATTTAGTTCAACAAACCGGACGATACAAAGGTTACCCACTCCGAAATGCTAACAACGAAGTAGGTTACAGCGACCACTTTCCTGTGTATATCTATTTGATTAAGGAGTATAAATAATTTATCATAAATAGGCAGTAAGTCATACCTTGACATTCTGAGCTGGTTTAGTTTTGTATTTTGTTTACAAATTTGAGTTCATAAGTTAAATTCAGTTTGACGAGCAAAAGAAAGGTTTACTGCCTGTTTTTAAAGATATTCTTTAGGGGTATGAGTGATTAGAATACTGTTTCGAACCAAAGAGCTATTGGTTTTTTGTTTTCTCGAAAAGTAAAAATGAAAAATTTGAGGAAGTAGTAATAAAAAAAGGCAAGCGACCTACATCGCACCGCTACAACCACATACCTTTGCTGTGTTCCCACCCTGGAGGATTTTGCAGGAGCTGGTCGTGTAGGACTTGCCTTTGCAAAGGTATGATAATTTTCTATCTTTGCAAACATCTGTTTTAACAATATTAGCAATATTCGGGTATGAAAAAATATAATCTGTTTATAATCTTTGTCTTAGGTGCAATCTTTTTTTCTTGTGGAGATGACACTCCCAATTTTAGAATTGATACATCTAAACTCAAACAACATCACAAATCGGACGAAGTTATCGGTTTGGAGATTGTAAACGAAAAAAACAAGCAAATAGACTCGGTGGTGTATTATTTTAATAATAAGCGAATTGCATCGGTAAAAGGCAACGAAAAAGTCTCTTACGAATTGAAAAACGAAAAATTCGGAAAAAAACCCATTAAAGCATTAGTCTATTTTTCAGGAAAAACCCAAGAAACAAATGCAAATATTGAGGTGGTATCAAACATAGAGCCAAGGCTACTTGATTACGAAATCATAAACACCTACAACCACGATATTGGAGCCTATACACAAGGTTTAGAATTTTATAATGGAATTCTTTACGAAAGCACAGGACAATACGGACGCTCATCTATTAGAAAAACAGACTACAAAACAGGAGCAGTAATTTCGAAAACGAATTTAGAAAATAAGTATTTTGGAGAAGGCCTCACTGTCTTTAACGGGAAGCTCTACCAGCTTACTTGGAGAGAAAATGAAGGCTTTATCTACAACCCTGACACTTTAGAAAAAGAAGAAAAATTTACTTATTTCAAAAAAATCGAGGGTTGGGGATTATGTAACGACGGAAAAAATATTTACTTCTCGGACGGAACGGAAACGGTGTATATCCTGAATCCTGAAACTATGGAACAAATTGATTATATAAATGTCTATACAGCTAACAGCAAAATTCAGGGAGTAAACGAGATGGAATGGGTTGACGGAAAAATATTTGCCAACATTTATACCCGAGATGCCATTGCTATTATTGACCCAAAAACAGGTTCGGTTGAAAATGTAATTGATTTATCAGCCTTGAAATCGAAAGTTACTCAACACAGAGAACTTGATGTACTCAACGGAATAGCCTATAATCCGGACACGAAAACTATTTTTGTTACCGGAAAAAATTGGGATGTTATGTTTGAAATCAAAATAAATGAGTAAACCCAAACAGGAACTTCTCAAAACCAATGACGGTTCGCTTACGATTTATCTGCCCGAGTGGAACGAAAGCTATCATTCTAAACACGGAGCTATTCAGGAAGCCTATCACGTTTTCATCAAAAACGGATTGGATTTCTTTTCGGATAAAAAAGAAGTTTCTATTCTCGAAATAGGTTTCGGAACAGGTCTTAATGCTTTTATCACTTTGCTGGAAAGCGAAAACCGAAATCAAAAAATAGATTATACGGCAATCGAAGCTTTTCCGGTTTCGGAAAAATTTTATAACCAACTGAATTATCCTGAACAACTAAGCGTAACAGACAGACAAAATGACTTTCTAAAATTACATTTGCTGGAGTGGGAGAATAAACACAATATTTCCGATTCTTTTTCTTTGCAAAAAAAACAACTAAGATTTGAAGAAATTTGTTTCGAAGATTGTTTCGATCTTATTTATTTTGACGCTTTCGGATACAGGGTTCAACCGGAGCTTTGGAGTTTGGACATTTTCAGAAGAACGTACAGAGCACTTAAAAACAAAGGAATTTTAACTACTTACGCCTGTAGAAGTCTGATTACAAGAAACCTGAAAGAAAGTGGTTTTGAAGTAAAAAAAGTAAACGGAGCCATCGGAAAAAGAGAAATGACCCTTGCGTTTAAAAACTTACATTTTTAACATTTACTTCACAATTTTTGAATCGAAAATTCCGTTATTGCTTTAGACTTTTAAAACACAACTTAATTTTTTTAAAACTATGGGAAGAGCTATGTTTACCTATACAAAAAAGGTGTTAGAAAGTGTAAGTTTTGACCCCTTACTTTTTTACAAAGAATTAGAAAAAGCCCTCAATATACTTTTGCCTTACGAAATAGAAGAACTCAGAGAATGGTTAGTTTCTTTTGTTAAAGAAAGACCCGAATTGTCAGATTATGTTTCGCTTCTTGGCTAATAAATGTAAAATAACAAGGTTGTCTTAAAACTGCTTTGCTTTCTTACTTTGGGTTAAAAACCAAAAAAGGTACGATCATTTCTTCGAGCGAAATCCCTCCGTGCTGATAGGTGTTTCGGTAATAGCTCACGTAATGATTAAAGTTGTTCTGATAAGCCAAAAAATAATCGCTTTTGGCGAAAATAAACGAACTGGTCATATTGATGGCCGGAAGTCCGATTTTCTTAGGATCTTTGACTGCATAAACATCTTTGTCTTCATAAGTTAGGCTTCGTCCGGTTTTGTATCTCAGGTTCAGGCTCGTATTTTTATCTCCAATTACCTTGCTCGGATTCTTTACATTTATGGTCCCATGGTCGGTGGTAATGATGAGTTTCATTCCCATTTGTTGAGCTTGTTGAATCATTTCCAAAAGAGGAGAATTTTTGAACCAGCTCAGTGTGAGCGAACGATACGATTTGTCGTTCGAAGCGAGTTCTTTGACCACTTCCATTTCGGTTTTAGCATGCGAGAGCATGTCCACAAAATTATAGACAACCGTAGTCAAATCATTGTTTTTTACTCCTTTGAAGTTTTCAGCCAATTTTTTTCCGTCTCTAAAATTGGTGATTTTGTAGTATTCTTGTTTGATATTCAACCCTAAACGCTTGAGGTGTTCAGCTAAAAAATCGGCTTCATGCAGGTTTTTTCCGCCTTCATCAACATCATTTCTCCAATATTGAGGCAGTTTTTTTTCCATCTCCAAAGGCATCATTCCTGAAAAAATGGCATTTCGTGCATATTGAGTTGCTGTGGGAAGAATCGAGAAATAAGGCGTTTCTTTTTCTAATTTGTAATGATTACTTACAATAGGTTCAAAGGCTCTCCATTGGTCATAACGCAAATTGTCGATAACTACAAAAAGCACGGGCTGTTCTTTTTTGACCAAATGAGGAGCGACTAATTCTCGGAATAAGTTATTTGACATAATCGGCTTGTCTGCATTGGGCTCGAACCAGTCTTCGTAAGTTCTTTCAATGAATTTTCCGAATTGAGAATTAGCCTCTGCTTTTTGATTTTCGAGAATTTCAATCATAGCCGAATTTTCTGTATTTTCGAGTTCTAATTCCCAAAACAACAGACGTTT
Source organism: Flavobacteriaceae bacterium (assembly GCA_041677865.1). Classification (GTDB taxonomy): domain Bacteria; phylum Bacteroidota; class Bacteroidia; order Flavobacteriales; family Flavobacteriaceae; genus Flavobacterium. The sequence goes on from JBAYPE010000001.1 coordinate 78,547, forward strand.
GTAGATGTCCACCCAATCTTCATAGCTTCTTACCATTCCTAAATCCATAGAGATTTTACGAAATTCTTTTTGGTAATCCAGAGTGGTTTTTTCAGATATCAAACGAGAGTGATCAAGATTTTTCTTTAGGCTCAACAGAATCTGATTCGGATTTACGGGCTTTATCAGATAATCCGAAATTTTAGATCCGATAGCTTCTTCCATAATATATTCTTCCTCACTTTTGGTAATCATAATAATAGGAGTGGAGGCTTTTCTTTCTTTCATCTCCGAAAGTACTTCCAATCCGGAAAGCCCGGGCATATTTTCGTCTAAGAAAACCACATCAAAATTCTCTTTGTCAAAAATATCAAGAGCATCTTGACCGTTATTAGCGGTAGTAACAGAATAATTCTTCTTTTCTAAAAAGATGATATGTGGCTTTAAGAGGTCAATTTCGTCATCGACCCAAAGTATTTTTATGGTGTTCATAGTTTGTCCGTTTTAAGTGTGCAATTTAACACTTAAAGAACGCTTGTAGTCATAATGTTATTGTAAACTTTTGTCGCTAAAATGATTTTTTTTTGTAAAAAATGATTTTATATAGTGCCAGATTTTTCAGAAAGACTATCTTTACGCCATTAATTATTTATTTTTTTACAATGCAAACAGGAACAGTAAAGTTCTTTAATGAGTCCAAAGGTTACGGATTCATTACAGATTCAGAAACAGGTAATGACATTTTTGTACACATTACAGGTTTAAAGTCATCAAAATCACTTAATGAGGGTGACAAAGTAAGCTACCAAGAAGAAGAAGGAAGAAAAGGGAAAGTAGCTGCAGAGGTTGAAGTTATCGAAGGTTAATAGTTATATTATTTTTGATTACAATTTGACGGTTAAAGTCGTTTCAGTTTTCTGAAACGGCTTTTTTGTTTTACAACTCTCACAGAATTCAAAGCCTGAAATTAATTAAAATAATACGAATTAATGATTGTTTAAATTGTTTTATTTTTTGAAACGACTTTTTTGTTTTATTTTTGGAACGAAACTCTATCGGAGTTAGGGAATTCAACAACCAACAAATGAAAATAATATCTTACAACGTAAACGGAATACGTGCAGCTATCAAAAATGGCTTTTTAGAATGGTTACAACAAGCAAGTCCGGATGTAATTTGCTTACAAGAAATCAAAGCTACCGAAGATCAAATCCCGAAAATGGAAATCGCAATGGCGGGTTATTCGTACCAATATTATTATCCTGCTCAAAAAAAAGGGTATAGTGGAGTGGCTATTTTATCGAAAATCGAACCTAAAAACGTAGTTTACGGAACGGGAATCGACTATATGGATTTTGAAGGAAGGAATTTAAGAGCCGATTTCGATGATGTTTCGGTGATGAGTTTGTATCTGCCTTCAGGAACAAATATTGACCGATTAGGATACAAATTCCGATACATGGATGATTTTCAGCTATACATTAATGAATTAAAAAAAGATATTCCGAATTTGATAATTAGCGGAGATTATAATATTTGTCATCAGGCAATAGACATTCATGACCCCATACGCAATGCCAATGTTTCAGGGTTTTTGCCCGAAGAAAGAGCATGGCTTGATACTTTTATGAAAAACGGATTTATAGACAGCTTCCGTCATTTTAACAAAGAACCCCATAATTACAGTTGGTGGAGCTACCGAGCCAATGCAAGAAACAACAATAAAGGCTGGAGAATTGATTACAATCTGGTTAGTCTTCCTATGGAATCCCGATTGGAACGTGCGATAATTCTACCCGAAGCCAAGCACTCTGACCATTGTCCGGTTTTGGTGGAAATAAGCTGATTGAATGTTATAATCTTTGCCGAACGGCTTCATACAAAAATGCTCCGCAAGCCACCGAAACATTAAGCGAAGAAATCGTTCCGAACATCGGAAGTTTAGCTTTATTGTCCACGATTTTGAGCACAGACGGATTGACTCCTCTGTCTTCCGCACCCATTATTATGGCAATAGGTTTGTTGAAATCTATATCATAAATAGTGTTGTCTGTTTTTTCGGTTGCAGCTACCACAACAATATCAGAAGATTGAAGATAAAAGAGAGCATCTTTTATGTGATCAACCTTGCAAATCGGAACATTAAATACAGCTCCTGCAGAAGTTTTTACCGTATCTCCGTTTACAGGTGCAGCTCCGGTTTTAGAAATAATAATTCCGCTAACTCCCGTACACTCGGCTGTTCGGATAATAGCTCCGAAGTTTCGTGCATCAGAAATTCCGTCAAGAATCAAAAACAAAGGTTTGTTTGTTTTGGCAGAAACTTCTTCGAGTAATTCTTCAATTCCGTAAAACTTAATAGGAGCGATGGTTGCCACAACTCCCTGATGATTGTTTTGAGTATATCGGTTTAGTTTTTCGACAGGGACATAATTAAAATTAATGTTATTCGCCTTCAAAACTCCGAAGAGTTCTTTCATTAAATTGCCTTGAGCTTCCTTCTGAATAAATACTTTATCAATTTTTGCCTCCGAATGGATGGCTTCGATTACAGCTCTTATCCCGAAAATTATATTTTCATTTTTCATAATGCGAAGATAGAAATAATTGAGGTAAGAAAACACTACCTGATAAAAACATCAAAAACAAAAAAAAAGGACTCAGTTTCCTGAATCCTTCTTGGGGTGAATGAGGGGTCTCGAACCCCCGACCTTCGGAACCACAATCCGACGCTCTAACCAACTGAGCTACAATCACCATTTTTTCATTTGAGAGTGCAAATATACACAAAAGTTTTCATCTGCAAAACATTTATATCAAATCTGACAAACTATTTACAGCTACATATCGCTCTGTAGTAAAGCCTTCAGCGTAGCTGGCTCCTATCAATCTTCCTAAATCTTTGGCTCTGTATTCGATACTTTCCTGGAAATTCTTAGTAGCAATAGGAGTAACAGGTTCGTTAGAATTCGGTTTGAAAAATTGCGAATCATAAGCAAATACAGCATCTAACTTTTTTTGCATAAAATCTGAAATATCCACCACAAAATCAGGTTCAATATTTTTCCATTGAATGTAATGATACACTACGTTAGGCCTGTGAGCCTGTTGTTTTTTCCCGTCAAGCTCGGTTTCAATCATCCGTAAACCCGATAGAAAACAAGCATCAGAAACCAACTTACTGCCTTTCGGGTGGTCAATATGCCTGTCGTCAATAGCATTACAAATCACGATTTCGGGTTGGTATTTCCGAATCATTTTGATGACTTCGAGTTGATGTTTTTCATCATTTACAAAAAATCCGTCTCGAAATTTAAGGTTATGCCTAACAGTAACTCCTAAAATTTCAGATGCCTTTGCAGCTTCCTGATATCGCTTTTCAACCGATCCCCGAGTGCCCAATTCGCCTTGAGTTAAATCGATTATTCCTACTTTTTTGCCTAAAGCAATTTCCTTGGCTAAAGTGCCCGAACAACCTAATTCGACATCGTCAGGGTGTGCTCCGAAAGCTAATATATCTAATTTCATTGTTTTTTTTAGGTTATGAAGTTATAAGGTTATAAAGTTATAAAAAAGTGTTCAATTTTAGGTAAACAGAAAATCTGAAATCAAAAATTGTTGTCCTTCAATCATCAATCAAAAAAGGCTCTTCATCGTAACGGATTTGTTTACCGTCTCGAAAAATTCTTTTTCGGGATTACTGTCTTTGGTAATTCCGCAACCGACATAAAAACTTACTTTATCGTCTTGAATTTCCATGCAACGGAGGTTTACATACAATTCAGAAGTTTTGTTTTTTTCGATGTTGAGTTCTCCCAAAAACCCGGAATAAAAACTCCTGTTGTAATCTTCGTTTTCAAGGATGTATTGTTTGGCTATTTCTTTCGGAAATCCGCAAACAGCAGGAGTAGGGTGTAATTTTCTGATAATTCTCTCTAAAGAAAAATCTTCTTTTAGCTTGGCTTTAATATCGGTTCGGATATGCAACAGCGTCCCTGCCTTAGAGGTAAAAGGTTCAGATAGCTCTATGTTTTCTGTTTCAGGCGTTAGATTTTCTATAATAAAATCGGTTACAAATTGCTGTTCTTGTCTTTCTTTTTCTTCCCATATTACATCTTTTTTACCTCCATATTTTTGAGTTCCGGCATAAGCCATAGTCTGCAAAATATTGTTTTCTAATGAAAGCAGTTTTTCAGGGGTTGCTCCAAGCCACACTCCTATTTTCGGATGATAGAAAAAATAACGAAATGCAGTTGGGTATTTGCAAAACATTTTTTCGAGCAGAAGAATCACGTCTAAATTCTTAGGGTAAAAATCTTCTTTCCGGGAGGCTACTATTTTGCTTATTTGCCCTTTCTTGATTTCTGAAATCATATTTTCTACTAATTTCTCAAAACTATACTTATCAGAATTGGCAGAGGTAATGTCGGGTAATGTGTTTTTAATAGGTAGCTCTTTGTTCCAGATTTCTTGTATGAATTCTGAATTTTCTAATGGCAAGAACACGGATTTTTGAGTGCTGTCAAACGGAGCTAAAACAAAACCTTTTTGAGTGAAATTCTCCAGATAGTGCAGGGTGTTATTCTTTTGAAAAATACCGTTTACCTTAATAGAGTCGGGCTTTGCGTAGATCACAAAAGGCTGTTTTTCGGAAAGGCTTTTCTGAATTTTTTCAAGCATTTTTAGGGAGTACGATATTGGTTAGTTTACAAAGTGAAATCAGGTTGTCATTTTCGTCTGTAATTTTTATTTCCCACAGATGAATGGTCTTTCCTCGATGGATGATTTTAGCTGTGGCAAAAACAGTTCCTTCTCTTTTGCTTTTCAAGTGATTGGCAGAGATTTCAATGCCTCGTACTTCAAATTTTGTAACATCTATAAACATCAACGAAGCTGCACTACCCACGCTTTCTGCCAAGGCTACAGAAGCTCCACCATGCAATAGTCCCATAGGCTGATGAACTCTTGAATTGACAGGCATTTTGGCAGTAAGAAAATCCTTTCCGGCATCAATAAACTCTATTTCTAAAGTTTCCATTAGCGTGTTTTTACACACTTTTTCGAAATATTTTAAAAGTTCCTCTTTACTGAAATTCATACTTTAAATTTTAAAAACCATAAAATTAAGTATTTTTCATCTGACCAACCGAAAAAAAGAATTAATTTAAAAATATTGTGTTTTATTTTTCCGCAAAAAAGATGTACATTAGCACGTTTTATAAAATTAGATTTTTAACCATTAAATAAGAGTAATTTTCTATGTCAGAAGGAGGAGAAAGGTTAATACCTATCAACATTGAAGAAGAAATGAAATCAGCCTACATCGATTATTCGATGTCGGTTATTGTCTCCCGTGCCTTACCAGATGTTCGGGATGGACTTAAGCCTGTTCACAGACGTGTTTTGTACGGAATGTATGAACTCGGAGTTTTGTCGAATAGAGCTCATAAAAAATCAGCCAGAATCGTAGGAGAGGTTTTGGGTAAATATCACCCTCACGGAGACAGTTCGGTTTATGACGCCATGGTACGTATGGCTCAAGAGTGGTCGTTGCGTTATTTGCTTGTGGACGGGCAAGGTAACTTTGGCTCGGTTGATGGAGACAGCCCTGCCGCAATGCGTTATACCGAAGCACGAATGAAGAAAATTTCAGAAGAAATTTTGGCAGATATTGACAAAGAAACTGTTGATTTTCAACTCAACTTTGACGACACACTTCACGAGCCTAAAGTTATGCCTACCAAAGTTCCGACTCTTTTGATTAACGGAGCATCAGGAATTGCTGTGGGTATGGCTACCAATATGGCTCCTCATAACCTGACGGAGGTTATTGACGGAACCTTAGCCTATATAGACAATCACGATATTGAGATTGACGAATTGATGAACTACATCAAAGCTCCGGATTTCCCGACAGGAGGAGTAATTTACGGATACGAAGGTGTTCGTGAAGCTTTCAAAACCGGTAGAGGTAGAGTGGTAATGCGTGCTAAAGCTAATTTTGAAGAAATAAACGGAAGAGAGTCTATTATTGTAACCGAAATTCCGTACCAAGTAAACAAAGCTGATATGATTAAACGTACGGCCGACTTGGTAAATGAAAAGAAAATCGAAGGGATCTCAAACATCCGTGACGAATCAGACAGAAACGGAATGCGTATTGTGTATGAACTCAAACGTGATGCAGTTCCGAATGTGGTGCTGAACACCTTATATAAATTCACACAACTTCAGTCGTCTTTTAGTATAAATAACATTGCTCTTGTAAACGGAAGACCCGAATTGTTGAATCTGAAAGATTTGATTCATCATTTCGTAGAGCATCGTCATGATGTGGTGGTTCGCAGAACACAATTCGAATTGCGTAAAGCAGAAGAAAGAGCCCATATCCTCGAAGGACTTATCATCGCTTCAGATAATATTGATGAAGTAATCAAGCTAATCAGAGCTTCAAAAGACGGAGATGAAGCTAGAGCAAAATTGATTGAGCGTTTCAGCTTGTCCGAAATTCAGGCTCGTGCTATTGTTGAGATGAGACTTCGTCAACTCACAGGTCTGGAACAAGACAAACTAAGAGCAGAGTATGAAGAAATCATGAAACTCATTGCTCACTTGAAAGATTTGTTGGCAAACAAAGATTTGAGAATGAATCTTATCAAAGAAGAACTTATCGAAATCAGAGATAAATACGGAGACGAAAGACGTTCGACTATCGAATATGCAGGAGGAGATGTGAGTATCGAAGATTTGATTGCAGACGAACAAGTGGTTATTACGATTTCGCATGCCGGTTATATCAAGAGAACTCCGCTATCAGAATACAAAACGCAAAATAGAGGAGGAGTAGGACAGAAGTCAGCCGGAACTCGTGATCAAGATTTCTTAGAGCACATGTATGTGGCAACAAACCACCAGTATATGTTGTTCTTTACTCAAAAAGGAAAATGTTTCTGGATGCGGGTTTATGAAATTCCGGAAGGAAGTAAAGCCAGCAAAGGTAGAGCGATTCAGAACCTTATCAATATCGAAAACGATGATAAAGTAAAAGCATTTATCTGTACACAAGACCTTAAAGACCAAGATTATATCGATAATAACTTTGTGATTATGGTAACCAAACAAGGTCAGGTTAAAAAAACGTCACTTGAGCAATATTCAAGACCAAGACAAAACGGAATCAATGCTATTACCATCAAAGAAGATGATATGCTTTTAGAAGCAAAACTTACTACTGGAAACAGCCAAGTATTGATAGCCTCTAAATCAGGTAAATTGGTTCGTTTCGAAGAAGAAAAAACCCGACCAATGGGTAGAACAGCTTCGGGTGTTCGAGGAATTACTTTAGCCGATGAAAAAGACGAAGTAATCGGGATGGTTTCTATTGACAAAAACGATGTAAACGATTCGCAAATTCTCGTAGTTACTGAAAACGGTTACGGAAAGCGTACCAAACTTGTGGACGATGACGGAGAAGACGTGTACCGAATTACCAACCGTGGAGGTAAAGGAGTAAAAACTCTAAATATTACCGAAAAAACTGGTATGTTAATTGCGATAAACGTAGTTACTGACGAAGATGATCTGATGATTATTAACAAATCAGGGCTTACCATCAGAATGAAAGTTTCTGACTTGCGAGTAATGGGTAGAGCTACTCAGGGAGTTCGCCTGATTAACATCAAAGGAAGTGATTCGATTGCAGCTGTAGCTATGGTAATGAGAGAAGATGAGGAAGAAATCGACGAAAACGTGGAAAACAACCTCAACGAAGAAAGCCATGACAATGCATCAGAAACACAACAAACAGAAACAGAAGAATAATTAAACTTTAAAAACTGAATTATATGAAAAAGTATATGTTAGTATCGCTTTCATTGCTTTTTGCTACGGGAATGTATGCCCAAAAAAGCGAAATCAAGGCGATGAAAAAGATTATGGATAAAAAAGCTCCAACTGAAGCCGATTATAGAGAACTTCAGGGAATTATTGATGCAACTGCTCCATACATCGGAAATGCTAAACCCGAAGAACAAGCTGAATTTTATTATCACAAAGGAAATTTTGAATTACAACAAGCTTTAAAAGCCAACAATGTTGATGCTCTTAATAGAGCAGCAGACAGCTTTAATAAACTAAAAGCTGCTGAAGAAAACGCCAAACGCCAAACTTTTACTGATAAATTCAATGCCGAAATTTTGCCAGTACTCAGAGCACAAGCATTTCAAAAAGCGTTAGACTTTAATAATAACAAAAAATTCCGTGAGGCAACAAGTGCTTTTAAGGCCATTTACGATTTAGACAAAGATCCGATGAATCTGTATTATGCCGCTTCTACAGCCTTGAGCGTTCCGGATTACAACACGTCATTAGAATATTATCAGGAACTCTTAGATATGAATTTTACCGGAGAAGGTGTTTATTATACAGCTCTTAATAAAAACACAGGAGAAAGAGAGAGCTTCGGGGATAATAAAGTAATGCTGGATGCAGCAGTTAAATCGGGAGAATATTCAGATCCAAAACAAGAAAAAGATCCGTCTAAAAAACCTGAAATACTTAAGAATATGGTGCTGATTTATAATCAGGTAAATCAGAAGTCAAGAGCAGTAAGTCTTTTGGAAGATGCCAGAAAAGAAAGCCCGAATGATATGGATTTACTTTTATTAGAAGCAGAATTCCGCTATCAGAATAACGAAATGGATAAGTTTGAAAATCTGATGAAGGAGGCTGTAGGCAAAGATCCAAACAATCCGAATTTGTACTTTAATCTTGGTGTTATAACTGCTGAAACCGGAAATATTGAAAAAGCGAGAGAGTATTATCAGAAAGCCATTCGGCTAAACCCTAAGTACGTTGATGCACATATTAATTTAGGAGCTCTTGTTCTAAAAGATGAAGAAAAGATTGTAGAAAAAATGAATGCTATTACAGGGTTTTCGGCAGCCGATAACAAAAAATATGATGAGTTGAAAAAACAAAGAGATGACATTCTGAAAAGTGCCATTCCTCATTTTGAAAAAGCCCTGTCAATAGATCCTAATAACGAATACGCTATTGCTAATTTAGTAGGAATTTACGGAGCCTTAGAAATGACCGATAAGCTAAATGAATATAAGGCAAAACAAAAATAAGACCTATAAAGGAGCTATAAAATAATCCCCAAAATTCGAATATCGAGTTTTGGGGATTTATATTTCAAGTGTTTTTATCCGATAACTTCTAACTTTGCAAACCGCAAAAGCAATTTTTTAATTCCTCCGACATCAAATCTAATTTCGGCTTTTTTGTCTGCTCCCACGCCTTCGATATTCAGGATTTTTCCTTTTCCGAAGCGTTCGTGGAGTACGATATTTCCAACAGTGAGTTTGCTATCGGTAGCATTTGTACTTGGACTTTCGCTCGAAGCAGGTTTTAGCTTTCGCAAATTTCTAACCGTATCGGGTTTTTGCATATCGTCTTGAGCCCACTTCGGAGGTGCTCCGTTAGCAGGTTTTGTCTGACGGAGTTTAGATTTATCGACATCTCCGAAAATATCTACATTAAAGCTCGGTTTGTATCGGTAGCCTTTATTGAAATCCGGATTGCTGTATTCTAAATATTTATCATCAATTTCTTCGATGAATCTCGAGGGTTCGCAATCGACTAACTTTCCCCATTTGTACCGGCTTTGCGAATAAGACAAATAGGCTTGTTGTTCGGCTCGGGTAAGGGCTACGTAAAAAAGTCGTCTTTCTTCTTCGAGTTCGGTTCTGGAGTTCAGGCTCATTGCATTCGGAAATAAGTCTTCCTCCAATCCGACAATAAAAACATACGGAAATTCTAATCCTTTTGCCAAGTGAATGGTCATCATGGCTACTCGGTCATCATCTCCGGTATCTTTGTCTAAATCGGTGGCTAAGGCGACATCTTCTAAAAATTCAGAGAGGTTTCCGGTAGCTCCGTCCACTTCTTTTTGTCCTTCGATAAAGTCTTTGATACCGTTTAAGAGTTCCTCCACGTTTTCCATACGAGCCACGTCTTCGGGAGTGGTAGCTTCTTTTTTGAGCTCTTGAAAAAGTCCTGATTTTTTGGTTACGTAATCGGCAGTAAAAAAAGCATCGTTGCTTTGGTTTACAATCTGAAAACTCTTAATCATCGTTACAAAATCCTGCAAACGCTGCTTGGTAGGTCCGTTGAGTTTCAGGTCGATTTTGTCGATGTTTTCCATTACTTCAAAAATAGGACGTTTGTAATGGTTGGCTGCAACGGTTAATTTTTCTAGTGTTGTTCCACCGATTCCTCGAGCCGGATAATTGATAATACGAACTAAAGCTTCTTCGTCTTTCTGGTTGATAATCAGCCTTAAATAAGCCAGAACATCTTTGATTTCTTTACGTTGATAGAACGATAATCCACCGTAAATTCTGTACGGAATATCCCTTTTTCGGAGTGCATCTTCAATGGCTCTGGATTGAGCATTGGTTCGGTACAAAACGGCAAACTGTCCGTTATGGAGTTGGTTTTGCATCTTTTGTTCGAAAATAGTCGAAGCTACAAAACGCCCTTCTTCTGCATCGGTCAGACTTCGGTGTACTTTTATTTTTCCTCCGTCTTCGTTGTGTGTCCAAACGGTTTTTTCGAGTTTTACTTTATTTTTTTCGATGATAGTATTGGCAGCCTCAACAATGTTTCGGGTGGAGCGGTAATTTTGTTCCAAACGATAGGTTTTTACATTCGGATAATCTTTTTGAAAATTCAGAATGTTGTTGATGTTTGCCCCACGAAAGGCGTAAATACTTTGGGCATCGTCTCCCACTACGCAAATATTGTGAAATCTATCCGATAAAGCCTTTACAATCAAATACTGCGAATGGTTCGTGTCCTGATACTCATCTACCAAGATATATCGAAAACGGTTTTGGTATTTTGCCAGAACATCTGGAAAAACACTGAGTAATTCGTTGGTTTTGAGTAGTAAATCGTCAAAATCCATAGCTCCGGATTTAAAACACCGTTCTACGTAATTCTGATAAATTTCTCCCATTCTTGGCTTTTTGCTCATCGCATCAGCCTCCATCAATTCCGGATTGTTAAAATAAGCCTTAACGGTAATCAGGCTGTTTTTGTAAGACGAAATCCGATTTAGTACCTGTTTGGGTTTATAGACATCTTTGTCCAACTGCATTTCTTTGATAATTGCTCCGATAAGCCTCTGCGAATCTTGAGTGTCATAAATCGTAAAGTTGGACGGATAACCGAGTTTGGCACTTTCGGCTCTGAGGATTCGGGCAAAAACCGAGTGAAACGTACCCATCCAAAGATTTTTGGCTTCGTTATTACCCACAATTTGAGCAATACGATTTTTCATTTCGCGAGCAGCTTTGTTGGTAAAGGTCAAAGCCAAAATATTAAAAGCATCAACTCCCTGACTCATCAGATTAGCAATTCTCACGGTCAGTACCCGAGTTTTTCCCGAGCCTGCACCTGCAATAACAATCATTGGTCCGTCTTTTTGCAGTACGGGAGCTCGTTGGGCTTCGTTGAGTTGGTTGATATAATGTTGTATGCTGCCTGACATCAGGTTTGTTTTTTTTTAAGTTTTTGCAATTTGTGGGAAAATACTATCCTACAATATTAATGATTTTTCCCGGAACAATAATTACTTTTTTCGGTTCTTCTTTAAAATAATTTTTAAATCAAAATAGAGATAATTCGCAACCATAGATAATAAAATTACTCCTAAAAGGATATTTACAGGATTATCTAACATTATAAAAATACTGATCAAACTTAACATCAAACAAAGTAAATAAGCAAAAAATCTGATTGTTGTATTTTTAAGAGACCATTCTCTTCTTGGTTTATTTTCTTTTTCTGAATTTTCTTCAATATCAAATAACTTAAAATAATATTCTTTTGTTTCGTTCTTCTCAAATTTGTAAATAGATTTCCCAATTAGTGCAACTATAGCTATAAATACGAGATAAATTATTATCACAAAAATAAGCCTAACATTGAAATCTTCAAAAAACAAGCTCAAAAAAGGAAAAGAAAAGCCTCCCAATATCAACAGCGATAGTAGTTTTCCAAAACTATTTAGTTTATCAGAAACTTTTATTAATTCATTTTTTGAATTAAATTCAAAGATAATTACAGAATAAAAACTCCCAAACAAGAATCCCCAATTCCAAACAATTATTTTATCTTTTCTTACATCTGCATAAACATCTTGAGTTAGATAAAATGAAGTCAAAAAATGCCCCCACAAAGAGTCTTTTCTGTGTTTTTTAATCTTCTTTACTATATCTTGCTTTGAAATCTTCAAAAATACTACCCAACTAAATTTATAATTTTTCCAGGAACTATAATTACTTTTTTCGGTTCGCGACCTTGCAATTGTTCTTGGGTCCTGCTGTCTGATAAAATGATTTTCTCGATTTCTGCTACCGATAAATCCAGCGGAAGATTGATAGTAAAACGCATTTTTCCGTTGAACGAAACCGGATATTCTTTTTCGGATTCAATCAAGTGTTTTTCGTCGAAAATAGGGAACGGAGCCGTAGCAATACTTTCGTTGTGACCTAACTGATGCCACAATTCTTCAGCTATATGCGGAGCATAAGGCGAAATCAAAATCGCCAAAGGCTCGAGAATCGCTCTGTGGTGACATTTTTGTTGCGAAAGCTCATTCACACAAATCATAAACTGCGAAACCGAAGTGTTGAACGAGAAGTTCTCGATGTCATCGGTTACTTTTTTGATGGTTTTGTGCAGCGATTTGTACATTTCTTTCGTAGGCTCTTCGTCGGTTACGTTTAGGCCGTTGTCGTCAAAATACAACCTCCACAATTTTTTCAAGAACCCGAAAACTCCTGTAATTCCGGCTGTGTTCCAAGGTTTGGCTTGCTCAAGTGGTCCTAAGAACATTTCGTATAAACGCAAGGTATCCGCTCCGTATTCGTTACAAATATCATCCGGATTGACTACGTTATATTTGGATTTTGACATTTTTTCGACTTCACGACCTACAATATATTTGCCATTGTCATCTAAAATGAATTCAGCATCTTTATAATCAGAATACAGCGGATGAGCTTTGAATTTCTCAATATCTAACTCGTTAGTTACGTCGTTGATACAAGATAAATCAACGTGAATTGGATTGAAGCTAAATTCAATATTTTCTAAATTTATTTCGACAAAATTTTCTTTAAAATATCCTACTAACAATTTATAAATTTCTGGATTTAAGTTTTTATCAAGTTCATTATTACTTATTTTACCAAGAACTGTATTTGATATAAAAACTGGCTTAGGCGTTTGAAAAACATAATATGTATCATATTCATTTTTTAATGCTTGAACTCTATAAACAAAAGCACTCATCCCCAAAATCATCCCTTGGTTAATCAGCTTTTTAAACGGTTCTTCGGTTGGAGCAAAACCTCTGTCTTTTAGGAATTTATTCCAAAAACGGCTGTACAGCAAGTGTCCTGTAGCGTGTTCACTACCGCCAATATATAAATCCACGTTTTGCCAATAGTCCAAGGCTTCTTTTGAGGCAAACTCAGCATCGTTGTGAGCGTCCATATATCGCATCCAATACCAAGACGAACCCGCCCAACCCGGCATAGTGTTTAGCTCTAGTGGGAAAATCGTTTTGTTATCGATTTTTGAGTTTTCTACCACCTGATTGTTCACGGTGTCCCAAGCCCAAACCGAGGCATTTCCGAGTGGTGGTTGACCGTCTTCGGTTGGTAAATATTTTTCTACTTCTGGCAAACGAACAGGTAAATATTTGCTATCTATCATCTGTGGCAAACCATTCACATAATAAACTGGAAATGGCTCTCCCCAATAACGTTGACGTGAGAAAACTGCATCACGTAAACGGTAGTTTACTTTGGCTTTTCCGGCTCCGATTTTTTCTAGCTCTTCAATGATTTTTGCAGTTCCGGCTTTGTAATCCAATCCGTTTAAGAAATCAGAATTCACGAAAGTGAAACCGCCTTTTTCAGTATAAGCGGCTTCGGAAATATCTTTGTCGAAAATGTTTTTAATCTCAATTCCGAAGTGTTTTGCAAAAGCATAATCACGTTCATCTCCACACGGAACAGCCATAACAGCTCCGGTTCCGTAACCTGCCAATACGTAGTCGCCAATCCAAATCGGAATCGGTTCTTTGGTAAACGGATGTTCCGCATAAGCTCCTGTAAATACTCCCGAAATGGTTTTTACATCAGCCATACGCTCTCTTTCCGAACGTTTGGCTGTAGCCTCAATATAAGCCTCAACCGCTGCTTTTTGCTCTGGCGTTGTGATTTGAGCCACCAAATCGTGTTCGGGAGCCAAAGTCATAAACGATACTCCGAAAATGGTGTCAGGACGAGTGGTGAATATCTCTATAAACCTCACCCCCAGCCCCTCTCCAAAGGAGAGGGGGGAACGAGTTGTCTTTGATAATTCCGTTTTTATTTTTGAAAGAACTTCTTTTGTGTTTTTCAGAACCTCATCATTAGTAAATCGGATAATTCTAAAACCAAATCTTTCTAATTCATAAGTTCTGTTTTCGTCATATTCTTTTTGAGTTTCGTGGTATTCTCCATCAACTTCAACTATCAAGTTCTTGTCAAGGCAAACAAAATCCACAATAAAATTGTCTATATAATGTTGTCTTCTGAATTTTACTCCTAACTTCTGGTTTCTGATTTCCTGCCAAACTAAATCTTCTGCTTCTGTTGAATTTTTCCTGTTTTCACGGGCATTTACAACTAATTTTTTGGCTTTGTCAGGATTTGCAGTCATAAATCCATAATCATTATGTCTGTCAGGGGTTTCGCTCCCCTCTCCTTTGGAGAGGGGTTGGGGGTGAGGTAGAACACGAAACTCAACAGAAGCACCTACCGATTTCCCGATCCAGTTTCTTTGCGATTCTTTGAGGCTTTCTGTCCAGTCGATGGTTTCTAAACCTTGTAATAAACGCTCTGCATAAGCCGAAATTCGCATACTCCATTGTTTCATTTTCTTACGGATAACAGGATGTCCTCCACGTTCCGATACTCCGTTTACGATTTCGTCATTGGCTAGAACTGTTCCCAAGGCAGGGCACCAGTTTACTTCGGTTTCTGCCAAATAAGTCAAACGGTATTTTAATAAAATTCTTTGTTGCTCATCAGGCGAAAACGCTTTCCATTGCTCGGCTGTGAAGATTTCGATATCAGCATCACAAACCGCTTTTACGTTGGCGTTTCCTTCTTGTTCGAATTTTATAATAAGCGAACAAATGCTTTCTGCTTTGTCTGATTCCACATTATACCAAGACTCAAACAATTGGATGAAAATCCATTGTGTGTGTTTGTAATAATCAGGATTCGAAGTGCGAACTTCTCTAGACCAATCGAACGAAAAACCGATTTTGTCTAATTGCTCACGGTATCTTTTGATATTAGTTTCGGTCGTAATGGCAGGATGCTGCCCGGTTTGAATCGCATATTGCTCAGCCGGAAGTCCGAAAGAATCATAACCTTGAGGATGCAACACGTTGAATCCTTGGTGGCGTTTGTATCGAGCTACAATATCTGAAGCAATGTACCCTAACGGATGCCCCACGTGAAGTCCTGCTCCCGAAGGATACGGAAACATATCCAATACGTAATATTTAGGTTTGGTGTTGGATGATGGGTGCTGGATGTTGGGGTTTTCTGCTTTAAAAGTCTGATTTTCTGCCCAAAATTGTTGCCATTTCGGCTCGATTTCATTCGGATTGTATTTCATTCGTCGAGTTTATTGTTTTTTTATTTGTCTGATGCTCTTACAAGCTCAAGTCATTTTTCTATTTAGAATTTGAGATTTAGGATTTTTTAATCCTCGAAAAACAGGACAAATTTAAGGAATATTTATATAGTAACCGAAACAAAAGGCATGGTTGTCTTGACAAATATCAGGAGGATATTTGCTTATATAGCTGCATGTAATTTAAGCGAATTTTACGAAAAATATTTAAAAAGCGATTTTCAGGGTTTCTGTAATGACTTGTTCGTCTTTAAGGTACTCTAAAGTCCATTCATCTTTGTTTTTGGCTTTGTACAAAGCTCCGTTTATGAGGTTATTAGAAATGATGAATTGGTCTGCCTTTGAAGTTTTGAAAAGTGTGTATTTTTCGTTTTCCTCGCTATCGTATAGCTTATAGCCTTGCCCCGTTTTTTTTGCATACAGATACGATGAATCTTTGGGTTGGTCGAGGTCTTTTTGAGGAGCATCAGCTTGGAGTCTTTTTTGGGTAACTTCTTTGGGAGGCAGATAAAGCAAATCGAAAGCTTCTCTTAGTGCATAATTATAAGCTACTCTGTATTCTTTTTCTCTGCTCGAACCTGTGCTTTCTGCTATTATGTTTCCCCTGCAATCTCTTAATGTTATTTTTAGTTTTGTGTTTAGAAAAGATTTTTCTTTGGTAACATTCAGCCTTAGTACACCACATTCGTTCATGCTGTATTCGATAGGTTTTACTTCTGTTTCGAACAAAGCGGTTACTTCTTTTTTGCTTATTAGGAATTTAGTAAGCTCGTTGAGGTTATACTGATTGGATTCGCTCAAGAAATCGAATTTTTCAGGAACTACCACAAATTCGTATCCGCTGTAATGTTGAGCAGACAAGAAGGTTGAAAGGCATAAAGCAAAAAGCAAAGTGATTTTTTTCATTCTATGTAAAGTTTTTTGATGCGCTCAATAGGTCCTGTACATTTTTTGTGATGACATTCGATACAGGCATTGACCATATTGTTAAAGTTTTCTTTGATATGAACCGTATCGGTATAAATTAATTGCTGCGTTGCAAGAAACTTTAGGGCTTCTGATTTGAAGAAATCGTCAAACTCGTCGGGGTCGGTCATTTGGGCACTGTGAATTTTCAGGTAGTATTCAGGAAACTCTCCGAAATCTAATTCGTTGTTTTCTATTTTCTGTTTGATGCGTTGGTTGTCCGCATACATTTGTTCCATCAGGGTAGCCATTTCTGACATTTCGTACATCTTGAACGATGACGAAGTTTTGTTGTTTTGTGTAACAACTTGTTCGGGTTGCGGATTTTCTTTGCAAGCCCCAATCAGTAAGCAGCCCAAAAAACAGAAAACAATTTTTTTCATTAGTTATTAATTTCGTCGGTTGTTGTTTCTACTGCAATTCTATCCTGAATCAACACTCCGTCAGCTTGAATGGCATAAGTGATTTTCGGCTCGGTAATGGCATCAATTTCTTCTTGAGATTTTCCTCCGTCTTTGGCATAATGTTTTAACTCATCAACGGTAACGACACTCAAAAATGCACGACCTTCAACAATACTTTCTTGATTGGCAGCATCGAGTGGAACGAAAAATCCGTAATCCGTAAAGCGGATAAAAGCATCTTTATCGCCTTCTAAGTCCATACTCATCCAGCAACCTTTTTTCTGACAAACGTCTAAAATGGTGGATTTGAATTTGATAGGAATGGTGTCTCCTTCTTTCAGGTTTTGAAATTTATCTAACATTTCGTCTTGCGAAACAGCTTTATCGGCTGTAATTTCTTCTCCGAATGTGGAATAAGTAACTGCAACTTCGGGTTCTGTGGGTTGTTGCTCTTGTTTTTTGCAGCTAAACAAGGCTATAGCCAAAGATGCTAAAATGAATGTCTTTTTCATAAGTGTTTTTGAATTAAAGTACAAATATAATATTTTTTTGTGTGGTAGTTATGAAGTTAGTTTACGGTTTACAGCTTATAGTAATGTTTTGGCTTTTCATTGGTCTCATTCGTTAGTTGAAACTATGCACTTTCAGTGCAAGACTTTCAGTTTCTAAAAATTTTTGCCACGGATTAAAGGATTTTTAGGATTATAAAAAATCTATGTAAATCCTTTAATCCGTGTTTTTTTTTCAATCAGACTTTCAGTCTGAAATCAAACCTATGGACTTTCGGTCCATAGTGGTTTAGTTTTAATTGAGCAGTTTTCTCCATTGTTCTTTAACTACATTCCAGTCAAAAGTTTTAGCCAAATCTAACGCATTTTTGACGATGCTATCTTTCGATTCCGGATTGTTGATGAGTGTTTCGATAGCAGAAACCATTGCGTCTGTATCTTCTTTGTTTACTAAAAGTGCATTTTGTTGGTTTTTTAATAAAAACGGAATTCCTCCGACATTGGTAGTAACCACAGGCAATCCGAGGCAGAGTGCTTCCATGACACTTACAGGCGTATTGTCAAAATTGGTGGTATTGATAAAAACATTGTATTCTTCCGATAGTTTTATCCATTCAGGTTTAGACAGTCTGCCCGTAAATTTTACTTCCACACTTTGTTCTTTGGCATATTGACGGGTTGTCTCTAAACTTCCGTCTTTGTCTGGGCCTACCATACAGAGCTTTGCATCAGGATATTTTTTTTGTAATTCTTTCAGCACATCAACCGCCATTTTCGGGTTATAAAGCCAAGCGAACGAACGTACCCAAAGTAGTTTTGGAGTTTTGATTTCCCGATTCAGAAACGGATAGTTTTCTACTTCGATTGTATTGGGTATGAAAACCAAGTTCGGGTAATTTCGCTTCTGAAACGCATCGAGCAAATAACCCGAAGGAGCTACATTTTTGTATGAATGATTAAAAACCATTTGGCATAATCGAGGATTTTTATCCAAACGGTGAGGGAGGTTGCCTCCGTGCAAAATAGGAATATACTTTAGCTCGAACAACCTACACAACTGGCTGACCATAAAAGCATACCAAAAACTGAATGTACTGTATGTATCTATAATGATGTAATCTGCTTTATTTCGGTTTTTGAAAACACTCCAACCCATGTCTAAAAACCGCTTGAGTTGGTTTTCTTTTTCGGAAGCATAGCACATTGTGTAGCCTTCTTTCTCGAAAAAAAGACCGAGGGTTTCTATAGAAGTAGGCGTATAACCGTGTTTAGAGAGTTTGTTTCCGATGTAAAGAAGGGTTTTCATAATAGCTTATTATTATACTTCATTGATCTCAATTTTTTCGGGTGTAGCAGTTGGCTCATTAAAAGTAACTTTTAAGAGCGAGAGTGCATAGACAAAAGCAGGAGCAGCCAATCGCATGGCTGCGTGGTTGATGGTAAGTGCCCAGAAAAAGAAAAAGGATAATAAAAATATATTTTGTTTATTGGCAGGATATAAGTTAAGAGGCACGAAAACTAAGATAAGCAAAGCAAAAAGACCAAGCATACCGTGCTCGGCCAAAAGACGAGTTACTTCGTTGTGTGATGCTGCAGCAATACCTGTCATTTCAAGACGCTCTTCTCTATTTTTACCTACACCTACTCCAAGGATAGGATTGTCTAAAAACATTTGAAATTCAGTTTCCATAAGTGTTTCTCTTCCTGTCAAAACACTTTCTTTTTCCACTCCCGAAGCATTTTGGTTGGCATAGCGTTTATCAATCATTCCTCCGGTTTGTACAGAAGTATAAGCCCACACGAAGAAACCTAAAAAAACACCTACTATTACACTTAAAACTATTTTACTTTTAGCCCTTATGTTTACTTTTGGAAATACAATAATTAGCAAGAGAAAAATCATAAAAAGCCCTACGAAAACTCCTCCACGAGAAAAAGTAATTACCCCTCTGTAAGAACAAACAGCAAACAGCAAAGTATTAATGATAAGCAATATTTTGGATGGAGAGTTTAAAAGTATTTGAACAAAAAAAGCAAACATACCAAGTCCTAAAACGGTGGCGACCTGATTAGGTCCAAACCCTCCCGATGTTTTGAAGTTTGAGCTTGTGTGGGTAATTACTTCGTCTAAATTAGAAGGTGTATATAAAAACAAATATACTACTGTACAAATAATAGGTAATCCGAAAGCTGTAAATATATTTTTTAGCTGATTAAAAGTTAATTCTCTTTGATAGCAATATAGAGCAGAAATTCCCAAGCAAACAGGACCTAAAAGATTAAATATTACTGCCTTTCTGAAATTAGTGTCATAATTTAAAGTTTCAGCAGAAACCAATACGGCAGGTAACAGTAAAGCAATAAAAAATATATAGATTAGCCCATTTTTTTTGATACCGCTAATCAATATTCCTAAAAACATATATAAGATAACAGCATATTTACCTATTTCGTAAGAAAGTCCTCCGCCTGTCATTCTTAAGAACACTTCTAAGCCAATTATATAGGCGGACATAAAGATAACTTCATTATTACGGTTTTTGGTTTTTAAAATATAAAAAACACCAAAAACGATGGTTAATAATCCGTATAACAAGGAAAGAACAGGAAATGTAAAAATTACAAATCCTAAGATTATATGGAGTATAATAAGAGATATGTATGAAGTGTTTTTTATTTCCATTATTTGCGAAAAACCAAACTTTCAAGTTTTTGTTTGTAGTTGTCAAAAGTAAACAATTTCGCTAATATACAACTGTTCTCGGATAGCTGTTTTAGGGTAAGATTTTGTTCGTTTACGGCTTTTTTCAAAATTTCGGTATAAGGAGTAGCGTTTTTGTTCGACCACACAAAACCATTTTTTTCGCTCACATAATGCGGAATACTACCCACATCAGAAACTACGGGAATAGCACCGTAACAAGCGGCTTCTGCAATGACTTTCGGGAAGCCTTCAGAATCGGAGGGCAACAAAAAGAAATGTGATTTGGATAAAATAGTATGTACTCCGTTTTTGCCTAAAAACCCGTGAAAAAACACTTTATTTCCCAGAAAAGAGGCTTGCTTTATGTATTGTTCTGTTTTATTCCCGTTGCCTACAAAATGTACTTCCTTAATTTTCTCGGCAGGAACTTCTTTTAAGGCTTCGATAATTCTTGAAACGCCTTTAGCATCTTCTAACCTTCCTACAAACGAAAAAATATAACTTTGGTCAAATGTTTTGGTTTGGGCAATTTCTTTTCCTTTTTTTATATCCTCTTGAGTCAGGCATGGATTTTCGAAAGAATGGCAATGCTTGGGTTGGCCAGACCAAAAACCGTTGATGGTTACGTTGCACTTAGCAATATTCTTTTTGAGCCACCATCTTTGTATGCGGTAGGAGAGTGGTGGGTTTTGTTGATTCCAGTTTCCGGCATATTTTACCCAAAAAGTAAATTTTCGGGGAATGAAAAAGCTGAATAAAGGCAACAAAAACAAACCCATACTTGTGGGAAGTCGGAGTTGAACTTCAGAAGCTCCTTTTATGCTTTTAATAACCTGATTGATGATTTTCGGGATTTTGATTAGAATCATCAATTTATCTTTGATAGATTTTCCTCCGTAGGGAGGAATCGGTACAAAGGAGATGTTTTGTCTCGTATAAGACAAAGAACTCGGAGGCATTGTTTTGTGGTGCAAACAAGCCACATGTACGACTTCTTCCCAATAATCGGCAAGGTAGTTCACTTCGTTTATGGTTGGCCCCCAACCTTTTATAATTCCGTTGTGGTCTTTGTAATGTTCGGTATGCGATATGATGACTAATTTTTTCCTTTTCATTGCTCAATTACCTCTAAATACGCTTTAATAATGTTTTCCCAACGAAAATTTTCTGACCATTCTTTTGCTTGAGCTGAATATCTGTTGTAATCATTAACGATTTCAGTTAAGGCTTGGGTTATTTCTTTTGGGTTGTGCGGATTGACTAATTTTCCTGAAAAACCGTCTTTTATAGCATCGGCAATTCCTGAGTTTTTAGAACCAATGGCAGGCAGCCCAAGATGATTTGCCTCTAAAACGGCAATTCCGAATCCTTCGACATCTCCGTTAGGCAAATAATCGCTTAGCATACAAAATATTTTTGATTCGGAGAGTTTTTTGTGAAGTGCTTCATCTGATAAAGCTCCGTGAAAAATAACAGATTTTTCGACATTGAGTTGTTTTGCTAATTCCGAAAATTTTTGTTTTTCGGTAGGCAATCCGATAATGTGATAGACAATATCAGGAAATTGTTTTTGTAATTCGGGCAGGGCTTTAATTACATTTTGTTGTCCTTTTCTGGAGGTTACATTGCCTACGGTAATTATAGCTAATTCTGATGTTTTTGATTCAGATGATGTTGCGTTTGCTTTAGGGGCAAATCCGTTATTTATAACATTGATTGCTACCGATGGTTGTCTGTTTAAGGCTATTTGTTTGGTAAAGTTGGATACTGCAACTCGTTTATCGTATTTTTTTAAACTCCAACGAGTGAATGATTTCCCTATTTTCCCTCCCGCACCCAATTCAGAGCCGTGAAGCACAGCCACAAATTTCTTGGTAGGAAAAAATAAGCTCATAAAAGCAACCATCCAAAGCGGAAATTTACCCGAAGCAATGATGATTTGGTTTTTTCGGATAAGCGAAAATGTTTTTTGAATCCGGTTTATATACGTAAGTACAGCAGGATTTTTTCTTTTGATCCTAACGACTTTCACATCAAGCTTTGTGTCAAAATCTATGTCTGCACAGAGGTTTTTACTTCTCTGATCGGTAACAACTGTCACCTCATATTCATTTTTCTGAAACTGAAGAGCCAAATGCAAAGCGTGATTACCAATTCCTCCCGGAAGTGGAGGGAATTCGGAGGTTATGATAAGTGTATTTTTATTCATAAAAATTCAACTTTTGCTCCTTCATTTAGTTTTTGAGTAGCTAATTTCCACGATTTATACATCTGAAAAATTAGCAGAGGAAACAAAATAGGCAACAAAAATACAGATAATAGTTTTAACAGTTTATTTCTTTTGAACTGATACGGAACAATTGATGGTGCAACAGAATGTATCATCATCAGCACACTCAGTTTGTTTCCGAAATATTTTCTTGATAAATACAGTACACTTGGTACAGGTCGGGGGGCATTCCATTTTTTGGGTCTCCAGGCATCCCAACTTCCTCCTTTTACTCGCAATCCTCCTTGTGGAGCTTTGACATCTATACAGTAGGCAATAGGGTTAGAAACGAGCTTAAAGCCATTGGTGTATAACCGCAGCCCGAATTCTCCATCTCCCATGCGTTGTTTTTCAAATTGTCTGTCATACAGCCCAATCTTTTTGAATAATTCTTTTTTGAGTAGTGCATTTCCCGTGGCAAATTGTTCTGCATATTTAAAGTAAGAACGCTCTTTGGGTATCGCACTGCCTTCTGGGAAAAACACCCCACAAGACACATCAGCTTTAAAAAAATCAAGAGTTTTGAGATGGTTCTCTATTAGGTTTTCAGGAATCCTGATATCGTCCTCCGACATCAATATATATTCTCCTTTAGCAGATTTAATGGCTTCATTTCGGGCTTTCCAAAGAGCTTTCTCTTCCTGATACCAAAATCTGATATCCAAATTCCAACCTTTATAAAAATCTTCTCTAAAATCATCGGTTTGGTCAACAACAATCACTTCAAAGTTCTTATAGGTCTGTTTTTCTAAATCCTTAAAAACATCTTTGAGATACTCATACCTGTTCAAGGTCGGTATAATCACGGATACAAGAGGTTCTTCTTTTATGAGTTTACTCTGAAAGTTATCATATTCAGGATAGCTGAAATGATTTTGCACATGACTCTGACGTCTTACTTTTCTAGTTTTCCAAAAGGCATATATCTCCTTAAAAGGATTGTGTAGCGTCACTAATCTAAATGCCAAAACATATAACACCCAAAGCTTATGAAAGTTCTTCCTAAAGAAACGATACTCATCCTCCAGAGGTAGTTTTACCTCCTGCCATACATCAATACCCTTTTCAGTTTTTGGGTTTATAAAACCCTGTTGAAAAGCCCTCCAAGCCAAATCCCTGTTTTGAGCCTCTGTACTCTTATAATCAGAATCTATAGCAATACTAAAGCCCTGCCCTGCTAATATTTCTGCGGTAGGAAAATAAGCATAATCAAACTTTGGTCTTAAATTATAATACCAAGTGGGGTGGATGTATTTTAAAAAGTTAAATATCATAGTATGATTAAATCTCTCAAATTAAATTTACACCTAATTTGTATAAATTATTAAATTTTCTGTCAATCCAATTTTGATCTTGCATAACCTTATAAGATTTTCTTCTATATACCTTTAAATATTCCGTTAAAAATAATTGCTCTTTGAAGCTATAAATAGTTCCTTTATCTTCCTCTAATCGGTTTATAATTTTAGTAAAATATTCTTCTTTTCTTATTTCTAAAACAAGATAATCTTCACGAGTTTTTTCAAAATCAATTAAACATATGTTTTTTTCAAAATCAATTAAAATATTATTTTCTCTTAAATCTCCATGTATCGTTCCATATAATAGTTTTTTTCTTTTGTTAAGAATACTATTGTAAATCTGAATCACTTCTTTTTTATAGACAATATTATCATTAAATACATTATGGTCAATATTCCCTTCGTTAAAAAAAACCAACTTCAAATCGTTAAAAAAATAAAAATCTATCATAAAATTATAAATAGAGTCATTTATAATTTCTAAATCTGATTTACTTATATTCCAAACTTCATTTCCTTCAAAATATTCTTCTTCAAATACAAATAGATTCTCATTAGTTTTATAATGGTTTAATAATTTCGGAACTTTGACATCTTGGTGTTTTGACAAAATAAATTGATTTATTATAGTAAGATAATTTACTTCGGACTCAAGTAATTCGTTCCCAATGTTAGACTTTGATATTTTAGTTACTTTTTTTGATTTTTTATCTATAAGAATATCATAATTACGTTTTATAAGCCCAATATTAGCCTTAATATCATAAGTTTTAGTCGGTAAATAAAACCATTTTAACAACAATACTAATCGGTATTTTATTTTTAGGTTAGAGATAAACGGAATCTGTTTATGTCTTAATAAAATATCCATAAATGAATATATTTCTGAACTGATTAGACAATTATTATATATTTTAAATTTCATGTCAATGTAACTTTAAGACGAATAAAAATTAATGAATTCAAGTTGCTGTTTTGCTAAATTAAATTCTTGTTGAACTCTACGAATTGCGTTAGTTTTTATCTTCTGTTTTTCTGAAGTCGATAATAACATTACGTCTTTTATTTTTTCAGCCAAAAGTGCTGGTTTTCGCTTCTCAACTACCCAACCCGTCTGCTTATCCAAAACATTTTCACTTAATCCTTCCGCATCGGATACTATACACAGCAATCCCATTGCTTGAGCTTCGAGAACAGCATTACAAAAACCTTCTTGTATGCTGTATTGCAAATAGATAGCGGCTTGCTCTAAATGCTTCTTAACTTCAGAATGAGGCAACTTTCCTGCAAATTTAACATTTTCTTTGATACCAAGCTGATAAGCTGCAAATAATAGACGTTCTTTTTCGTCTCCATCACCAATTAGGGTGTATTTAAAGTCAATTCCGTCTCTTTATAAGTAATGATAAGGCTTCTATAGTGTGTTCTAAACCTTTTTTCCAATGTAATCGAGCAATAGTAGAAATTTGCAAAATTGAGTTTTGACTTTTTGGAGAGGGTTCAAAAAAGTCAATGGTTTTCAGGTGTTGTTCGATTAGGTTTTCCGGGATTCTGATATCGTCTTCGGACATCAAAATATATGTTCCTTTAGCCGATTTTATCGCTTCGTTTCTAGCTTTCCAGAGTGCTTTTTCTTCTTGGAACCAATAGTTTAAATTCAGATTCCAGCCTTTATAAAATTCTTCCCTGAAACCATCGGTTTGATCTACAACTATTACTTCAAAATTCTTATAGGTTTGATTTTCTAAATCTTTGAAAACGTCTTTGAGATATTCGTATCGGTTTAATGTTGGGATTATTACCGAAACCAGAGGGGTTTCTTGAATCAAATCGCTTTGAAAAGATTGATATTCTTGGTGCAGAACAAAGTTTTTAGAATAGTCTTCTCGTTTTGTGCTTTTTGATTTTAAGAATCCGGAAATTTCACGAAAAGGATTTTTAAGGGTCAGCAAACGAAAGAATAACACATACAAACTCCAAACTTTATGGTAGTTTTTCCTTATAAATCGGTATTCGTCTTCAACAGGAAGTTTTGTTTTTTTCCAGATGTCAATTCCGTTTTGTGGTTTGTCGGATATAAAACCCAACTGAAATGCCCTCCAAGCTAAATCTCTGTTTTGTGCCTCTTGACTTTTGTACTGAAGGTCTTTTTTTAAATCAATCCCTTTTTCTTTGAGTTGTTCTTCCGTAGGGAAATACGCATAATCCTGAGTAGGTTTCAGGTTGTAATACCAAATGGGTTTGATGTATTTTAGGAAGTTAAAAATCATTTTATACGGATAACAATATTTTTTCTAAATTGTCTGCAAAAATAACATTCTTATTGTCAATAAGGTAATTAAACCGTTCTTTTCCTACGACATCTATGATTATGGCTCTGTATCCGTTATCTGCAGCGTCTTCAATAACCGAGCTCCACGGAGAAACTACAATTAAGTTTTTGACGGTGTTCGACTCTAACCAATTTTTAGACTCGTCAAAGATAATATTTGATTTGATATTTTTTAGTTGATTTTCAAATACTTCCTTTTTGTTTTTTTCCCGAGGATGAAGCCTTACATATACTGTTACCTGGTCGGTTTGGGTTAGTTGCTTGAGATATTCCATAAAAAGAGGGTGAATACCATTAAATTCAATAGTAGAGGCGTATAGAATATGCGTTCCTTCTTTGAATTCGGTTTCCCTTTTCGGATAGGGCAAAATACGATATTCGATATCTTTGAAGTTTTTGTTCAAATGCTCTTTCAGGTAGTTTATCGTTCCTTGATTTTTTACGTAAAAAGTATCGGCAATTTTAATTGTTGAAGGATAAGAATATGGAGGGTAATTGATTATATTTCCGTGCTGTACCTCTATTAGATTAATTTTATGTCTGTATTTAGAGAAAACAACAGAGATTCCGTTGGCATCGTAATAACAAATTAGATAGACACCTGTTCCTCTATAATTTTTAAGTATCAAGTTGTTGATGAAGCTATAGGCTTTTAAATTTTTTAATGAAGTTTTCCGACCTTTTTTAAAAAACAGCGATAATAGTTTTACCATTCCGCCTATGTTATACACCTTGTGGTTGTCTATCGACTTTAGTACAAACTCTTTGCTTTGGTTGATGTAAATTCTGTTTTTCAGATTCAAACCAGACAGAATACGGTCGCTAAATTTTCCGTTTTTGGGGTTGCAATATCCCGGAGCCGTATATACTAAGGTAATATCTTTATTGAACTTTAGTTTTATAAGCAAGAGTAAAACATCAACCCCAGAACATAAAATCAGATAAATAGTAAAAATTAAGTTGCTTTTTTTGTTTAGCGATGATGTGTTCTGATTATTTGTTTTTTTATAATCAGATAATCTTTGAATTATAGTTGTATAATACTTTTCGGGGTTGTTCATGTTAGAATATCATTCTTATTCTTGCTCTCAAATAAGTCAGGAAAACCTTTAAGGCTTTGCTATTATGAAAGTTATTAAGCAAGTTTAGAGGTGTAAATAAATAATCAATATTATTTTTAAAAATTAGTTTCAGAAGTTCCTTATCATTATCGGCAACAGTGATAAATTTTGAAAATTTATTTGTCTTTACTTTCTGAATTATTGGGGCAAAATCCTTTTTTTCTTTATACTGATTTTCAATATACTTTAAGCTTGTAATCATTGCCCTAAGTGCATTAGGATTACTCTTATTGTAACTAGCAGACTCATTATTATCAAAATAATAATAAACAACTTCATTTACGTTTATTACCTTCTCACAGTATTGTAAAACCTGAAAAAACAGAAACTCATCAGATGATTTTGAGAAGTTCTTATAAGCAATAATATCAGGATGCCTAAAGAGCTCTGTTTTATAAATCTTATTCCAAAGGTATTGCGGTGTTTCATATTTTAATGTTGATTTTGCAAAACCCCATTTATCATGCCCATAACGCAACTGATTCCTAAAGACCTCACTTTTACTGCCGTCTGAGAAAACCCGCTGATAATCGCCTATACATATATCAGCATCTTTGTCTTGTGTAATAGCTTCATATAATACTTCTAAAGCATTTTCTGGCAAATAATCATCAGGATCACAAAAAGTAATATATTCCCCTTTAGCATTCGTATAACCCACCATTCTTGACCAACCCGCACCAGAATTTTCTTCATTATGAAAGATTCTAATCCTTGTATCATTATGAGCATATTCTTCCGCAATTCGTATAGAATCATCAGGACTCGCATCGTTTATCAAAATAATCTCAAAGTCCTGAAATGTTTGATTCAAAATTGAGGTTAAACATCTAGAGATATATTTCTCGACTTTATAAACGGGGATGATTATTGAAATCATTATATAATACGAAAATTATGGTATATTATTTAATATATAAACATCTTAATTAAGAATCTAATCTTTAAAAAAATTTCTGTCAGTAGAATTTATGAACGCATTTCTTAAAAACAAACCCCTTTTAAAAACAAAATAAAAAATTCTGTAGGCTATATAGTATAACGTTGAAGTTCCAAAATATTTAAATAGGTTTTTATAAAAGTATATTTTTGGAACACCAAAAAAGTCCTTTGAATCTGAAGCACTAAGAGCTGACCTTCTTAACAGGTGCCTATGTGTTCTTATATCTGAAAATTCTTTTATATCTTTAAGCGTAAGCCAATGTTTAAAGAAACTACTCTTTCTTGTTTCATCTTTAGTTTTAAGATTACTCCTTATAGAATCCTCATGATCTCTTCTAAGAGTTACAACTTCATTAATAAAGATTGCGTTAGTGGATTTATGAACTAATTTACTAAAATAATTATATTCCTGTCCTGATTGTAATTGCTCATTAAAACTAATAGTTTTTCCAATACTTGTTTTTAAACAAATATCATATGTTAACCAATTTATTTTTTGAGATACGTAATTATATGGAGTTAAATCATACTTATCAAATTGATAATATTTTTCTAAATCTTTATCTGAATTAAAAAACTTGGTTTTAGTAATTACGTAATCATACTTGCTATTGAGTATAGCCTGCACTTTTACATCCAAATGGTTAAAAGTCATCAGATCATCACTATCAAAGAAGACTAAATAATCTCCTCTTGCTATATCTATACCCATATTCCTACAGGAATTAGCTCCTTTGGGCTTATCACTATTTCGGTGATGGAATTTAAAACGCTTATCTTCCTTCTGATAAGAATTCATTATCTCTTCCGTATTATCAGTACTCCCGTCATCTACTACAATACACTCCCAATGAGTATAAGTCTGAGCGATTATACTATCAAGTGTTTCACCAATAAGGTGAGCTCTGTTGAAGGTGGGGATGATTATGGAGACTAAGGGGGCATTCATAGGAAATACTTTTATTTTATATAAGTACTAATTATTAATTTTAGATTTGATTTTAATTCTCCTAAACTTTTAGTTGAAAATAAAAGCTCAAGAACAAGTCTTTCTCTCTTCATATTTGGACTAGCACGAAAGGCTCTCTTAGAGATGTTTTTTTTAAGATAATGCACGACCTTTCTTCTTAAGAACACATCATCTTTATTATAATTTAATAAATCTTTATATACAAGATAAAAAGTATTAAATCTTTCATTTTCATTTATAGAGCTAAATATTCCTCCACTATGAATATGATAAGCTCCAAAGACCTCTTTCATATAATAGCCTTTTCCTCTTTTAAGCAAATGATAATTAAGATGAACATCTCTAGTATATTTATAATTCTTAAAATCATTTGGATTATATAATTCTGTTCGATAAACTAAAGTTAAGGTTTTGGTAAGCCATTGTTTAAAAAATCGCTCTAGAGTAATATCAAAGCCTTGTTCTGTATTGTCAATAGAGTTTTCTACATCTTTTATAGCTGTTATTTCTTCTCCTGTTACTGTATTTACGGATTTAAATCCTCCACAAACTAAACTATATTCTGGATTCTCTTCCAAAAAATCTACCTGCTTCTGCAACTTCAACGGGTCTGTCCAGTAATCATCGCCTTCGCATACAGCGATGTATTTTGCTTTGTTGCGTTCTTCTCTAAATGGCTTGCCTGCTTCACGCCTATTGGGTTTGCCCCAGGTATTCTCAGGTTGGCAAAATGCGCGAAATAAGTTAGGATATTTAGCCACATATTCTTTGATAATCTTTGCAGTATTATCTGTAGAACAATCTTCAAAAATAACTATCCTTACCGGAAAAGTTGTTCTCTGCATCAGAAAGCCCTCAATAGCATCTCTGATATAAAGCTCATGGTTATAAGTCAGACAACTAATACTCACAACCTGAGTAACATCATCATCCCATTGGTGTTCAGTAATTGGGAGGGGGTTAGAAAAAGGGATATAACTATATGAATTTTTCATTATCTATATATTAAAAAGCCTTAAGAATCTCCTGCTCTTTCCAGATTTATTTTTTAAAATAATGCATTTAATAGCAGATAAATAAAATCTTAAAGCAATATAATATTTATTAAACTTCTTTTTCCCTGCTATCGGAAGTCTCATTCTAACAGAATAGTAATTTGTAATAGGACTAGATAGTAACTCAATATATTGAGCCCCTTGTTTTTTCCACCAATTTAAAACATCTTTCGCATGTATTGAAGTATGCATCAGTAATTCATCTATTTTTTTTTCTTCACAGATTTTTATTCTTACTTCTTGCATTTTTTTTCCAACTCCCAGTCCTTTATATTCAGGTAGTACAGCATCTTGACTTGCATAGCCATACATGTTTTCATTATGCCATCTTTTACCCCTTTTCGAAGGTTTAAAAATTCTTAGCGTCATTGTTCCAATTACTTTACCATTAAGTAAAGCAACTAAGCAAATTCCATTATCAACTCGATTCTTTGTAGTCTCAACATCTTGATAAGAACCTAAATAATTCATTCCCTTTTCTTTTTTTTCTTCAAACGCAAGATGTATTACTTCAGTTATCTCTTCCCAAGAAACATAGTCTGGTTTAGGCAGGATTTTTATTTCATCTTTATCAAAGCTCATATCAAGAATAATATATTTAAAAATTAAAACAATAAAACTTCTCTAGTTTGAACTTTAATTTCATCCAAACCTCCCTGATAAGAAATTCCGTATTTAGTACCAAAAGTTAGTCTCTCAGGAGTTTGCCAGTTTTTATAATAAAAGTCTAAATAATCTATGTGTCTATATGGAACTAATATTTTCGATTCTCGAAAAGTTATAAATTCAAAGCTCTTAAAGAACTCTTCTGGTGCAGATTGATAATCATTACGCATTTTAATAGCATGCCCTTTATAAAACATTCTTACCGTAACAGCAATTTCAAATTCTCTATAAATAAATTCATTTTTATTTGTGAAATTTAAACTAAAGTACCAAATATTTCCATCTTTATCTTCTGAGATTTTACACGACCAATCTAAATACTGATGCTCTGGTAGTTTTTCTTTATAAAATAAAAGCAGGTTTTTGAGTTTTTCAGCATCGTCAGAAAACACACTAAAGTCTATATCATCATCCCAATCAATAATATCCCCATCTCTGACCAGTCCGAGTAACGCTCCATAATCTAAAAAGCCGCGAATATTATTTTTTTGCATTAATTCTGAGAAATAAATCAAGCAGCTCCTTCCAAATTCTTTGGTTTTTTCATCTATAAAAGGCAAAAGAACCCCTTTAATTTTGTGTTTCTCCGGAACAACAATAGATTCGTCTTTAATATTGAGTTTTTCTGCTAATTGTTCTTTAATTTCATTTACATAAAAACTTAAAATAAGAATTTTGTCAAAGTCGTACTTGTCAAAGTCGTAAGGATTGATAACTTGGTAATTGTACTTTTCAGTTCCATGCGTCTTTGAATCCCAGTCACTCAGGGCAACAATCTCATATTCATCTTTATAATTTTTAAGATAATCCTTACAACTGGTTCCGATTCCAAATCCAATAACTCTTAATTTCGCACTCATTTTTTTAGATATCCTTATGTATTAAAATTTTTCTTAATTTAGTGGATGAAATACCTTGAGTTCTTTCCGTCTGTGCTAACTCTTTGTTATTATTTCTACACCATTGAAATGCTTTTTGAAAATATTGATGATTTTGGTCAGGACCATGAACAAATATATCAAAATCTACAGATTCAATCAATAAATCTACCCGTTCGTAAGAGATTACCTCATCAACAAACTTAAGATATTTTATAAATTCTATACGTTCTTCTAATGTATAAAGAAAATCTACGCCTTTTGATTTTAATTTATCATCATGAACGGCAACAATTAAATAATCGCCATGTTCTTTAGCTTGTTTTAAAACATTGAGATGTCCTAGATGGAAAAAATCAAATACCCCTACAGTTATAATTTTCTTCATAATTATTATTATTTACAAACTACTTTAGCTTTAAATTACATTTTACAAGTTCATTTTAAACTTAAAAATTGAGCTTACCATTTCTTCCATATCATATTTTGGTTTCCAATTGGTATCATCGTAAAGTGCAGTTGAATCTAATTCAGCCTGAATAACCAAATCTGATTTCTCTACTTTTATGATTACTTCCTTATTGTATTCTTTTCCAACTGCCTGAACTATAGCAGCGATTTCTTGGATAGAGTAGCTTTTGGTAAAACCTAAATTATATGTGTGTCTCCATTTTTCAGCAGGTACAGACAATAAGGTAATAATACCAGAGGCCGCATCTTTCACATCTAATTGTGAAAAAACAAGTTTACCTCCTGCAATTTGAAGTGGCTCATTATTTATAGCCTTATCTATAAATTTATTTACCATTCTTGAGTCTGTAGTCCTGCCTATCAATCCCGCTAATCGTATAGAAGTAATGTGTGTTTGATTATTATCAATTAAGCTCTGAGCTAATAATTCTGTATAATATTTTGCTGTACCATAAACAGTCATTGGGTTTTGTCCGTTGCTTTCTATCCAAGGACAAGCCATCGAACCATATACTTCTTGTGTAGAAATATTTATAAGTGATGGCACATTTTCTTTAACTATTTCATTAAAAAGCTTGTTGGTAAACAATAAACTCTTTGCGATTTCCTCTCCACCTTTATGCGCCCTAGCAAATGCACAATGTATTACCACATCTATTTTGTCTAAAGGCAATTTTCCGTCTTCCCATTCTTTGATACTAAAAGCATGACACTTATTTGAGAATCTTGTTTTAATTTGCTCTTTATCTGACGAAAGCGCATAAACAACATGTGTTGTTTTTAAGAGCTGACGAATCAACTCATTGCCTAAAAAACCCCCTGCACCTGTGATTAAAACATTCATAATTCATCAATATTAAAAGTTGGCAAAAGAATTGTTTCTTCTTTATCTGACAAAACATCAATACTTGCCGTAATTTCTTTAATTATTTCCTTTAGCTGGCTTTTAGTTTCTGCTACGATAAACACTCGTAATATTACTTGGTTTAGAGTTCCAATAGCAGAATCAGGTATGGTATCGCCTGGCTGATGATTTCTGATTACTTTTATAACTTCTGGTCGTCTCTCAATTTCTTCTATTCCTATAAACTTTCCGATTACACTAGGTTTTGCCAAAAAGGTAATGTTACAAGCAGACTTCCCATACAAAAAAGGATCAACTAGTTTTTCTAAGTCTTGCTGCCCCATTTTTTCAGTTAAGGCATAATCCAACATCATTTTTAGAGCATTATAGTTACAAATATGCTCTGTAATATAATATTCTTGTGTGCCTGTTAGTCGAAAACCAATATCATAAAACTTAAAACCTTCTGTATCGACAAAAGATTGAATAAATACCATTCCATTCTTTAGACCTAAAGACTTGAGTGCTATTATTACTTTTTCGTTTAATGTTTCTAAGTATCGTGTGAGATGAATAGAAGGAAAGATATATAATACAGGTAATGCTATCGTGTATTTATTTCCGTTTTTTGTGTGTCTATCTGCAAGTGTTGATAGCATGATTTTACCATCCTTAATAATATAAAAAACAGTAACTTCTTTAGCTATTATATATTTCTCTACTAATACTTTCTTGACTTTAGAGTATGTCAACGCCTTTTGATAAGCTTCAACTAATTCTTCTTTGTCATAACAAATCGAAATTCCGTAACCTCCACTTCCATCAATAGGTTTTATTAGAACTGGGTAATCTACTTTTGATATATCTTCTTCAAATGTATTTTCATTTAAATCAAATTCTTGAATAACAGGAATATTATATTCTCTAAACAGTTGTTTATACTCACTTTTAATAGAGGTCTTTATCAATTGTTCTGGAGTAGCATAAAAGGGTAAATTTAATCTATCACAGATCTCCGAAGTTTTCCATATATTAAATTCGTGAATACCCGTAAAAACCGCATCAATATTGTTTTCTATTATTTTGGCACAAAGAAGATCAACATCAGCCGTGCTAATATCCCAATTTTCATCCGAAATTTGTTTAGCTGGCGATTCTTCTACAGGTAGATTGTCAGTAACTATCGTATATATTCTCTTTTGTTGAGCATATTTTACCGCCTCTACAGAACCTATAGGTTTACCTCCGAGTATCAATATTTTTTTATCTAAATAGCTCCTTTGCATTACATCAATTCATATTTATCCAACATCTCATTAACTTCTGCAACCGAGTTAAACATCAGCACATCTATTATCGACAACCAAGGTACAAAATCATTATTAAATTGTTTGTATACTATCGGAGATGCTTTTATAAAATCCAATCGAATTCCCTCTTTTTTAAAATCATCTTTGCTGTATAATTCCATACCTCCTACTGCATTAATATAATGCGTAGTATTTTCACACTTACAGATATCAATTAAACGTTCCTGACGCTCTAAACTTCTATTGTTATAAGTTTCAGAAGATTTTATAAATAGGGTGTTTAATTCTAAATATTCAGAAACTTGTTTAATGCTTTCAATGGCTAATTCACTAATAGAAGTAGTATTTTGATTTAAAACGTTGGTAATTATCCTAAATGCATCATCAAAGTAAGGAGCTTTTTTATAATTTAAGTCTATAGTCACATAAAGTTTATCTCTCCACTCATTATAGGCTTCTTGTTTAATATAGCTGTTTAAAATTAAATTGTTTTGAGAGGTTTTTTGTAATGGAACTGTAAACATGAAATCCTTACCACTGACAAGGATACGATTCCTGTTAATCCAACCTTTTTTTATAAAATTTACATCATCATAAAACACAAATTTATCTACAGCCTTGATCATCTGAAAATATCCGATGTAGGGGAATAGGTAAGGTTGCATGATGGCTAGCTTCATATTATCTATTTATGATATTACAAATTAACTCAATATTCTCTTTCTCTAACCCCACATACAACGGCAAACACAAAATTCTACTTGCAATACTTTCAGAAACAGGCATTTCTTTTCCATTTACATACGGAATAGTATTGAGTGAAGGATAAAAATATCTTCTCGGGAAAACATTGTTTTCGTTTAACATAGCCTGTACTTCTAAAAGCCTAACCTCACTATCAAAAATAATAGGGTAGTAGCTGTAATTCCATTCCGTTTTGTCTCTGAGTCTCATTTTTTGCAGTTTCGAAAAATCTAAATTCTCATTATAGAAATCAACAATGCTTTTTCTTGCCTTCAAAATATCTTTCATATAAGGAAATACAGCTAATCCCATGGCTGCTTGAAGTTCAGATATTTTGGCATTGATTCCCAGTCCGAGAAATTCTAATTGATTTTTATGTCCAAAGTTATGGCTGTAAAACAATTTATGTTGTAGTTCTTTATCATTAGCAAACATCGCCCCACCTTCGGCTGTATGAAATAGCTTAGTAGCGTGAAAACTACAAGTACTTACATCTCCATACTCAAAAATACTTTTTCCATTATATTGAACTCCAAAACAATGGGCTGCATCATAAATCACGTATAGGTTGTGTTTTTTGGCAATTCGTTCTATTTCTTCTACGTTACAAGGATTTCCAAATACGTGAGTAGCTAAAATACAAGTGGTTTTGTCGGTGATGGCGGCTTCTATTTTAGTTTCGTCAATGGTTAAATATTCCGGATGAATATCTACAAAAACAGGAGTGCAATTCTCCCAGATAATAGCAGAAGTAGTGGCTACATAACTAAACGGGGTGGTAATCACTTCGCCTTGTTTAGCAAGTAACTTCAGAGCAATCTGCAACGGAATGGTACCGTTGTTCGTAACAGTAAGCCAGTCAATCCCTAAATAGTCTTTTAGTTGTGCTTCCAAAAGTTTAATAAGCTCTCCTCTGTTGGTAAGCCATTGGTTATCAAAAGCTTTTTGAACCCAAGAATTGTATTCTTCTATTGGAGGTAAAAATGTTTTGGTTACAGGTATCATTTATTAAATCTCTTGAAGTTCTACCATTTTTCTGAATCGTTCAGAAGATTCTGTCAACTGTTCAAAATCCCCTTCTCCGATGATTTCTCCTTTATCCATCAAATACACTACATCTGCATTTTTGATAGTAGATAGTCTATGAGCGATGATTAATATCGTGTAATTTCCTTTTAGTGCGTCAATATTGGTCTGAATTTCTTTTTCGGTTTCGGAGTCTAAAGCAGATGTGGCTTCGTCCAAAATCAGGATGTCGATGTCTTTATACAATTCGCGCGCAATCGAAATTCGTTGTTTTTGCCCTCCACTTAGGTTTATTCCGTTGTTGCCCAAAAGAGTGTTCTCTTTGTTTTTAAGAGTACCAATAAATTCGGCAATGGAAGCTTTTGTTATAGCCTCATAGAACTTGGTTTTATTTTCTTCTGTTGGTTCTGCCCAAAAGGTTACGTTATTAAATATAGTGTCGTTGAAAATTACAGGCTCTTGAGCAATGTACCCTATTCGCAACTGATAAGAAGATTTTTTCAGGTCGCTTAAATTTGTTTCATCAATTTTGATTTGTCCTCCATTGGGTTCCAAAAGCCCGCTAATAAGGTTTACTAAGGTAGTTTTTCCACTTCCGCTTTCGCCTACAAAAGCCACGCTTTGATTTTTATCAATTCTTAAATTCAGTTTTTTTAATATTCCGTCCGATTCGTCATAACCGAAATCGACATTTTGTACTTCAATAGCGTTATTCAGTTTCTCAAATTCTTTGATACCTTCTTTCTCGGCTCCTTCTCTCAGTTCTTGCTCAAATTTTGTAATGTTGTCTAACGAACCTGAAACCGCCAGAAAGCTATTGTACCGGTTTTGTAAATTCATTAGGGCTGCTAAGGCTCTGTAAAAAAACAGTAAACTTATCATTACCGAAATCAAATGACCTTTCAAAATAAAAATATGTACTAATATAACCAAACAAACAACCCCGATAAGCATAGGTTCTCTTAAAGCAGTTACACGGGCATTGAGAACACCCATCTTCTTGCTGTTTTCTTCTATTTCTTTTATTTTATTTTTTAATTTATGTGCATATTTTTTTAACAAGCCTGTGGCTTTTAGGTATTTAAAGTTAGCAATGTACTGTATGATAAGTCCTTGATAACCACTGTTGTTTTTGGTAAGTTCAGCCGATAGTTGTTTGGTTTTTTTATAAATTGAACCGTATAACATATTGGTAATACCTCCCCCAATACAGACTAACAGAGCAAACCTCCAATCCACCATAAAAACAAAAACAGTATAGACCAAAATCATTATCGATTGTTGAATACACTCGGAATAATATCGGTAGGCGTTAGTTACTCTACCTATTTCTCCCGTAAGAGAGTTTTGTATTCTTCCTACATCAGAGGTTACAAATATCTTAAAGGAATAACGAGTAAATAAATCGGTAAGTGATATTCGTAATTTTGATATAAAATACCTGCTGATAATTACCTTAAACACAGAAGAAAAATAAACTACTACTCCCTTCAAGGAAAAAAACAGAAACAGTATCAGCAAAGCAACCTTTATGTTGAGTTCTACTCCTAAGGCATTAATCCCCTCAACAATAAATCCTAAATCTCCTAATCCTTCTCCTGTAGCAACAGAACCTCCGTCTGCCATTTGGAGCAAAGGCAAAAACATAGTAAGCCCAAAACCGTCTAATATTCCAATCAAAATACTCAATCCCACTACTATAAACAGTCTGTATCGGAGGTGTCTGTAAAAGTAAGCGAAGGACGAAAAATATTTTTTTATAAGACTTTTTACGGGTTTCATAAGGTTCTCTTTAAAAAAAAGAAAAAAGGTTTAAACAAGCCACAAATATACAAAGTTAATCGAAGTTAGCAGGTATTTTTTGAGTAAAGCTAAAAATAAATTTATGCAATCGAAATCGGTCACCAAAAAACTAATACAAGGAAATTATTGAATATTCTGTTTGTGAAAACAAAAATAGTATCTGCGATTAAAATATAAAGAATTTATGCCAATGCATCTTCGTTTTCTTTATCGAGATAGCCTTGCACGATTTCGATAGCGTTGTTAACCACATCGCTCAGAGCCGTAATAAAAGTCCCCTCCTTAGCAATATTGATAGCGTGTTTCAGAGCTTCGATTTCCTTCGGAATAATTTCGTAGGTTACTTCTTTGCCCGATTCTTTTATTCCTTCAAGAATCAAATCAATAATTTCCTGCTCGGTTCTTCCTCGGAGGTGTTTTTCCTGACGAATGATAATGTGGTCAAACATACGTCCGGCAATCATACCACATTCTCTGATGTCTTCATCGCGTCTATCGCCAACCCCCGAGATGATTCCGATTTTGTTCGGAGAATCTATCGCTTGCAAATAATCTTCGATGGCTAAATACCCAGAAGGATTATGAGCAAAATCAATCATTACCTTGAAATTCTTAAACTCAAAAATGTTCATTCTGCCCGGAGTTTGAGCCACACTCGGAATAAAGGTTTGCAACGAAAGGCTGATGTCTTCGGTTTTGAATCCGTGAAGATATCCTGCCAACGATGCTGCCAATACATTTGCAATCATAAATTTAGCTTTTCCACCCAAGGTCAGCGGAATCTGACCTACTCTTTCGATACGGATTTTCCAGTCGCCTTTTTTGATGGTTACAAACCCGTTTTCGAAAACCGCACAAACTTTATTTTCTTTAGCGAGGTTTTTTACAAACTTACTTTCTTCGTCTAAGCTAAACCAAGCTACGTTACAATCGAGAGAAGGACCAATTTTTCTACATTCTTCATCATCGGCATTCAGCACAGCCCAACCGTCTTTTTTGATGCTGTTTACCACTACTTTTTTCACTCGTGCCAAATCTGCCAATGTATGAATATCGCTCAAGCCCAAGTGGTCTTCCTGAATATTGGTAATAATCCCGATGTCGCATCGTGAAAAACCAAGTCCGGCACGAAGAATTCCACCTCTTGCTGTTTCGAGCACTGCAAATTCTACCGTTGGGTCTTTCAGAACATATTCAGCACTCAACGGACCTGTGGTATCTCCTTTTTCCATCATGTGGTTTTGAATGTAAATTCCGTCCGAAGTTGTAAACCCTACTCGATACCCTTTGTTTTTAACCATGTGGGCAATCAAACGGGTTGTCGTAGTTTTTCCGTTAGTTCCTGTTACAGCAATAATCGGAATACGACTTGGTTTTCCCGGAGGATAAAGCATGTCGATAACCGGAGCAGCCACGTTTCTTGGCAATCCTTCTGAAGGGGCTAAGTGCATACGAAATCCGGGAGCTGCATTGACCTCCAGAATTACTCCTCCGTTTTC
Organism: Flavobacteriaceae bacterium; assembly: GCA_041677865.1. Taxonomy (GTDB): domain Bacteria; phylum Bacteroidota; class Bacteroidia; order Flavobacteriales; family Flavobacteriaceae; genus Flavobacterium. Next base: position 118,111 of record JBAYPE010000001.1, read on the forward strand.
TTTGAGAGGTTGCGTAAGATTTTCGGCCATGATGTCAATTCCACAAACGTCAAGCCCGATTACTCTTGAGATGCGTTCTGCCAAAAAGATATTTTCGGGGTGCATCATATCGGTTACATCAACCGATGTTCCTCCTGTACTCAAGTTGGCAGTCGATTTCAAATAGATTACTTTTCCTTTCTCGGGAATACTATCAGTGGTTAGCCCTTCTTTTTCTAATAAATCGAGAGAATCTCTGTCTATTTCGATTTCCGTAAGTACGTTTTCGTGTCCGTAACCGCGTCTTGGGTCGAGGTTTTCGATGTCAATGAGTTCCTGAACCGAATTTATTCCGTTTCCGACAACGTGAGCAGGAACTCGTTTGGCAGCCGCTACCACTTTGTTGTCGATAACCAAAATTCTGAAGTCGAATCCTGTGATGAACTTTTCTACAATTACTCTACGACTGTATTTTTTAGCGTGAGTCATGCCTTCTTTGGCACTTTCCCAGTCTTTTATATTGATCGAAGCTCCTTTTCCGTGGTTCCCATCAAGAGGTTTGATGACAATCGGATAGCCAATTTTCCGGATAGTGTCTTCCAAATCTTCTTCATCTACACAAATAGCTCCTTTGGCAACAGGAATTGAAGCATTATCGAGCATGCGTTTGGTGGCTTCCTTATCACAAGCAATATCCACAGCAATATGACTGGTCTGGCAAGTAATGGTAGCCTGAAAACGCATTTGATTAATTCCGTACCCTAATTGCACAAGCGAATTTGTTCCTAAACGAATCCACGGAATATCCCTCGAAACGGCTTCCTCTACAATACTTCCGGTACTTGGTCCGAGGCGAACTCGTTCACGAATTTCCCTCATTTTTTTAATATCTGTCTCTATATCATAACCTTCTCCCGAAATCAGAGCTTCTGCAATTCGAACCGATGCTTCAGCAGCATATTCTCCAACACTTTCTTCGACATAACTAAAAACGACATTATAAACGCCTGATTCTTTGGTTTCACGAGTTCTTCCGAATCCGGTCTCCATTCCTGCAAGGGTTTGAATTTCGAGTGCAATGTGTTCGATAACGTGCCCCATCCAAGTTCCTCTTTCTACCCTGGAGAAAAAGCCACCCGGAACTCCTTCCGAACAACGATGTTCATACATAGTTGGGAACATTTTTTCGATACGCTCTCTAAATCCTTCGATAGTATTGGTAGGGCGTTGCTCCATATCCTCCAAATCCAATCGCATTTGGATGAGTTTTTTTCTTCTTACGCTCCAAATATTAGGACCTCGTAAGGCTTGTATTTTTAATATCTTCATACTTTTTTGTGAATATTTGTTGTTAGTGTATAACTTTAAGTTTGTAGGTTTGGTAATAATCCGCCTAAAGTAAAATTTTTTTATGAAACATCAAATACATTTGTTATTTTTTGCGAAAAAACTTATTTTTTACCTCTCAAAAGAAGTAAATTTAAACAGTTTCATTACTTTTGCACCTATGAAAAAAATAAAAGGAAAATTAATAATAATAGGTGGTGCTGTAGATACGGGAAGTTTTGCAGAAACCTCGTTTGATACTAATGTAGCAAACAATTTGAATTTCTTTGAAACGGGAATTCTAAAACGTATTTTAGACGAGTCAAAACACCAAAATAAATCAAGAATCGAAATTATTACTACTGCTTCGAAAATTCCGAAAGAAGTAGGTCCTGAATATGTAAAAGCATTTAACTATCTCGGGGCAGAAAATGTTGATGTTCTATATGTCGAAAAAAGAGAACAAGCCCTTGATGAAGAATATCTAAAACGACTAAAGGCAGCTGATGTTGTGATGTTTACCGGAGGCGATCAACTCCGATTGACTTCAATTTTGGGAGGGACTCCTTTTCATGATCTTCTGTTAGAAAAATACAAAAAAGAAGAATTTATTTATGTCGGAACATCTGCGGGAGCAGCAGCAGCTTCAGATGCAATGATTTATCAGGGTAGTAGTCAAGAAGCTCTCTTGAAAGGAGAAATAAAAATCACTTCAGGACTCGGGCTTATCGGGAACGTCATTATTGATACTCATTTTGTAAAAAGAGGAAGAATCGGAAGACTTTTTAATGCAGTGGTTACCAATCCTAAAGTGTTGGGAATTGGTCTTGGCGAAGATACTGGCTTACTTATAAAAGAAGGAAATTATATGGAAGCTATCGGCTCGGGGCTTGTGATTCTGGTTGATGGACAAAAAATATCAGATACTAATCTTACCCAAGTTGAATTAGGACAACCTATTTCTATCAAAAATCTGATTGTTCACGTAATGAGTATGTACGACACGTATATATTAAATACACATGAGATGAATATTAATGCTTCGCATTATGCATAATACGTTGAATTGTTAAATCAGTATTGGGTTTAACAAATCAACGATTTAACGATTCAACTAACTTAGAATGAAAATAATAATCCACGGAGGTTTTTTTAGTGAATCTTCAACCGATGCAGAAACCAAAAAAGCCAAGCAAGACGCTCTGGTTTCGATTGTAAAACAATCGTATGAATATTTGAAAACACATTCCGCTTTACAAACTGTGGCTTATGCAGTTTCGCTTTTAGAAAACGATGCCCTTTTTAATGCAGGTATTGGCTCGCAAATTCAGAGCGATGGAAACATCCGAATGAGTGCTTCAATTATGGATGGTGTTTCTAAAAAAATGAGTGGTGTCATTAATATAGAAAATGTAAAAAATCCGATTCTGGTAGCCGAAAAACTACTTGAAGTTGATGACAGAATTCTGGGTGGAGAAGGAGCAACGGATTTTGCCAGAAAAAACGGTTTTGAATATTTTTCAACCGAAATTCCTCAAAGAAGAGAAGAATATTTAGCAAAACTAAAATCCAACAGAACAGGAACAGTTGGTTGTGTGGCTTTGGATAAAAACGGAAAAATTGCTGTGGCTACTTCGACAGGAGGAAAGGGCTTTGAGATTGTGGGTAGAATTTCGGATTCGGCTACCGTTGCAGGAAATTTTGCCAACGAAATATGTGGAGTAAGTTGCACGGGAGTAGGAGAGGATATCGTAAGCGGAGCTGTGGCAGCAAAAATAGTGACTCGTGTTACGGACGGCTTTTCTTTAAAAGATGCCTTTGCTAAAACTTTTAACGAACTAAAGCCCTTTGATGGGTTTGCAGGAGCAATTGCCATTGACAAAGACGGAAGCATCTATCATCAGGACTCTCATCCGAAAATGGTTTTTGCCTCTTTTGACGGAAAAAACACAAAGGTCTTTGAATAATTCTCGGACAAATCAGCCTTTTCATTTCTAAAAATATTTTTTTGACAATATTTTATAACGAAATATTATAATTGTTTTAGTAGATTTTTTGTATATTCGCAGGAATCAAAAAAACTGCTATATTTATATGTCAAAAACTGCTATATTAGAGATTGATGGAAAGAGATATGAGTTTCCACTAATCGTAGGAACAGAAAACGAGGTTGGAATTGATATTGAAAAGTTAAGAACTTTGTCCGGAACAATCACTATGGATCCGGGTTACAAAAACACAGGCTCTTGCATTAGTGCTATTACCTATCTTGACGGAGAAGAAGGAATTCTACGTTACAGAGGGTACGCTATCGAAGACTTGGCCGACAAAGCCAGTTTTCTTGAGGTGTGCTTCCTGTTAATTTTTGGAGAACTTCCTAGTAAAAAACAATTAGAAAAATTTGAAAGCGATATCCGTAAATATACGTTGGTTCATGAGGATATGAAAAACGTAATTGACGGATTCCCCAAAACAGCCCACCCGATGGGTATTTTGGCGTCGCTTATGAGTGCTCTGACTGCATTTAATCCAAAAACGGTTAATGTAGAAGACGAAAAAGAGATGTATCATGCGGTTTGCAAGACTTTGGGTAAATTCTTGGTTATTGCAACCTGGACATACAGAAAAAGAGAAGGGTATCCTTTGAATTACTACGATAATACTATGGGATATGTAGAAAACTTCCTTAATTTGATGTTTAAACTTCCTACAGGTCCTTATAAAATCAATCCGAAAGTAGTAAATGCTTTGGATAAATTGTTCATTTTGCACGCAGATCACGAACAAAATTGTTCTGCATCTACTGTAAGAATTGTGGGTTCTTCGCATGCAGGATTGTTTGCTTCGATTTCGGCAGGAATTTCAGCACTTTGGGGGCCACTTCACGGAGGTGCTAACCAAGCTGTTTTAGAAATGCTCGAAGCTATTCAGGCAGACGGAGGTGATGCGGATAAATATTTGGCTAAAGCCAAAGACCGGAATGACCCGTTTCGCCTTATGGGATTCGGACACAGAGTTTATAAAAACTTCGACCCGAGAGCTACCATTATCAAAAAAGCAGCCGATGAGGTTTTAGAAGAATTAGGAATTGAAGATCCGATCTTAGATATTGCCAAAAAATTAGAAAGAGCAGCCCTTGAAGACGAATACTTCAAATCGAGAAACTTATACCCGAATGTAGATTTTTATTCAGGGATTATCTATCGTGCTTTAGGGATTCCAACCGATATGTTCACAGTAATGTTCGCAATCGGAAGACTTCCAGGGTGGATTGCACAATGGAAAGAAATGAGAGAAAATAAAGAACCTATCGGAAGACCAAGACAAATCTATACAGGTCATACGCATAGAACATTTGTGGAGTTAGATAAAAGGTAATTGTACTACATATAATAGAAATTTAATGTCCTCTGTCGAAAATCCACTATTCGACAGAGGATTGTTTTTTTAAATTCATTATAATTAAAAATAAAAATATTTTTGTAAACTTTTTAATCGGTTTAGGTTTTTAGAACACTGATTATTAGTGAATTAACAACAAACTCTTGATAACTTTTTAAAAATAAAAAAAAATGATATGATTTTTTTGTATAATTTTACCTTGTTAAATTAACGATAAAATATACAAATATGGAAACAGCTACAGAAACAGTTAAGAGAAAGATTTTTTCCAACGAAGAGGTTTTTCAGGAGTCGTTAAAGTACTTCAAAGGTGATGATTTGGCAGCCCGAGTTTGGTTAAACAAATATGCACTTAAAGATTCTGAAGGGAATATTTATGAAAAATCACCTGCGGATATGCATCGCAGAATTGCTTCTGAAATTGCAAGAATTGAATCACGATATAAAAATCCGATGACAGAAGAGGAAGTTTATGATTTAATTAAAGACTTCACCTACATCATCCCACAAGGCAGCCCAATGACCGGAATCGGAAATCCATTTCAGATAGCCTCTTTGTCCAATTGTTTTGTAATCGGAAATAAAGGAGAAAGTGATTCGTATGGAGGAATCATGAAAATTGACCAAGAACAGGTGCAACTCATGAAACGTAGAGGTGGTGTAGGTCATGATTTATCTCACATTCGCCCAAAAAGTTCTCCGGTTAAGAATTCTGCACTTACTTCAACCGGATTGGTTCCGTTTATGGAGCGTTTTTCAAATTCGACTCGTGAAGTGGCTCAGGACGGCCGCAGAGGAGCCTTGATGCTTTCGGTTTCTATCAATCACCCAGATGCAGAAGATTTTATCGATGCCAAATTAGAGCAAGGTAAAATCACAGGAGCGAATGTTTCGGTTAGAATTGACAATTCTTTCATGCAAGCAGTTAAAAACAATCAAAATTATACTCAAAAATATCCGATTTTTAGTCCAAACCCGAAGTTTTCTAAAGATATTAATGCTAAAGAACTTTGGAAGAAAATCGTTCACAATGCTTGGAAATCAGCAGAACCAGGAATTCTGTTTTGGGATACAATCATAAATGAATCCTTGCCTGACTGCTATGCAGATTTAGGATATAAAACCTTATCGACCAACCCTTGTGGAGAGATTCCGCTTTGTGCTTATGATTCGTGTCGTTTGTTGGCCATCAATTTGTTTTCGTATGTGGTACATCCGTTTACGAAAGAAGCTTATTTCGATTTCGAATTATTTAAAAAACACGTCGCTTATGCGCAACGAATGATGGATGATATTATCGATTTAGAACTTGAAAAAGTAGATGCAATTATTGCTAAAATTGATGCAGACCCGGAGGATCCAGAAGTAAAAAGAATAGAACGAAATTTATGGTTAGAAATCCGTAAAAAAGCAGAAGAAGGTCGTAGAACAGGAGTAGGAATCACTGCCGAAGGAGATATGCTTGCTGCACTAGGAATTCGTTACGGAAGTGAAGAAGGAAATGATTTTGCTGTAAATATCCACAAAACGTTAGCTTTGGCAGCTTACCGTTCTTCGGTTGAAATGGCAAAAGAAAGAGGGGCATTCGGAATTTTTGATGCAAAACGTGAAGAAAACAATCCGTTTATGATGCGAATCAAAGAAGCAGACCCTGCTCTGTATAACGATATGCAAGAATACGGACGTAGAAATATTGCTCTATTGACCATCGCTCCAACCGGAAGTACTTCGCTTATGAGCCAAACCACTTCGGGTATTGAGCCTGTGTTTATGCCAGTTTACAAAAGAAGAAGAAAAGTAAACCCGAACGATAAAGAAGTTCGAGTAGATTTCGTAGATGAAGTTGGTGATTCATGGGAAGAATACGTGGTTTTCCACCACAAATTCAAACAATGGATGGAGGTAAACGGAATTGACACAACTAAAAATTATTCGAATGACGAAATCAACGAACTCATCGAAAAATCACCATACTACAAAGCAACTTCTAACGATGTAGATTGGTTAAGCAAAGTAAAAATGCAGGGAGCTATCCAAAAATGGGTTGATCACTCGATTTCAGTTACTATCAATGTTCCAAGCGATGCGACAGAAGAATTGGTTGATAAATTATATATGACCGCTTGGGAAGAAGGCTGTAAAGGAGTAACCGTTTATCGTGACGGTTCTCGTTCAGGAGTTTTGATTTCGGCTGAAGAAAAGAAAGAACCAAAAGATATTGACGTAGATTACAAATTGGTTTTTCCAACCAAACGTCCTCAAGTTTTGGAGGCAGATGTAGTTCGCTTCCAAAACAACAAAGAAAAATGGATTGCCTTTATCGGAACTATTGAAGGTCGTCCGTATGAAATATTTACCGGATTGGCTGATGATGAAGACGGAATTTTGTTACCTCGTTGGGTTGAAGACGGATTTATTATCAAAAATAAAGACGAAAAAGGCAATACAAGATATGACTTCCAGTATGCTAATCAAAGAGGTTACAAAACCACTATCGAAGGTCTTTCGTATCGCTTTAATCCAGAGTTTTGGAATTATGCAAAAATGATTTCAGGAACCTTACGTCACGGTATGGAAATCGAAAATGTTGTAGAACTCATCAACGGATTACAATTAGATAACGAATCTATCAACACGTGGAAAAACGGTGTGGCTAGAGCCTTAAAGCGCTACGTTCCGGACGGAACTCAAGCCAAAGGAAAATGCTCTAATTGTGATTCAACCAACTTAATGTATCAAGAAGGTTGCCTCACTTGTAAAGATTGCGGCTCTTCTAAATGTGGGTAAACTTTTTGAACAATCGTATTTCTCGAAGTTTAAAAACCACTTAATTTTCAAGATCTTATACGAAAAATAACAAAAGTTTAACCCTGCAAAATTGAAAGAAAACTATAAAGGCTTTTGAGGAATCAAGAGCCTTTTAGTTTTGAATAATATCGTTTTACTTTGGTATCTTTGCACTTATAATTTTACCATTTACAAATGACCAAATTAAGTGTAAACATCAATAAAATTGCCACGCTTCGCAATTCAAGAGGAGGGAATGTCCCTGATTTATTAAAAGTAGCTAAAGATGTTCAGTCGTTTGGAGCAGAGGGAATTACCATTCATCCCAGACCCGACCAAAGGCATATCAGATACCAAGATGCTTATGATTTAAAACCGATTGTTTATACAGAGTATAACATTGAGGGAAATCCGATTAAGCAGTTTATGGATTTGGTTTTGGAAATCAAGCCCACTCAGGTTACACTTGTTCCGGACAGCGATGACGTTTTGACCTCTAATGCAGGCTGGGATACACTCAAAAACAAAGAATTTCTGACCGAAGTAATTACAGAATTCAAACGAAACGGAATCCGAACTTCGATTTTTGTTGATCCTGTTCTGAAAATGATTGAGGGAGCAAAAGCAACGGGAACAGACCGAATCGAGCTTTATACCGAAAGTTTTGCCCATCAGTACGGACTCGGAAACAAAGACGGAATAAAACCGTATGTCGAAAGTGCTGTTTTGGCAAACGAATTAAATCTGGGAATAAATGCCGGACACGATTTGAGCTTAGATAACATCAGGTTTTTCAAAGGAAATATTCCAAATCTCTTAGAAGTTTCTATCGGGCACGCACTTATTTCCGAAAGTCTGTATTTAGGATTAGATAATGTAGTGAACATGTATTTGGCAAAATTATCTGAACATTAAAAACCGTAAACTGTAAACCGTAAACTAAAACAATGGAAATATTATATTCAAGAATTGAAGGAAAAGGAAAACCACTTTTAATTTTACATGGATATTTGGGAATGTCCGACAATTGGAAAACCTTATCCGGAAAATTTGCCGAAGCAGGCTTTCAGGTTCATGCGTTAGATTTGCGAAATCACGGTAGGAGTTTTCATTCAGAAGAGTTTTCACACGAACTGATGATGCAGGATATTTTGCAGTATTGCAAGTTTCATAATTTAAAAAAAATTAGTCTTATCGGACATTCAATGGGAGGAAAGTTGGCTATGTTTTTGGCTGTAACGCATCCCGATTTAATCGATAAACTGATTATAGCCGACATAAGTGTAAGAGAATATTCACCTCATCATCAGGATATTTTGGAGGCACTGAATTCGGTTGATTTTTCGATTCATACCGATCGAAAGCAAGTTGAACAGGTTATTGCTCAGTATGTTCCGGATTTTGGCACATGTCAATTTTTATTAAAGAATGTATATCGAATAACTCCCAATCAGTTGGGCTTTCGGATGAACCTGAAATCCCTGACAGAAAACTACAACAATATGGGAATTGAAATACCTAAAAGCTCAAAGTATGACAAATCTGTTCTTTTTTTAAGAGGAGAAAAATCAAATTATATAAGAGAAAGAGATGAGCAGGATATTCTGAACATTTTTCCGAAAGCGGAAATCAAAACCGTAAGTAAGGCAGGTCATTGGCTTCACGCAGAAAATCCCGAAGAATTTCTAAAGTATGCTTTGGATTACCTGAAATAACACACTTTCATTTTCAATTTTATAATTTTTGTAGTTCATCATCGAATTAATACCGGAGAATTAAATATTTGCTTTTCGGTTAAGATGTTATTTTAATAAAAATCCTATCCGAATTCGACACATTAATATATAGGTATAAAAATACTTTTCTGTCATTCTAAATAAAAATATTACTTTTGCGATTAAAATTTAAAAATCAATGGCAAAAAATCTTGTGATAGTGGAGTCTCCTGCAAAGGCAAAGACGATTGAAAAGTTTTTAGGAAAAGATTATCAGGTAGAATCCAGTTTCGGACATATATCCGATCTGCCTTCCAATGAGTTAGGAGTGGATGTAGAGAATAATTTTAAACCTAATTATATTGTATCTTCCGACAAAAAAACAGTTGTAAAAAAACTGAAAGATTTAGCATCAAAAGCCGAAATGGTTTGGCTTGCTTCCGATGAAGACCGAGAGGGAGAGGCAATCGCTTGGCATCTGGCAGAAACACTAAAATTAAATGAGGACAAAACTAAACGGATTGTTTTTCACGAAATCACAAAATCAGCTATTGATAAAGCTATACAAAATCCAAGAGGAATAAACTACGACTTGGTCGACGCTCAACAGGCTCGTAGAGTTTTGGACAGACTGGTAGGATACGAATTATCTCCCGTTCTTTGGAAAAAAGTAAAATCAGGACTTTCGGCAGGTAGAGTGCAATCGGTTTCGGTAAGACTTATTGTTGAGCGAGAAAAAGAAATTCGTGAATTTAAATCAGAAGCCTCTTTTGTCATCAATGCAGAATTTGTAACCGAAAACGGAAAATCATTCAAAGCAAAACTTCCGAAGAATTTTTCCTCTCAAAAAGAAGCCGAAGATTTTTTGAATAAAAGCATAGGAGCAAACTATAAAGTATCGGATTTAGAAACCAAACCGGCAAAAAAATCTCCAGCTCCTCCCTTTACGACTTCAACCCTACAACAGGAAGCCTCAAGAAAACTTTATTTTTCGGTCGGACAGACTATGGTTGTGGCTCAACGCTTATATGAGGCAGGACTTATCACTTATATGAGAACCGATAGCGTAAATCTTTCGCAAGAAGCGACATCTGCAATCAAAAGCGAAATCGAAAAATCTTATGGAAAAGAATTTAGTCATCCGAGAAGTTTTGTAACCAAGAGCAAAGGAGCTCAGGAAGCTCACGAGGCAATTCGTCCGACAGATATGTCAAGACATACCATCACAGGAGATAGAGAACAGGCTCGTTTGTACGATTTAATTTGGAAGCGTACAGTAGCTTCGCAAATGAGTGATGCAAAATTGGAACGAACCAATGTAAAAATTCAGGCAGACAAGCATAAAGAAATCTTCGGAGCTACGGGAGAAGTATTACTTTTTGAAGGATTCTTGAAGGTGTATCTCGAAGGAAATGACGAGGAAGACGAAGAACAAGAAGGAATGCTACCGGTCTTAAAAGTAGGGGAGAAGCTTTCGAACATTTATATAACAGCTACGGAGCGTTTCTCAAAACCGCCTGCCCGATACACAGAGGCTTCGTTGGTAAAAAAATTAGAAGAATTAGGAATCGGACGACCATCAACGTATGCTCCTACCATTTCGACCATCATCAACAGAAATTACGTAGAAAAAGGAAATTCTGAAGGGAAAGAACAAAATTACATTCAACTTATACTAAAAGCAACCGAAGTAAAGTCTAAAAAACTTACTGAAAAAGTTGGTTCGGACAAAGGAAAACTCGTTCCGACTGACATTGGTGTGATTGTGAATGATTTTTTAGTCAATCATTTCGATTCGATTTTGGATTATAATTTTACGGCCAAAGTAGAACAGGAATTTGACGAAATTGCTTCGGGAGACCGAAACTGGACTTCTGTAATGAATGATTTTTACAAACATTTTCACCCGACTGTCAAAAAAGTCGAAGAAACCGCAGATAGAGAAACCGGAGAGCGTATTTTAGGGAAAGATCCGAAAACCGGAAAGCCAATTTTGGTACGCTTAGCAAAATTTGGAGCAGTAGCTCAAATTGGAGAGGCTGATGACGAAAACAAACAATTCGCTTCGTTGCGTCCGGAGCACAACATCAGTACTATTACTTTAGAAGAGGCTTTGGATTTATTCTTACTTCCGAAAAAGTTAGGAACATACCAAGGCGAAGAAGTAGAGGTCAATGTCGGGCGTTTCGGGCCTTATGTAAAGTTCGGAAAGAGTTTTATCTCATTAGACAAAGGAGAAGAACCTCTTGATGTTAACTTAGAAAGAGCCATCGAGTTGATTAACAAAAAACAAAAAGCAGATGCTCCGATTGCTGAATATGACGGAATGCCTGTTCAGAAAGGAGTCGGTAGATTCGGACCTTTTATTAAGTGGAACGGAATGTTTATCAATGTAAATAAAAAATATAATTTTGATAACCTTTCTTCTTCCGATATTGAGGAATTAATTGAAGATAAACTGAAAAAAGAGGCGGAAAAATTGGTTCAGAGTTGGGATGAAGAAGGTATTCGAATCGAAAAAGCTCGTTGGGGACGTTCAGTAATTACAAAAGGAAAAACAAAAGTTGAGTTGGGCAAAGAAGTCGATGCTTCAAAAATTACTTTAGAACAAGCCAAGACTTATCTTGAACAAAAAGCTCCTAAAAAGAAGAAGAAATAGTCTGATGTTGGATACCGGTTGTTCGATACCCGATATCCAACACTTAATACCAAGCACTCAACATCTAACACCTAACATCTAACATTAATGTTTGAATTTTTACAACCTCTCGAGAGCGAAATAATTGAATTTATCAATTCGCTATCCGTGCAGCATTTAGGAACAAAAACTACTTTTTACACCGAAGATTCTTTTCCGGATTTGAATCGGATTGACATCGCAATTTTGGGGGTTTCTGAATACAGAGGTGCAGAAATCAATCAAGAGAGAGATTTAAAACTCTTTAGAAAGGAGTTTTACAAGTTATATGAAGGGAATTGGGATTGTGCTATTGCAGATTTAGGAGATATTATTCAAGGAGATTCTGTTAGTGATACTTATTTTGCATTGAATCAGGTTGCGTTAGAATTATTGAAAAAAGATATTGTTCTGGTGGTTATCGGAGGCTCGCAAGACCTGACCTATCCGTTGTACAGAGTTTATGACAAGTTAGACAAAATGGTAAATCTGACTTCTGTCGATAGTAAGTTTGATTTCGGAAATTCACACTTACCGATGACGACAAATTCGTATTTGGCAAAAATCATAATGGAAGAGCCGAATAACTTGTATAATTATAGCAATATCGGTTATCAGACGTATTTTACATCACAAGAAGAAATAGACCTTATGGACAAAATGTTTTTTGATTCGTATAGGTTAGGAGAAGTTGGTGCAGATGTAACTGTTACAGAGCCTGTTCTGAGAAATTCAGACATTGTAAGTGTGGATTTAACATCAGTTCAGTCAGCTTATACCGGAAATTTCTCTAACTTCGTCCCCAACGGATTTACCGGAAAGGAAATTTGTGCCATTTCCCGTTATGCAGGGATCAGTGACAGAACTTCGGTTTTCGGAGTTTTTAACTCGTCCGGATTAAGATCAGAAGCGATATTAACAGCACAAATAGTTTGGTACTTTGTAGAAGGAATGACACATAGGTACAACGAATATCCGATTTTAGATCTTAATAACTGTATAAAATACATAGTGTCTTTTGAAAACGACCAAGATTTGGTGTTTTATAAGAGTGAGATATCACAGAGATGGTGGTTGGAAATTCCGGCTGATACAAATGTTAAAATTAAAACAAATAGATTCACTCTATTACCTTGTAGCAAAAAGGATTACCTGCAAGCAGTAGAGGGAATGATACCTGAAAGATGGTGGAAAGAACAAAAAAAATCACATTCATTACAATAAAATTAGAATAAAATAGTTTTAGTTATTTTTAAGATTTATATATTTGTGCCCTGAGAAATAAATTTGAAATAAAAGTTGTTTTTTTGAAAATAAATAAATAGGTTTACGCCCTTGAAAATTTGAATACATTAAATATCCGATTTAATATTATGAAAAAGTCAATCGTATTGTTATCAGTTGTGTCTATGTTACTCTCTTGTAGTAGTGGTGATAGAGGAGAGGTAGTAGGAGACAGAGGTAAGAAATGGCGCTCAGAAACCCCGTATGAGATGACACTTGTACCCGGAGGTTCATTTATTATGGGTAAGTCTGATGACGACCTGGCAGGCATAGGAGATGCAAGTGCCAAAACAGTTACCGTTCGTTCTTTTTATATGGACGAGTTAGAAACTACTAATGCGAAATATCGCCAGTTTGTAAATTGGGTAAAAGACTCTATCATCAGAACTCGTTTGGCTGTTTTGGCAGATGAGCAACAACTTAGTCCGGGAAGTGGAGGAATTGGAGAGTTTGCTTTTATGGACGGAGGTGATACAGAGAATATGTCGCCTTACGATAAATATATGTACGAAAATTACTATAGCTTGTCAGACAATGAATACGAAGGAAGAAGAATTAACTGGAATGTTAAGTTAATCGAAGATCCTCAACAATACCCGGACGAATTTTATGTAGAAGTTATGGACTCTATGTATCTTCCTCCTTCAGAATGGTTCAATGGTTTGAAAACTATTGATGTATCTAAATTAGTATTCCATTATCAAGATATAGATATCGACGGAGCAGCTAAAGACAAAAGTGCCGATTACCGTTCTAAAAGAAGTAAATACCTAAAAACAGAACAGTTGCCTATTTATCCCGATACTACAGTTTGGATTAGAGATTTTGCATATTCTTATAATGAGCCGATGCATAACGATTATTTTTGGCATGCTGCTTATGACGATTATCCTGTTGTAGGAGTTACTTGGAAACAAGCAAAAGCTTTCTGTAATTGGAAAACAATGTACAAAAATGCTTGGGTAAAAAAGAAGAAAAATGCACAGCAAGTAAACAAATTCCGTTTGCCGAGTGAGGCAGAATGGGAATACGCTGGACGTGGAGGATTGCAGTCAGCTACATATCCTTGGGGAGATTTATACACTATGAATGACAGGGCTTGTCATTTAGCAAACTTTAAACCAAACAGAGGAGATTATGCAGCAGACGGAGCTCTATATACCCTTGAATCAAGATCATTCGACCCTAACGATTTCGGATTGTATAATATGTCAGGAAACGTGGCTGAATGGACAGATGCAGCTTATGACCCATCTTCGTATGAATTTGTTTCTTCAATGAATCCTAATGTTAATGATCCTACCAATAGTCGTAAAGTGGCTCGTGGAGGTTCATGGAAAGACGTTGCTTACTACCTGCAATTAGGAACTCGTAATTTTGAATACGCAGACTCAGCTCGTAGCTATATCGGATTCAGAACCGTTCAGGATTACATGGGTACTCAGACTACCAGAAACAGTATGAGGTAATCTTTCAAACAAGTATTTATTAACCAATTTAAATAAACAATTTAATTATTAACTTTAACAAACAAATTTTTAATTATGGCGATTTTAAGTAAAAAAGCGATGAATTTCGCTTACGGTATGGGAGCAGCAATAGTAATTGTTGGGGCTCTATTTAAGATTACTCACTTTGAAATTGGATTTCTAACCGGTAACGTAATGCTTACCATTGGTCTTGTTACAGAGGCTATCATTTTTGCACTATCAGCTTTCGAGCCTGTGGACAAAGAAATTGATTGGTCTTTGGTTTATCCGGAATTAGCAGGAGGTGAAGCTAAAAAGAAAGACAAAAAAGAGGCGGAAGATGCACAAGGTATGTTGTCTAAAAAATTAGATAACTTATTAAAAGAAGCTAAAATTGATGGAGAGTTGATGTCTAGCTTAGGAAACAGCATCAAAAACTTTGAGTCTGCCGCTAAAGGAATATCGTCTTCAGCTGACGGAATCGCTGCACAAAAGAAATATAGTGAAGAGTTATCAATGGCTGCTGCACAAATGGAATCATTAAACAGCTTATATAAAGTTCAATTAGAAAGTGCTTCTCGCAATGCCGAAGCTAACAAAGAAATTGCAGATAATGCAGCAAAACTAAAAGAGCAAATGCAATCTATGACCGCCAACATCGCTTCGTTGAACAATGTATATGGTGGAATGCTTTCTGCTATGGGTAACCGAGGTTAAGAATTTCTATATTTTTAGAAATCTTAATTATTACTAACTAAAAAAATATAAATTTTAGAAAAAATGGCAGGAGGAAAACTAACCCCAAGACAGAAGATGATTAATCTGATGTATCTGATTTTCATCGCAATGTTAGCTTTAAATATGTCAAAAGAGGTGTTGTCTGCATTTGGATTATTCAATGAAAAATTTGAATTATCGAATGCTAATGCTATGCAGACAAACGCTCAGATTATGGATGCTCTGAATCAGAAAGCTTCAGACGACCCTTCAAATTTTAAAAAACCTAAAGAAGTTGCTGATAAGGTAGTAGCCCTTACAAAGGATTTTTATAACTATGTAGAAGAATTAAAATCTTCAATTACTGACGGAGTAGAATTAGACGAAAAAACTGGTAAGTTGCCTTATGAAGCAATGGATAAAGCTGATGCGATAGACTATACTTGGTTCAAAGGAGATGGCTTAACAGAGAAGGGTCAGGAAATTGTAGCAACAATTGATAAATATCGTGAAGATATGAAAGTTGCTATTGGAACAGATAAAAAATATAGTCCAATAGTAGCAGACTTAGAAACTAAGTTCAACACAGATGACGTGAATGTTAAAGGTATGGTTAAACCTATGTCATACCTTGATTATCACTACAAAGGATTTCCAGGTATTGCATCTCTAACAAAACTTTCGGCTATGCAAAGTGATGCTAAAACCGCAGAATCTAATGTTTTGAATGCTTTAATTGGAAATACCGCTATTGCTCAGGCTTCAATGAGTAACTATAAAGCAATTGTAGTACTTGATAAAAACGCTTTTTATCAAGGAGAGCAAGTAACAGGTAGGGTTGTTTTAGGACGTTACGATGAATCTACAATACCAACAGATGTAAAAGTAAACGCAGGAACTGCAAGTATTGAAAATGGACAGGCTGTTTTCTCTATAGGAGCGGGCTCTGTTGGAGAGCATGATATTACAGGTGAATTTACTTTTATGGAAGATGGTAAACCAATTCCCATTAAAATTGAAGGACAATATGTTGTAGTGCCAAAACCAAATTCAGCAAATATATCTGCAGACAAGATGAACGTGGTTTATATTGGAGTTGATAACCCGATGACTATCTCATTTGCAGGTATTTCAGATAACAATGTTACGGCTACAGCACCGGGGCTTTCTAAATTATCCGGTACAGGAAAATACAACTGGAGACCTCAAGGAGGAGGTAATGAAGTTACAGTGTCGGTTACCGGTAAACTACCTGACGGAACATCAGTATCTGATAAAAAAACATTCAGAGTTAAAACTATTCCGGCTCCGGCTACTGATTTAAGAGGGATAACAGGAGGAACTAAAGGAAGTAAAGAAAACTTGATAAATTCTCCGGTTAAAGTGAAGTTTGACGATTTTGATTTTGATGTAAAAACTACCGTTATACAGTTTGAGGTTAAAGCTCAAGGTAGCCCGATAGTTGTTTGTCAAGGAAACAGATTTAGCCCTGCAGCGGTTGCAGCTATAAATAAAGTACCAAAAGGAGGTAATGTTATCATCTCTAACGTAAAAACAAGAATTGAAGGAACTAACGTCCCTATTAAGGATTCAACTCCTTTTGTATGGGAAATACAATAAGAATCTCGTATTCTCGTTGAGATTTTTATATTAGAAAGATTAAAAAATGAAAAATATGAATCGTAATAATGTTTTATCAGCAATATTCCTACTGGTTGGTTTAGGTACAGCTCAAGCACAGGTAAACATACTTAATGCTAAAACACCACAAGAAATTGGGGTTAAGTCTGAGCAGCAAAAAATGCTGGAAAATGACAATCCGCTTCCGTATGGATACGTAAACGAAAGCAGAGATATTTTGTATGGAAAAATGGTTTGGGAAATAATTGACCTTGAACAAAGAGCTAACCTTCCTTTGTATTATCCTATTGAGGATAATTTGGGAGCAGAAAGACGTTCATTGTTCAATGTTTTGATAACTGCTATTGAAGAAGGAGATATTACGGAAGTTTATGACGATTCATACTTTCGTACAAAAAAGACCTTAGAAGAAATCAAAACCAATTTCCAAGCAAAAGAACTAACCGATGAAGGAAAGGATTTAGAGATGCTTTACGCAACTAATTACCCTGAACTGATGGGACAGGAACTTACTAAAAAACTTGAGGAAGAAGGAATTTTGAGCGATGTGCATTTCTTTGTTGAGAGAGTTAAAGGTGATGATGTTATTCAGTATAAGATTAAAGGCTATTGGTATTTTGATGCTCGTTTAGGGGAGTTAAAGTATCGTTTGCTAGGAATTTGTCCTTTGGCTCCCGGAGCTCTTGACAAAATCCGTGCAGCCCAAAATAATACTGAACCTGAACCGGCAGAACTTTTCTGGGTATATTTTCCGGATGCAAGAAAAACATTACACAAAGCATTAGCTTTTAACGGAGCAAATTCAGCTTCTCCTTTCAACTTCGACCATTTGCTTAATTCAAGACGTTTTCAAGCAACTATTTATCAAGTAGAAAACGTGTATGGAGACAGAAAGATTGAAGAATATTTCAGAGATAATGCTCAACATCAGCTTTTAGAGTCTGAAAGAGTTAAAGAGAGTATCCGCAACTTTGAACAAGATATGTGGAGCTACTAATCTTGAATTAAAACTTAATTAATAAAGTTGTAAAAACTCTTATCCTAAATACGGATAAGAGTTTTTACTTTTGTAAAGATGGCAGAGCAGGAAAATATAATAGTTGATTATTTTATAGTAGGGGCAGGTTTGGCAGGAATCTGTTTTGTAGAGGTTGCTTTACAAAATGGCAAAACCGCTCTTGTGTTTGACGGATGCAAAGAGCCCTCGTCTAAAGTGGCAGCAGGAGTTTACAACGGAGTTACGTTAAAGCGTTTCACATTGGTTTCAGAAGCCCTTGAACAGATAAATTTGCTAAAGCGGTTTTACTTGGCAATCGAAAATAAAATTAAAACAAAAGTAATTTTTGATATTCCAACTTATAGGGTGTTGTCCTCTATTGAAGAACAAAATAACTTTATAGTAGCTTCTGATAGACCTTTATTACAGGATTTTCTTTCTTCCGAAATAATATTTAAAAAATTTAATTCAGTTTCTTCGCCTTTTGGCTTCGGGCAGATGAAACAGACAGGCTTTGTCAATACATCACTTTTACTTTCTTCGTACAAAGATTACATTGAAAATAAAGGATGGTTGATAAAAGAAGATTTTAGTCATTCCGAACTCGTGTGCCACAAGAATTTTGTGGAGTATAAAGGAAGAAAAGCCCGTCATATTGTTTTTTGTGAAGGATATATGATGAATAATAACCCGTTTTTTCAAGAACTACCTTTAGACGGAGCCAAGGGAGAGCTACTCGTTATTAAATCAAAAGAACTAAATATTGATGTGCTCTTGAAGGCAGGTGTTTTTGTGCTTCCGATAGGTAATGGTTTTTACAAAGTAGGAGCAACTTACAATTGGACAGACAAAACTGATATTCCTACAGAAGAAGCTAAAAAGGAACTAATTTCTCAATTAAAGCGATTTACAAACTGTGATTTTGAAATAATAGAACACTTGGCAGGTGTTCGCCCAACAGTAAAAGACAGAAAACCTCTTGTAGGCAGACATCATCAACATAAAAATATGTATTTGTTAAACGGTTTGGGCACAAGAGGAGTAATGCTTGCCCCGTATTTATCCAAAGAGCTTTTTAATTTCATTGAGTTTGACGTATCTTTGAAAAAAGAAATCAATATAGAAAGAATTTACAAGAAAAGTATTAAGGCCTGAGTATTATGCTTTAAACCCGAAAACTTTAAACCTGAAACAAAAACCAATGCGAATAGATATCATTACCGTTTTGCCGGATTTGTTAAAAAGCCCTTTTGAAGGGTCAATAATGAAACGTGCCATTCAGAAAGGCTTAGTAGAGGTTCATTTTCACAACTTGAGAGACTATGCTACTAATAAACACAAAAACGTGGACGATTATCAGTTCGGAGGAGGAGCGGGAATGGTTATGATGATTGAACCGATTGATTTATGTATTACCAAACTAAAATCCGAAAGAGAATATGACGAAATTATATATATGACTCCTGACGGAGAAACATTGAACCAAAAAATGGCAAACACAATGTCTATGTATGAAAACATTATTATTCTGTGCGGACATTATAAAGGTGTCGATCAAAGGGTTAGAGACCATCTGATTACCAAAGAAATCTCAATCGGAGATTATGTTTTGTCTGGAGGAGAATTAGGAGCTTTGGTTTTATCTGATGCTTTGATTAGGTTAATTCCCGGAGTTTTGAGTGATGAAACATCGGCACTTACCGATAGTATTCAAGATAATTTACTGTCGCCTCCTATTTATACCCGACCCTCAGAATATAAAGGATGGAGAGTTCCAGATGTTTTGTTGAGCGGTAATTTTGCTGAAATAGACAGGTGGAGAGAAAAAAAATCGTACGAACACACAAAAAAAAGACGTCCTGACTTGTTAAATATAAAATAAATCGTACATTTGCAACTGGTTTTTGATACAAAAAAACACCTAAATATTAATTAAAGGTTAGTTTTTATAAAAAATAATTGCTGTTTTAAAATTTAGTTGTATAATTGTACCGGAAAAAAAATAAAAAAAACAATAATGTTTTTTTGAGTAATATTACTACTATGACTAAAAAGTTATTCGTTTTATTGATAGTGTTTTTAGGAATGTTTGATAAGGTTGTAGCTCAAAACCCACCTTGTCCGATTTGTCCTCCTGAAACACCGCAACTTAATATTAATGGGTCTTTCCTTTATATATCTTTGGCTTTAGCAATAATTATGGGATTTGCTTTGTTCAGAAAAAAAATATCGATTGACAGCAAAAAAGCATAAAGTAAATTTGCACGAGATATAAAATTTTTAAAAGTTTATTGAAATTGTTCAATAAACTTTTTTTATTTGTCTATCTAAAGGTGTATGTTTTTGTGTTTGATTACATATTTTCCAATTACATCAAACTCTAAATTTACTACACTTCCAATTTCAAAGGTTTTAAAGTTAGTGTGTTCCAAAGTATAAGGAATAATAGCTACGCTAAAGGTGTTTATCTCTGAATTTACCACAGTAAGACTGACTCCGTTTACTGTTATCGAGCCTTTTTCAATGGTAATATTTTCAAGAGATTTGTCATATTCAAAAGTAAAATAGGTACTCCCGTTAGCCGATTCGATATGCGTGCAAATCGCTGTTTGGTCAATATGACCCTGAACCAAATGTCCATCGAGTCGATTACCTAACTTCATTGCTCTCTCAAGGTTTATCATATCCGAAACCTTCCATTGACCAACATTTGTTTTTTCGATGGTTTCCCGAATTGCCGTTACGGTATATTTATTATTTTCAACTGAGACAACTGTAAGACAAATTCCGTTATGGGCAACACTTTGATCAACTTTCAACTCGTTAGTGATTTCTGAAGAAAGAGTAAAGTGCAAATTGTCTTGTTCTTTTTCAATATTGACAATGATTCCGAGAGTTTCGATAATTCCTGTGAACATATCCGAATTATTTTTCTAAATTTGCCTGTAAAATTAGCGATAAATAAGCAGAGATAATGGTAAAGAAATCAGAAAATATAATTGTCGGAATTTCAGTCGGAGATTTAAACGGAATAGGAAGCGAGATCATTCTTAAAACTTTTGAGGATTCTCGAATGCTGGAATTCTGCACTCCTGTTATTTTTGCTAACACAAAAGTTTTTTCGTTAATCAATAAGGTGTTAGAAACCAACATCAGTTTTCACGGAATAGACAATATTAATCAATTGGTCTTCGGAAAAATCAACGTGCTGAATATTTGGAGAGAAAATGTAAATATTGAGTTCGGAAAAGAAAATCAGCAGTTGGGTAAATATGCAGTGCAATCGTTCAAACAAGCTACAAAAGCACTAAAGGAAGGAAAAATAGACGTGTTGGTTACAGCTCCAATCAACAAACATACAGCCGAATCCGAAGATTTTAAATTTGCAGGACACACCGAATATCTCAATCAAGAATTAGAAGGAGAAGCTCTGATGCTTTTGACTTCCGAGGATTTAAGAGTCGGCTTAATTACCGGACACGTTCCGCTAAAAGATGTTTCGTCCAAATTAGATGAATCTTTAATTCGAAAAAGAGTAGAGGTTCTAAAAAATACGCTGATTCAGGATTTCAGTATTACCAAGCCTAAAATAGCAATTTTAAGTCTGAATCCACATTGCGGAGACGGAGGTGTTATAGGAACCGAAGACGATAAAATTCTAAAACCGACCATTCAGAAATTTTTTGACGAAGGTTATCTGGTTTTCGGACCTTTTTCGGCTGACGGATTTTTTGGAAATGAATCGTACAAAAAATATGATGCGGTTTTGGCAACCTATCACGACCAAGGACTTATTCCTTTCAAAACACTTGCTTTCGGACAAGGAGTTAACTATACAGCCGGATTGGACAAAATCAGGACTTCGCCCGATCACGGAACAGCTTTTGATATTGCCGGAAAAGGAAAGGCAGACTTCAGTTCGTTCAGAGAGGCAGTCTATTTAGCGTTGGATATTTATCACTCAAGAAATCAACACCACGAAATTTCAAAAAAACCGTTGAGAATTACCGAGAAACAATCGGAGCCGAGGAGATAGTTTACCAACGAGTCGTCGGTTACTGAATTTGTGAACGCAGAGTTATAATAGGGTTGAGCTTATGTAAAAAATCTTTATGAGAAATAAATTTTGAGTATAAAAATATTTTGTATATTTGCCGGCTCAAAGGTTTAGAATATTCAGAATGATTAAAACGTATTTCATACCGTTTGTAGGTTTAAAGTTAGGTAAACATCATTTTGAATATCAGATTGACAATATGTTCTTTCAGGAGTTTGATTATCATCAGTTTGAAGATGCTTCGGTTCAGGTTGATTTGGTTTTGGAGAAAAAATCAACCATATTAGAGCTTTCTTTCAAACATTCAGGCACCGTAAATGTTCCGTGTGACTTGACAGGAGAACTTTTTGATTTGCCTATCAGTGGAGAGCTAAACATAGTGGTTCAGTTCGGAGAAGAATATAACGATGATAACGAAGAATTGCTTATTTTGCCTCACGGAGAATATCAGGTAAATGTCGCTCAGTATATATACGAGATGATTGTTTTGTCTGTACCTGTAAAAAGGATTCATACCGGAGTAAAAGATGGAAGTATAGATATTTCAGATTACGAAAAGTACATTACTTACGAGCAACCTAAAGAAGAAGTTACAGAAGAAGAAATAGACCCGAGATGGGAAAAATTAAAGGATTTACTAAACAAAGATAATAATAAAAGTATAAAAGATGGCACATCCTAAAAGAAAAACCTCGAAAACCAGAAGAGATAAAAGACGTACGCATTATAAAGCTACTGTTTCTCAAATCGCTACTTGTCCTGTAACGGGAGAAGCTCATTTATATCACAGAGCTTATTGGCACGAAGGAAAAATGTATTACAGAGGTCAGGTTGTAATTGACAAAACAGAAGAAGCTGTAGCGTAATTTCACTTATAACAGAATTTAAACTCTCCATAGTGAGAGTTTTTTTGTTTTATTTTTTTGGAGAAGTATTAAAATTTTTAGTAATTTGCTGTTTCTTCCCAAAACAGAGATTTTTGAAGGGATAAAATTTTTCGTATGACAAAAATTACAGCTGCCATAACCGCAGTAGGAGCTTACGTTCCTGATTATGTGCTGACTAATGAAATATTAGAAACCATGGTTGATACTAATGACGAGTGGATTACAACTCGTACAGGTATCAAAGAAAGACGTATTTTAAAAGAAAAAGGAGCGGGTGCTTCGTTTATGGCTATAAGGGCGGCTCAAAATCTCATTGATAAATCAGGAATCGACCCAAAAGAAATCGACTTGGTTTTAGTAGCCACCGCCACTCCCGATATGCCCGTGGCTTCGACAGCCGTTTATACAGCTACACAAATCGGAGCAATTAATGCTTTTGCGTATGATTTGCAGGCTGCTTGTTCGAGTTTTCTTTACGGAATGTCAACAGCTACAGCTTATATCGAATCGGGTAGGTACAAAAAAGTATTGCTTATAGGCTCTGATAAAATGTCTTCTATTATTGATTATACCGATAGAGCTACTTGTATTATTTTCGGAGACGGAGCAGGAGCAGTTTTGTTTGAACCTAATACGGAAGGATTCGGATTTCGAGACGAATTCTTGAGAAGCGACGGAGTTGGAAGAGAGTTTTTAAAGATTGAAGCTGGAGGTTCTATACTTCCTCCGTCCGAAGAAACGGTTAAAAACAAACAACATTTTGTACACCAAGAAGGACAAACGGTTTTTAAATATGCCGTTTCCGGAATGGCTGATGTGGCTGAGAAAATTATGCAGCGAAATAATCTAACCAAAGATACTGTCGATTGGCTTGTTGCTCATCAGGCAAATAAAAGAATTATTGATGCAACAGCCCTCAGAATGGGATTAAACGATTCAAAAGTACTGATAAATATACATAGATACGGAAACACAACCTCTGCTACTTTACCTTTGCTTTTGAGTGATTTTGAGTCGCAACTCAAAAAAGGAGATAATCTTATTTTTGCTTCATTCGGAGGAGGCTTCACTTGGGGAGCTATCTATTTGAAATGGGCTTATAACACTAAATAAACTAACCTAAACAATAAAATACTATGGATTTAAAAGATATTCAAAACCTGATCAAGTTTGTTGCTAAATCCGGTGCGACAGAAGTAAAACTCGAAATGGATGACGTTAAAATCACCATTAAAACAACCGTTGAAAAAGATGGAGAACCGACTGCTTATGTACAACATATCCCTGTTCAGACAGCAATGCCTCCTCAAATGGGAACCGTTGCTCCGACTGCAACAGAGACAACTTCAACTCCAACATCTTCAGAAGACAATTCTAAATATATTACCATAAAATCTCCAATTATCGGAACATTCTACAGAAAACCAGCTCCGGACAAACCCACATTTGTTGAAGTAGGAGCAACGGTGGCAAAAGGAGATGTGTTGTGTGTTATCGAAGCAATGAAATTGTTCAACGAAATCGAATCTGAATTTTCGGGAAAGATAGTGAAAGTTCTGGTAGACGACGCTACTCCGGTAGAATTCGACCAACCGTTATTCTTAATTGACCCGTCTTAATCTTTTTTAGATATAAAGAAAATAGAAAACAGAGAACAGAGAACGATATGTTCGCACTGTAGGCTGTAAACTGTAAACTAAAAACTAAATTATGTTTAAAAAAATATTAATTGCTAACAGGGGAGAGATAGCACTTCGTGTTATCAGAACTTGTCGTGAAATGGGAATCAAAACTGTAGCGGTTTATTCTACAGCCGATGCCGAGAGTCTTCATGTACGCTTTGCAGACGAGGCAGTTTGTATTGGTCCTGCCCCAAGTAATATGTCATATTTAAAAATGTCAAATATTATTGCAGCAGCCGAAATTACCAATGCTGATGCAATCCACCCGGGATATGGATTTTTGTCTGAAAATGCTAAGTTTTCTAAAATCTGTCAAGAAAGCGGAATCAAATTTATTGGAGCTTCTCCCGAAATGATTGATAAAATGGGAGATAAAGCTTCTGCTAAAGCTACAATGAAAGCAGCAGGAGTACCTACTATTCCAGGCTCGGAAGGACTGTTAGAATCATTAGAACAAGCCAAAAAAATAGCTAAAAAAATTGGTTATCCGGTAATGCTAAAAGCAACTGCAGGAGGTGGTGGTAAAGGAATGCGTGCAGTTTGGAAAGCAGAAGATTTAGAAAAAGCCTGGGAAAGTGCCCGTCAAGAAGCAAGTGCTGCTTTCGGAAATGACGGAATGTATATGGAAAAACTCATCGAAGAACCTCGTCATATCGAAATTCAGATTGTGGGAGATGCTTACGGAAAAGCTTGTCATTTGTCTGAAAGAGATTGCTCGGTACAGAGACGACACCAAAAACTGACCGAAGAAACACCATCACCATTTATGACTGATGAACTTCGTAAGAAAATGGGAGAAGCAGCCGTAAAAGCAGCTGAATATATAAAATACGAAGGAGCCGGAACAATAGAATTTTTGGTAGATAAGCATAGAAATTTCTATTTTATGGAAATGAACACCAGAATTCAGGTAGAACACCCAATTACAGAACAAGTAATCGACTATGACTTGATTCGCGAACAAATTCTGGTAGCTGCAGGAGTTAAGATTTCAGGAAAAAATTACTTCCCGAATCTTCATTCAATTGAGTGTAGAATTAATGCGGAAGATCCATATAATGATTTTAGACCTTCTCCAGGAAAAATTACAACTTTTCACGCCCCAGGAGGGCATGGAGTTCGCTTAGATACTCACGTTTATTCTGGATATACAATCCCCCCGAATTACGACTCGATGATTGCAAAACTCATTACAACAGCTCAAACTCGCGAAGAGGCTATCGCCAAAATGAAACGTGCTTTAGACGAATTCGTGATAGAAGGAATCAAAACCACGATTCCCTTCCACAGACAACTCATGGATAATCCGGATTATGTAGCCGGAAATTATACCACCAAGTTTATGGAATCTTTTGAAATGAAATAAACACCTCAAAAGTCCGTTTCAAATGTAGAAACGGACTTTTTAGCTTTTATAAAATGAATAAAAAAATTATAATTACTGCTCTTGTTTTTGGAATTATCTCAATAATTCTTGGTGCTTTCGGAGCTCACGCACTCAAAAAGGTTTTGACTATCGACCAGCTTACCAGTTTCGAAACAGGTGTAAGGTATCAGATGTATCACGCTTTTTTTCTGTTGTTTTTAGGAATGACAAATTTAGTTTCTGACCAAAAAAAGAAAGTTGTGTACTGGCTTACTTTAATCGGAATTGCTTTTTTCTCCGGCTCAATTTATTTGCTTGCAACAAGAGAAATTACTTTAATAGATATCAGGTCTGTTGCCTTTATCACTCCGGTTGGAGGAATATTGTTAATTTTGGCTTGGATAATATTGCTGATTGGAATTGCTCGGAAATAATAGATGTTACAGGTGTTTTCCTAAATATAAAAAGATTGGAAACCTCCAAAATAAAGACTTCTGTGTAATTTATTTAAAATGAAAATCGTATCAACTAAAAACAATCTGCAAGTCTTATACGAAGATAATCATATCATTGTGATAAATAAGCGGGTAGGAGACATTGTTCAAGGAGATAAAACAGGAGACAAACCGCTTTCTGATGTAGTTAAAGAGTTTCTGAAAGAAAAGTATGACAAAAAAGGAGAGGTTTTTTTAGGTACGGTTCACAGACTTGACAGACCAACTACGGGAATTGTTCTTTTTGCAAAAACATCAAAGGCTCTTTCGAGGCTGAACGAGATGTTCAAAAATCATAATTTAGAGAAAATTTATTGGGCTTTAGTTAAAAATAAACCCGAAAAACCGGAAGCAAAACTCATTCATTATCTGAAAAGAAACTCAAAGAACAACACTTCAAAAGCCCATAAAAACGAAGTTCCGCAAAGTAAGGAAGCTGTTTTAGAATATAAAATTCTTACGAGTTTAGAAAATTATCATTTATTAGAAGTCAAACTACACACAGGAAGACATCATCAAATACGAAGTCAGCTTTCGGCAATAGGAAGTCCGATAAAAGGAGATTTAAAATACGGTTTTGACAGAAGTAATCCAAATGGAGGTATTAATCTACATTCCCGAAAATTGTCATTTATTCACCCTGTTTCTAAAGAAAACATTGAAATCACAGCCGATTTACCTAACGAAAATCTTTGGGATGTGGTAGCAAAATTGTTTAAAAACTCTATCCTTTAGTTAATAGTAAAAAAAGGATAGAGGATGATATTTTATTTTAACAAAATTCGTCAAAAGCATCTTTGAGGTTTTCCGCAATAAGTTCTGCAGGACGGCCTTCAATATGATGACGTTCTAACATGTGAACCAATTCTCCGTTTTTGAAAAGCGCTATGCTCGGAGATGAAGGAGGAAAAGGAAACAAACGCTCTCTGACTGCGTCAACCGCATCTTTGTCCACACCCGCAAAAACTGTTATCAAATGGTCGGGTTTATTTGCATTATCTAAACTCATTCTGGCTCCCGGACGTGCATTTCGTGCAGCACAACCACAAACCGAATTTATTACCACAAGGGTAGTTCCTTCTTTCTTTAAAGAATCTTGTACTTCTTGTGCTGTATATAATTCATCAAAACCTACAGAGGCAAGCTCCAAACGCATGGGTTTTACTAATTCTTCTGGATACATAATTTTAAATTTTAATAAAACACAAAGTTACGGAAGATTGGAGCAATATAAAAATCTAATTCGAAACATTTGTCTTATCAGATGTTTCTCTTTCAGTTTTTTGAGAATCTCTGTTTTTCGGGAATAAAATCATAAATTTGTACTTTAAAAAATAATTCTAAAAAAAGTAGATAATGAAATACCACAGAATAGACAAAAATCTCTTTATCAAAAACAGAGCAAAATTCACCGCTCAGATGAAACCCAATAGTATCGCTGTTTTTAACTCCAACGATATTTATCCCGTAAGTGCAGATAGTACTTTGCCTTTTGCCCAACACAGGGACATTTTCTATCTGAGCGGAGTAGATCAAGAAGAGAGTATCTTGGTGCTTTGCCCTGACGCTCCTTTTGAGAAATATAAAGAAATTCTTTTTCTAAGAGAAACCAACGAGCATATTGCTATTTGGGAAGGCGAAAAACTAACCAAAGAAGCAGCTTTTGAAGTATCGGGGATTAAGTCCGTGTATTGGCTTTCGGATTTTCATAAAATTCTTAAAGAATTGATGACGTATGTTGATACGATGTATATCAATACCAACGAGCACTATCGTTCTTCGGTAGAAACCGAAACGCGTGAAGATCGCTTTGTAAAATGGTGGAAATCAACTTGCCCGGCTCACAAAGTAGAGCGTTCTAATCCGATTTTGCAAAAGCTACGCTCGGTAAAAGAATCCGAAGAAATTGCCCTTATCCAACAGGCTTGTGATATTACCGAAAAAGGTTTCAGAAGAATTTTGTCTTTCGTAAAACCGGGAGTTTGGGAATACGAAATAGAAGCAGAACTTATTCACGAGTTTATTCGCAACCGCTCCAAAGGATTTGCCTATACTCCGATTATCGCAACCGGAAACAATGCGAATGTTTTGCATTATATCGAAAACAATTCGCTGTGTAAAGACGGAGAGTTGATTCTGTTCGATACAGCAGCAGAATATGCCAACTACTCTTCGGATTTGTCGAGAACTATTCCCGTAAACGGAAGATATACCAAAAGACAACGAGAAGTTTATGATGCGGTTTTACGATGTAAAATAGCAGCCGAAAAACTCCTTGTTTCAGGAAATGATTGGTACGCTTACCACAAAGAATTAGGCGAAGTTTATACCTCTGAATTGTTAGGTTTAGGACTCATTGACAAAGCCGATGTTCAAAATCAGAATCCGGATTGGCCGGCTTATAAAAAATATATGATGCACGGAACTTCGCATCACTTGGGGCTTGACACACACGACTACGGAATTCTAACCGATAAATTTACCGAAGGAATGGTGTTTACTATCGAACCCGGATTTTATATTCCACAAGAAGGCTTCGGAATTCGTTTGGAAGATAATTATGTCGTTCAGGCAAATGGACAGCCGTTGAACCTGATGAAAAACATTCCGATCGAAGCAGAAGAAATTGAAGATTTGATGAATAAATAATGAGCAATCTGAAACCCCAAACAATGAAAATAGCACTTTTAGGATACGGAAAAATGGGACAAGCAATAGAGAGGATTGCAATAAAAAGAGGACACGAAATTATTTTTAAAAAATCAATAAATGATAATTTTGAAGGACTCAAAAAAGCAGATGTCGCCATTGATTTTTCGGCTCCCGATAGTGCTGTAGCTCACATTTCGGAATGCCTGAATCAAGCAATTCCAATTGTTTCGGGAACAACAGGTTGGCTCGATGAGTACGACCAAGTGGCAGCGTTATGTCGGCAAAAAAACGGAAGTTTCATCTACGCATCTAATTTTAGTTTGGGCGTAAATATTTTCTTTTTACTAAACAAAAAATTAGCCGAAATGATGAACGGTTTTCCGGAATATAAAATAGAAATGGAAGAAATCCATCATACTCAAAAACTTGACGCTCCAAGCGGAACGGCTATTTCGCTGGCCAATCAGATTATTGAAAAAACAGACTATACTTCGTGGCGGTTAGGAAAATCAGAAAATCAGACCATCGGTATTGAAGCCAAGCGAATCGAAAATGTTCCCGGAACTCATTCGGTTTTTTACAAATCTGCCATAGACGAAATCGAAATTAAACACACAGCACACTCCAGAGAAGGTTTTGCACTCGGAGCAGTAATGGCTTCGGAATGGATTATCGGTAAAAACGGAATTTTTACGATGAAAGATGTACTCGGTTTGTAACTTTTTAAATACCTTGCAGACTTATTTTATAGGCTCAAACACACAGATTTTTATTTAAAAATTAAAAATCTTTTATTTGTGTAATTTTTCAAATGAATCAATACAGGTTTCGGATAATTTATCTGTGTATCTGTGAGAAACAACAAAAACGATACTTATGTCATTTACAGGTTGGATTATATTTTTCTTAATCATTCAGGTAGTTCACTTTTTAGGAACTTGGAAACTTTACCAAAAAGCAGGACGCAAACCTTGGGAGGCTCTCATCCCGATTTATAACGGAATTGTATTGATGCAAATCATTAATCGACCGAAATGGTATGTTATTTTGCTTTTCGTTCCGATTGTGAATTTGTTGATGTTTCCTGTGTTATGGGTCGAAACTATTCGCAGTTTTGGGAAAAACAAAACGCTTGATACTTGGTTGGTATTGCTGACCTTAGGTTTTTATATCTATTATCTGAATTATGCAGAAATTGATAGACTGACTTATATTGAAGACAGAAGCCTGAAACCGGCAAACGGAATGGCTGATTTTGTAAGCTCGATTGTGTATGCTGTGATTGTAGCTACGGTTATCCATACTTATTTTATCCAACCGTTTGTAATTCCGTCAAGTTCACTCGAAAAAACACTTTTGGTAGGCGATTTTCTGTTGGTAAGCAAAGTAAATTACGGAGCGAGAACTCCAATGACGGCTGTAGCTCTTCCGATGGTACACGATACAATTCCACTTATACCGACAAGTTACGAAGGTCTGCCGAAATATGTAAACCGATACAAATCGTATCTTAAAAAACCACAGATTCCGTATTTCAGATTGCCTGGTTTTGATGAGGTTAAAAAGAATGATATTGTCGTGTTTAATTGGCCTACTGATACGGTTCGTTTTTTCTTTCACGACCGAACAGCCATGAATATTCGTAAACCGATTGACAAAAAATCGAATTACGTTAAGCGTTGTGTGGGTACAGCCGGAGATTCAATTGAAGTTCGCAACGGAGATGTTTACATCAACGGAGAAATATTACAATTATCTTACAGGGCAAAACCTTTGTTTTTGAATAACATTAAGTTGAAAGAAGGCAACTCTTTAGAGGTTCTTTCAAAATATGGAGTAAATCAGAAGGATTTATTCGGATATACTTATGTGATAAAAGCTTCTTTTTGGGACGACACGGCAGTTAAAAATTATTTTGCAAATCCGAAAAATCAGGTTCATCTGACAGAGCAAAAAAGAGATACAGCAAATGTATATGCTTCAGGGTACATAAACAATCCTGATTTAATGCAAAGATTAGGTATTCAAATCGACGGAGTTCAGGCTAATATTACCATACAACAAGAAGCTCAACTTAGAAGCGAATCAAATGTCGCAAGTGTTGAAAGAGTAAAAAGACCTGAAGGAACAGGGATATTTCCTCAAACAGAACCAACATGGAGTGAAAGCAACTGGGGGCCAATTTATATTCCAAAAGCAGGAGATGTTCTGGAACTGAATAAAGAAACCCTTCCTTTTTATAGAGATATTATTCGTGAATATGAAAATAATGATTTGAAAGTAATCGGAGATGAAATCCTAATCAACAATCAATCGGTTACTTCCTATCAGGTAAAACAAGATTATTATTGGATGATGGGAGACAACCGAAATTTTTCGGAAGATAGTAGATATTGGGGTTATGTACCGGCTGACCATATTGTCGGAAAACCGGTATTTATTTGGATGAGTTATGATTCCGAAAAAGGTGGTGTACGTTGGGATAGAGTATTTACAACTGTTGGAGGAGACGGAGAGCCGAAATCGTACTTGCGATGGTTTTTGATAGCTCTGGGAGGTTATTTTGTAATAGATCATTTTCTGAAAAGAAGAAAGAAAAAGAAAGCGACGGACTCGTAATTTTCATTCTTTATTCTTCTGTTTCAGAAGGTTGAATCTCAATTTCTTCTTTTGCTTTGTCAAACCATTCGGAAAATACAGGATAAACGACCTCTGATGTTTCTTTAACAGGAATATACAGGACAGACTCGTTTAGTTTTTCTTCCGATACTAAGGCTTCGTTTTGATTTATTCTGTGAAAAAAATGAAGAATAATACTCAATATAAAAACCATTTTTAAGAGTCCGAAAATTCCGCCAAGCAATCGGTTAATCCAACCCAAAGCAGCGAAATCGGCTATTTTGGTAAACACTTTTGCCAACAAGACAATTCCGACCACAACTAAAATAAACGTAATGGCAAAAGCCGTTATTTCGATATAAGCAAAATCATCAGAAAATTTATCTCTGATTAAATCAGCGGTAAAACCCGAAAACTTAACAGCAATTAGAATTCCCAATAACAGCGAAATAAGTGAAGCAAACTCCACAAACAATCCTCTCCAGATTCCCTTTACAAGACCGTAAAGCAATATGGAACCTATGATAATGTCAATAAAATTCATCAAAAAAAAGGTCTAATTAAGAGCATAAGGAGCTCCCAAACGAAAGATAGGAACTGTAACTTTAAACTTTTTTGAGGTGGTAAAATTAACCATAGTGAAGTGCCCTTTCATCGCTCCAAAAGGAGATACCAAAAGACAACCCGAACTGTATGTGTAGGTTTCACCTGATTTAAGAATAGGTTTTTTTCCCACAACACCTTCTCCGTCCACAGTTTCCATATCGTTTAGAGCATCTAATATTTCCCAATGCCTGCTAAGTAACTGAACGGAATCTTTACTCTGATTATTGATGGAAATCTGATAAGTAAAGGCATAATGAAGCCTGTAATTTTTGAAGAAAATTCCCTCAAAATTAGTAATGACAGAAACTTTTATACCTTGTGTAATCTGAGAAACCATATCTGTTACAACTTTAATAGCCCTCCAAAGATACAAATTTATTTAGGAATAGATAAAAATTACCTTCTAAAACCAAAGGAAGGAAGCTAAAAGACAAAACAAAACCTTATCTTTGTTTTTTCTAAAAAAAAGCCGCTGAAAAATGAAATTTGCCCTTATCAAAGAACGAAAATCTCCCCCTGACCGACGTGTGGTTTTCTCACCACAAGAAGCCAAAAATCTTAAAGAAAAATTCCCGCAAGCTCAAATTGTAGCTGAATCTTCTGATGTTCGCATTTTTACCGATGAGCAATATATAAATCAAGGAATCCAAGTTACCGAAGATATTTCGGATTGCGATGTTTTATTAGGCGTGAAAGAAGTTCCGATTGAGGCACTTATCCCAAATAAAAAATACTTTTTCTTTTCGCATACAATTAAAAAACAGCCTTATAACAAAAAGTTACTTCAAGCTATTTTAGAAAAAAATATTGAGCTTTACGATCACGAAACCATTGTAGATACCAACAAAAATCGCCTTATTGGTTTCGGATATTATGCAGGAGTAGTTGGAGCTTACAATACATTTCGGGCTTTCGGAATCAAGTTTGAGCTGTTTAATTTGCCAAAAGCAGAAACACTCCCAGATCAACAGGCTTTGATTTCAGCAATCAAAAGACATACCTTACCTCCGATTAAAATCATCATCACAGGAGGAAGAGGAAAAGTAGCTCGAGGAATTAAAGATGTATTGGATAGTGTGAAAATAAAAGAGGTTTCGGTTGAAGATTTTCTAACAAAAAATTATGACTGTCCTGTTTATGTTAAAGCAGATGTGTTGGATTATAACAAACGCGAAGACGGAAAAATTTTGGATAAACAGGATTTTTACGACAACCCAACCGAATACATTTCTGATTTCGAAAAATTCACTAAAGTAGCCGATGTTCTGATAACCGGACATTTTTACGGAAATAATGCTCCATTTATCCTGAC
Source organism: Flavobacteriaceae bacterium (assembly GCA_041677865.1). Lineage (GTDB taxonomy): Bacteria > Bacteroidota > Bacteroidia > Flavobacteriales > Flavobacteriaceae > Flavobacterium. Next base: position 151,780 of record JBAYPE010000001.1, read on the forward strand.
TAAAGAAATGCTCAAATCAAATCAAAACAAAATTAAGGTTGTAGGGGATGTTTCGTGCGATATTGGAGGTCCAATTGCTTGTACAATCCGTGCTTCAACTATTGCTGAACCTATTTACGGATATCATCCTGCGCAACATAAAGAAGTCGATTACTCTCATCCTGCTGCCATTGTCGTTATGGCCGTGGACAATTTGCCTTGTGAACTTCCAAAAGACGCTAGCGAAGGATTCGGAAAGATGTTTATAGAAAAAGTAATTCCTACTTTCTTTAACGGAGATCAAGACGGAATTTTACAAAGAGCAAAAATTACCGAAAACGGGAAACTTACACCACGTTTTGCATATCTTCAAGATTATGTGGACGAAAAATAAGCATTAAAAACGATAAATAAAGGATGTTCTATCACTATATAAAGTTCTGTTAATTGTAATTATAGATTAAATATTCCTCTTTATCTTTGGGATAAACCATGAAGTAAAAGTACGAAATGATTTTTTTTAAAGTTTTATTTGTTGGGATGGCGTTAATGTTTGTTTCTTGTAAAACAGAAACTTTGGTGATAGATAAGGTTAATGCAAGTCCGAAAGAAGTTTTTAAACATGACGAAATAAGAGTGCCTTATTATGATTTTGACGAATTCGAAAAATTTCTAAATATTAAAGATGACGAGGTTTACGTGATAAATTTTTGGGCTACTTGGTGTGGTCCGTGTGTGGAAGAATTACCTCATTTCGAATCCATAAATACTACCTACAAACACAAAGGGGTAAATGTTTTATTAGTCTCGCTTGACAAAGCAGATAACATTGAAGAAAAATTATTTCCTTTTATCGAAAAACATGATATCCGATCAGAAGTAATCATACTTGACGATGCTAATCCTAACGCTTGGATTAATAAAGTTGATCCGCATTGGTCGGGCTCTATCCCGATTACGATTATTTACAACAAAGACAAAAGACGTTTTTACGAAAGAACTTTTAAACTTAAAGAACTTAAAAACGAAGTTGATAAGTTTTTATAGAGGTTATAAGATGACCGTGCAGTAATGTTTAAACTTTCTAATCATATAGCTTTCTAACTTCATAACTTTTTTATACTTTTACCTCTTTCGTAAAAACAGGTAAATTATGAATTATTATAAAGCAACGGTAGGTAAAACCGATACTTTTGATTTAAACGAAACCTCCATCCAAAATTTAGACGCTGTGTCGATTGGAGATTCTGAATTTCACGTACTTAAAGACAACCGTTCGTACAAAACAGAAATAACTCTCGCTGATTTCCTTGCTAAAAACTACACCGTAAAAGTAAACGGAAATACCTATGAGGTAAACCTTGCTAGTTCACTCGACCAACTTATCAAACAAATGGGATTTGAGGTGGGTGCTACCAAGCAAGTAAACGCTATTAAAGCTCCGATGCCTGGATTAGTTCTCGAAATTAGCGTTGAAGTAGGACAAGAAGTTCAAGAAGGCGACAACCTTCTGATTCTCGAGGCTATGAAAATGGAAAACAGTTTTACTTCGCCAAGAGCCGGAATCATCAAGTCTATTGCTGTAAACAAAGGACAAGCTGTAGATAAAGGACAATTACTTATCGAATTTGAATAATAAATTATAGAGAAAAGATCCAAGAAAAAAGAAGCTATAAAAGATACATCTTTCTTCTTTCAGTGAAACGGTCTTTTTTCTTTTATCTGAATAAAAAATGAAAAAAATATTAGTTGCCAATAGAGGAGAAATTGCATTACGTGTGATGCAAACTGCTCAAAAAATGGGAATCAAAACCGTAGCGGTTTATTCTACAGCAGACAGAAATGCACCTCACGTAAAGTTCGCTGATGAGGCGGTACTTATTGGAGAAGCACCTTCGAACCAATCGTATTTATTAGGAGATAAAATCATCGAAGTATGTAAAGAATTAGGCGTAGATGGTATCCACCCAGGGTACGGATTCTTGTCTGAAAATGCTGAATTCGCTGAAAAAGCAGAACAAAACGGGATTACCTTTATAGGTCCTCGTTCTAAAGCCATCCGTATGATGGGAAGCAAACTGGCAGCTAAAGAAGCTGTAAAAGCTTACGACATCCCGATGGTTCCCGGACTAGACGAAGCTATTACAGATGTAGCTAAAGCTAAAGAAGTAGCCAACCAAATCGGTTTTCCGATTCTTATCAAAGCTTCTGCTGGAGGTGGAGGAAAAGGAATGAGAGTGGTTGAAAAAGCAGAAGAATTTGAATCACAAATGCAAAGAGCTATTTCTGAAGCTACATCGGCTTTTGGGGATGGTTCTGTATTTATCGAAAAATATGTGGGTTCGCCACGACATATCGAAATTCAGGTGATGGCAGACACTCACGGAAACGTAGTGCATCTTTTTGAAAGAGAATGTAGCGTGCAGCGTCGTCACCAAAAAGTAGTAGAGGAAGCTCCCTCAGCTGTGCTTACTCCTGAAATCAGAAAAGCAATGGGAGAGGCAGCTGTAAAAGTAGCTCAGGCTTGTGATTATGTGGGTGCAGGAACCGTTGAGTTTTTACTTGACGAAAACAAAAACTTCTATTTCTTAGAGATGAATACTCGTCTACAAGTAGAGCATCCTGTGACTGAAATGATTACAGGAATTGACCTTGTAGAGATGCAAATCAGAGTAGCAAGAGGAGAGGTGTTACCAATCAAACAAGAAGATTTGTCTATCAAAGGTCATGCTTTGGAACTTCGTGTATATGCTGAAGACCCTTTGAATGATTTCTTACCAAGTATCGGACATTTATCGGTTTATCAAATTCCGGAAGGAACAGGCATTCGTGTAGATAACGGTATCGAACAAGGAATGGATGTGCCTATCTATTATGACCCGATGTTAGCAAAACTAATTGCTTACGGTAAAAACAGAGATGAAGCCTTACAAATAATGCTAAAAGCTATCGAAAATTATAAAGTAGAAGGAATCTTCACAACACTTCCGTTCGGTAAGTTCGTTTTTGAACACGAGGCGTTCCGTAGCGGAAATTTTGATACGCATTTCGTAAAGAAATATTACAGCGCAGATTTGCTTAAAGAAGAAATCACAAAAGAGGCAGAAATTGCAGCCCTTGTGGCTTTTAAACAATATTTAGAAGATAAAAAAATTGTTAGATTGCCGAATTAATTTGCAACCACAAATATTTTAGCCACAGATGCACAGATTTCATTAGTAATAAAATATATAGCAATAACGCAGATTTCGAATGTTTTACATTCAAATAAAAATATCTGTACATCTGTGGCAGAAAAAGACAAATTTGACATGAATTTTCCTTTACAAAACGAAACATATAAGATTATTGGAATTTGTATGGAAGTCCATAACAATTTAGGAAAAGGTTTTTCTGAAATTGTCTATAAAGACGCTTTAGAAGTTGAGTTTAAAAGTGAAAATATTTTCTTTGAAAGAGAAAAAGAGTATTCGGTAAATTATAAAGGCAATATATTACCACATAAATTTTATGCAGACTTTGTAGTTTTTGGTAATATAATATTAGAAATAAAAAGTGTAGGAAAACTTGCTGATGAACATATTGCTCAAGCATTAAATTATCTAAAAGTATCACAAAACAAGGTTGCTTTAATAGTGAATTTTAATGAAGATAAATTACAGTATAAAAGATTGATTTTATAGATTTAGTAACAGATATATAACATTTAGATTTGTTTAAATATCTGCGAAATTTTTAATTTATTTTTAAAAAAATATCTGTGCATCTGTGGCAAAAAATCAGAGGCAAAAAACAAAATATTATGAACGATAAAGTAAAAGTATTAGAAACCAAAAAGGCTGAAGCCGTACTGGGTGGAGGTCAAAAAAGAATAGATGCTCAACATGCTAAAAAGAAACTTTTTGCTCGTGAGCGTATCGAATATTTGTTAGACGAAGGTTCGTTTGAAGAAATCGGAATGTTTATTACTCACCGTACGAAAGACTTCGGGATGGATAAAGAAGTATATCTTGGAGACGGAGTAATCACAGGATACGGAACCATCAACGGACGTTTAGTCTATGTATTTGCTCAGGATTTCACTGTTTTTGGAGGTTCGCTTTCAGAAACTCATGCTGAGAAAATCTGTAAAGTGATGGATATGGCGCTCAAAGTAGGTGCCCCAATGATTGGGCTTAACGACTCTGGAGGAGCGAGAATTCAAGAAGGAGTTCGCTCACTGGGTGGTTATGCTGATATTTTCTACAGAAACGTTCAGGCATCTGGAGTAATTCCTCAGATTTCTGCTATTATGGGGCCTTGTGCCGGAGGAGCTGTATATTCGCCAGCTATGACAGATTTCACCATGATGGTTGAAAATACTTCGTATATGTTCGTTACCGGACCAAACGTAGTAAAAACCGTAACTAACGAAACCGTAACTTCAGAAGAATTAGGAGGAGCTTCGACTCACTCAACCAAATCGGGAGTAGCTCATACGACATCTGCTAATGATGTAGAATGTCTGGAAGATGTAAAAAAACTCCTTTCATACTTACCTCAAAACAATCAAGAATTACCACCAAACTATCCTTATTCGCCAAATGACGAAATCAGAGAAGCTTTAGACACTATTATTCCGGATAGTTCCAACAAACCTTACGATATGAAAGAGGTTATCAATCATATCATTGACGAAGATTCCTTCTTTGAAATTCACAAGAATTTCGCAGAAAACATCGTAGTTGGTTTTGCCCGTTTGGGTGGTAGAAGCATCGGGATTGTAGCCAACAACCCAATGTTCTTAGCCGGATGTTTGGATGTAAATAGCTCAACCAAAGCTGCTCGTTTTACTCGTTTCTGTGATGCTTTCAACATACCGTTATTAGTGTTGGTTGACGTTCCGGGATTCTTACCGGGAACAGACCAAGAGTGGAACGGAATCATCGTTCACGGAGCAAAATTATTGTATGCGCTATCTGAAGCTACTGTGCCAAAAGTAACAGTAATTACTCGTAAGGCTTATGGAGGTGCTTATGACGTAATGAACTCGAAACACATTGGTGCAGATATGAACTATGCTTGGCCAACTGCTGAAATTGCGGTAATGGGAGCAAAAGGAGCATCAGAAATTATCTTTAAAAAAGAAATCGCAGAAGCGGAAGATCCGGTAGCGAAATTATTGGAAAAAGAAGAAGAATATGCACGTAAATTTGCGACTCCATACAGAGCCGCTCAAAGAGGATTTATCGATGAGGTAATTATGCCAAACGAAACTCGAAGAAAGCTCATCAAAACGTTCTCAATGCTTGAGAATAAAGAGGTAGAAACTCCAAAACGCAAACACGGAAATATTCCATTATAACAGAAAAGCTATCTTAATATTATTGTGTTCAAAGGATTTAAGAGTATCTTTGTAGCTTATGAAAACTGTCAAAATCATAGAATGTCCAAGAGATGCAATGCAAGGCATCAAGACGTTTATTCCCACCGAAAAAAAAATTACTTATATACAGTCTTTGCTTCGTGTCGGGTTTGATACTATTGATTTTGGAAGTTTTGTTTCTCCTAAAGCTATTCCGCAAATGCAGGATACAGCCGAAGTTTTGGCAGGATTGGATTTATCCCAAACCAATAGCAAACTTTTGGCTATTATAGCCAATACGAGAGGTGCGGAGCAAGCCAGTAATCACAAAGAAATTCAATATTTAGGTTTTCCGTTTTCAATTTCGGAGAATTTTCAAATGAGAAATACGCACAAATCCATAGCGGAATCCATTATTACGCTTAATGAAATCCTCGAAATAGCCTATAAAACAAATAAAGAAGTAGTGGCTTATCTTTCTATGGGGTTTGGAAATCCGTACGGAGACCCATGGAATGTTGGTATTGTAGGGGAGTGGACAGAAAAATTATCACAAATGGGAGTTAAAATCCTCTCTCTTTCCGACACTATCGGAAGTTCAACTCCCCAAGTTATTGATTATCTCTTTTCTAATCTGATTCCGAAATATCCCGAAATTGAGTTTGGAGCTCACCTGCACACCACTCCCGACAAATGGTTTGAAAAAATTGACAGTGCTTATAAAGCAGGTTGCAGACGTTTTGATGGAGCTATTCAAGGTTTCGGAGGATGTCCGATGGCAAAAGACGACTTGACCGGAAATATGCCTACCGAAAAAATGCTTTCGTACTTCACAGCCGAAAAAATTAATACAAGTACAAATATTTTAAGTTTTGAAAGTGCTTATAACGAAGCAAGTAATATTTTTAATATATATCACTGATAGTGAGCAGTATTACTTAGTTGTCTAATTGCATGTCCATTACCTTGGATTAAATTTCAATTTTATACCCAACCCCTTTAATAGTTTTAAACATTTCTTCTCCTATTTTTTCACGGAGTTTTCGGATGTGTACATCGATGGTTCTTCCTCCTACTACTACATCATTTCCCCATACTTTACTGAGGATTTCATCTCTTTTGAAAACTTTCCCGGGTTTTGAGGCAAGAAGATAAAGCAATTCAAATTCTTTTTTAGGTAAAATGATTTCTTGCCCATCTTTTATAATTTTGTATTCCTCACGACTGATTTCTATGCCTGAAAGTGAAATGGTATCTTGAGGTTTTTCGTCTTTAAGTCGTCTTAAAAGTGCTTTTACTTTGCTAACCAGTACTTTTGGTTTTATAGGTTTTGTGATATAATCGTCTGCTCCAACATCAAATCCTGCTACTTGCGAATAGTCTTCTGCTCTTGCAGTTAAAAAGGTAATAATCACATCGTTTAGCTCTGGTGTTTTCCGAATGGCTTCTACTGCTTCAATACCGTCCATTTCGGGCATCATTACATCCATAATAATCAGATGTGGTTGCTCTTTTTTAGCTTTAGCTATAGCCTCCTTGCCGTTATGAGCCGTAATAATTTTGTATCCTTCTTGGGACAAGTTGTATCCTACGATTTCCAAAATATCCTGCTCGTCATCAACCAACAAAATCTTAATGTCTTTCTTTTTCATTTTTGTAAAAAATATTTTGCATTGCTTTCGAGTGTAAAGTTAGTCAGATATAATCTTTATATTTAGTTCTTTACAGATAATTAATACTAATAAAATATTACAGTAACTATTTCTTAACACACTGAAACTATTTTCAAAAATACAAAAACTAACATAAAAATAACTTGGTTTTTAACAATTGTAGGCTTAATTTTTGTAACTATGCAAATAATAAAGAATGATATATGAAGAAGAAAAAAAACTTTAAGTTAGGTAAAAAAGAAAAAGACTTTACCAATAAAATACTGAAAATCCTTTCGAAAGAATCAGATAAAACATTTAATTACAAACAGATTGCTGCCAAATTAGAATTGGACGACACCCAAAGTCGAAATCAGATTATCAAAGACTTAAAACTCCTAAAAGCCAAGGGAAATCTCGAAGAACCCGAAACAGGTAAATACAAAATCATCGAAAACCAAGATTATATTACCGGAACTATTGATATGACTTCGCGAAGAACGGCTTATTTTATGTCAGACGAACTCTCCGAAGATGTTTTTGTTCCGCTAAACAACCTCAACCACGCTTTGGACAAAGATAAAGTCAAGGTATATATTTATAATCGAAGAAGAGGAAGACGTCCCGAGGCAGAGGTTATAGAGATTATCGAACGACATAAAGAAGAGTTTGTAGGAGTAATCAACATTCAGAAAAACTTTGGTTTTGTAACCACGGCTAATCCGAAAATGTACACGGATATTTTTGTCCCGAAAAACTTATTCGGAGAAGCGGAAAACGGAGATGTGGTTTTGGTAAAAATAGTGGATTGGCCTAAAAAAGCCGATTCTCCTTTCGGAAAAGTGATTAAAGTACTCGGAAAACCCGGAGAACACAATACCGAAATGCACGCTATCTTGGCAGAATACGGACTTCCGTCCGATTTTCCGATTGAGGTTGAAACTTTTGCCAATCAATTAGACACTTCAATTACTCAACAAGAAATCAATAAGCGTAGGGATATGCGAAATGTCTTAACTTTTACCATTGACCCGAAAGATGCTAAAGATTTTGACGATGCTCTCTCGTTTGAAGTACTGGAAAACGGAAATTATCAAATCGGAGTTCATATTGCAGACGTTTCGCACTATGTTCAGGAAGGAACTCCTTTAGATGACGAAGCGTATCAAAGAGCAACCTCCATTTATTTGGTGGATAGAGTGGTTCCGATGCTGCCCGAAGTCTTATCGAACTTTGCTTGTTCGCTTCGTCCGGAAGAAGAAAAATATACTTTTTCGGCTGTTTTTGATCTCAACGAAAAGGCTGAAATTGTAAATCAATGGTTCGGGCGAACTGTTACTTATTCTGATAAGCGTTTCTCGTATGAAGAAGCTCAACACATCATCGAAACTCAAAAAGATATTATTCCTGCTGAAATATCTTTGACAGGAGTATCTTATCAAGTTGATAAAAATATCATAAATGCAACTCTGACTTTGGACAGATTGGCTAAAATTTTACGTAAAAAACGAATGCAAAACGGAGCCATTTCGTTTGATAAAGTAGAAGTAAGATTTCATTTAGACGAAAATGCCGAACCTACCGGAGTGTATTTCAAAGAACAAAAAGAAGCCAATTATCTGATTGAAGAATTTATGCTGTTGGCCAACAGAAAGGTTTCAGAATTTATCGGAAAACAAAAGAAAACCTTTGTTTATCGTATTCACGATGAACCTGATGACGAAAAATTATTGGCCCTACAAGGTATTATTTCAAAATTTGGATATTCTATAAATCTAAAATCCAAAAAAGAACTAACCTCTTCGCTTAACAAATTACTTGCTGATGTGCAAGGGAAAAAAGAACAAAATTTAGTGGATACTTTAGCCATTCGAAGTATGAGCAAAGCTAAATATTCTACTGATAATATCGGACATTACGGATTAGCTTTTGATTATTACTCACATTTTACCTCGCCAATCAGAAGATACCCTGATGTGATGGCACATAGACTTTTGCAGTATTATCTCGATGGTGGAAAATCAGTAAATGAAGAGGTCTACGAAGAAAAGTGCCTGCACTGTTCGAATATGGAAATGTTAGCAGTAAGTGCAGAGCGAGATAGTGTCAAATATATGCAAATAAAGTATATGCAAGATCATAAAGACGAAGAGTTTTTGGCTGTGATTTCGGGAGTTACCGAATGGGGAGTTTATGTAGAGATTATTTCTAATAAATGCGAAGGAATGATTCGCGTTCGTGACCTCAAAGATGATTACTATACTTTTGACGAAAAGCAATATGCTATGGTTGGAGAAATTACTAAAAACATACTTCAATTAGGCGATGAGCTTTGGGTGAAAGTCAAAAATGCAGATTTGGTCAAAAAACAATTAGATTTTGATTTTATAAGGAGAAACGAATAAAAACAGTAATTATTCTCATATAATCTGGAATTAGTTTAATTTTTTTTAAAAATACTTTTCAATAAAAGTTCATTTTTACTACATTAGTGTTCCGAAATTGATAGTATGAGCAACCAATTACTTTCCCAAGTTTACCAACATCCACTTATCAATAATGATGAGCTGAATCGAATAATTAATGCCCATCAAAAGATTCATTTTCAAAAAGGTGATTTTATTCTCAAAGAAGGCGAAATCTCAAACAATTATATGATTCTACAAAGCGGACTCATTCGTTCGTACGCTTATGACTATAACGGAAACGACATCACTACTGATTTTTTCTGTAATTATGATGTGGTTATAGAAGTGCTTTCGCTTTTTCAACGAATTCCCGCTCAGGAGAACATTCAAGCCCTTACAGATTGTGTTTGTTGGAAGATAGATTTTGATGTTTTCCAAGAATTATTTCACTCTATAGGTGGTTTCCCGGAATGGGGACGACTCTGGATGACCGGAAAATTATTTCAGTCTAAACAACGTTCTTTAGAGATCATTACCACTTCGGCCAAAGACCGCTATGAGAATCTGATTAAAGAAAAACCACAAGTGATTTTGCAATCTCCGCTTAAGTATATTGCCAGTTATTTGGGAATTACAGACACCTCTTTCAGTAGAATCCGGAAAGAAATTTAATGCATTTTTTCATTTCTTGTCTTATGACAAGTTTGTTTTTATTTTCCTGTTTTATTTTTGTCGTAGTTATTAATCAATTGAGTCCCGATAACTATCGGGACCTAACTCCTAAATAATTATGACATTAAATCCGTATTTAAACTTTGACGGAAATGCAGCAGAAGCATTTCGTTTTTATCAAACTGTTTTTGGAGGAGAGTTGTTTATCCAGAAAATGAGCGATGCTCCAGGAACAGAAAACCTCCCTGAAGAAGAAAAAAACAGAACCATGCACGTGGGGCTACCTATAGGCAACGGACAATTTTTAATGGCTTCTGATTGTTTACCAAGCCAAGGACACGTGCTCAAACAAGGAAATAACAATTATATTTCCATCACACCCGATTCCCGAGAAGAAGCAGACCGCATCTTTAACGAACTTTCAGTAGGCGGAATAATAGAAATGCCAATGGCAGATATGTTTTGGGGTGATTATTTCGGGTCGTTTGTTGATAAATTTGGCGTGTGTTGGATGATTAATTTCTCTAATCCAAGATAAATTTGAAAGATGTTTAGTTTAACCACATTGGCAGCTCATAATCGATTTAATATAGACTCGATTGCTGAAGCTTTTTCTGTGGGAGAGTTCGAACATGTGTTTGATGAGTTAGATGAAAATATCGTTTGGATAATTCTCGGAGAAGCTGAATTTAAGGGTAAAAAAGATGTTGTAAATCATTGTGAACAAGTAAAAAACTATTTCAATTCGATTACGACAAACTTTGAAATTCAAGATACAATTTCAGATTATAATAAAATAGTCGTTATGGGAACAGCTCAATTTATAAGAGATAGTGAGCTTATCTCATCAGTTTCGGCTTGTGATATTTATGAGTTTAACAACCAGCATAAAATAATAAAGATTACTTCTTATTGCATCAAACATTAAAACATAAAACTATGAAACTTACAGCTCAAGCAACTTTGCAGATTCAAAAACCTGTTTCAGAAGTCTTTGAAGCGATTGTAAACCCCGTGCCTACTGCCGAACTCTTGCTCGAAGCTTTCAAAACAAATAAAAAACTTAAAGAAGCCTTTGAAAAACTGACCTCAGGCAAACAAAAAGAATATACGCTTTACATCAACGAAGCCAAACAAGAGGCAACCAAAATCAAACGAGTAGAGAAAATAATTCCGATGATTCTGCAAGGAGTGGGGCTACACGATAAATATAAATAATTAAGAAATGGAGAATTGAAAGTTGAAAGTTGAAAATGTATTAATATGGCTACAGAAAATGTGATATATAATAAGTCTTATACCTTTGCCTTGAAAATTATTGAGGTGTATAAATTGCTTGTCGCTCAAAAAGAATTTATTTTATCAAAACAACTATTGAGAAGCGGAACGGCAATTGGGGCACTTGTCCGTGAAGCAGAACACGCTCAAAGTAAAGCAGACTTTCTACACAAAATGAACATTGCCTTAAAAGAAGCAAACGAAACGCTATACTGGTTAATGTTGTTAAAAGACAGTTCTTATATTGATTTGACAACTTTCAATTCAATTTATCCATTTTCAGAAGAATTAGTCAAACTCTTAGCTTCTATTGTAAAAACGACTAAAAACAACCTAAACAAATAATTTTCAACTTTCCATTTTCCATTTTCAACTAATAAAACTATGGCTAAAAACAAAACACAAATAACCGATGAAAGTGTTGAAGAATTTATCAACAACTTCGCAGATACCGAACAGAAAAAGCAAGACAGCTTTGAGCTTCTGAAAATTATGGAAGAAATCTCAGGCATTCAACCCAAAATGTATGGACCAAGCATCATCGGTTTTGGGAAGTATCACTACAAATATGACAGTGGTCATGAAGGTGTGGCACCGCTTATTGGGTTTTCACCCCGAAAAGCAGCTATTTCACTCTATGTTTTCTCGGGTTATATGGGCGATGGAGCTCAAGATAAAATGCTCGAAAAGCTAGGAAAGTTCAAAATGGGGAAAGCTTGTATCTACGTCAAAAAACTCTCAGACATCAATATTGATGTGTTGAAAGAATTGATGAGACGCAATATCGAATTCCTCCATTCCAAATATGGAAAAGCTTAATTATTAACCAAAAACCAAACGCTATGAAAAACATTAAAATCGAAATCAAATGGGCTGTCATTTTTTCTGTAGTGTCCTTGCTTTGGATGTTATTAGAAAAACTAAGTGGATTACACGGAGAACACATTGACTACCACATGTATCTCACTAATTTGTTTGCTATTCCTGCCATTTTGATGATGATTATGACATTAAAAGACAAAAAGAAGAACTTTTACAACGGACAAATGACCTACAAACAAGGACTAATTTCTGGACTAATTGTTTCAGTCTTTATTGCTATTCTAAGTCCGCTCACACAATGGATAACCTCTTACGTAATTTCTCCCGAATATTTCCCGAATATCATTAAACGTTCGGTAGAATTAGGGTATTATAAAACTACAGAAGATGCCACAGCTGAATTCAACTACGCTAACTATGTTATTTACGGATTCACAGGAGCTCTGATGATGGGAATCCTGACAACAGCCATCGTTATGTTGTTTCTGAGAAGTAAAACAACACAACAAAATTAAGCACTATGAACAAAAGCATTTACCCTTGTCTTTGGTTTGACAACAACGCTAAAGAAGCAGCCGAATTTTATGTAAACGTTTTTGACAATTCGAAAATCACTTCTGAAAACCCTTTGGTTGTAGAATTCGAGCTCAACGGAGTACGTTTTATGGGACTCAATGGAGGCAGTCAATTTAATCCAACTTCTGCTGTTTCTTATTTTGTGTATTGTGGAGGCGATCATAGCAAAATCGAAAGTTTATTCCGTAAATTATCTGAAGGTGGAATGGTGCTTTTTCCTCTAGACAAATATGATTGGAGCGAAAAATATGCTTGGGTCCAAGACAAATTCGGAGTGAATTGGCAGTTGGATGTCGATGCGATCAACCATCCTCAAAAAATTGTGCCTGCTTTGCTTTTTACAAACGAAAAAGCTATGCAGGTGAAAGAAGCAGCAACGTTTTATACTTCGGTTTTTAAAGACAGTAAAATACTGATGGAATATCCTTTTCCTGATGGTGAAAACTTGCTTTTCACGCAATTCAAACTCAATAATTACCTATTTAATGCCATGAGTGGTGGTGCTGAAAAACACAAATTTGACTTTAGTGAAGGCAACTCTTTTGTGATTGAATGTGATACACAAGAAGAAATCGACCATTATTGGAGTGCGTTTGCTAGTGGAGGTAAAGAAAGTATGTGTGGCTGGGTACAAGACAAATATGGCGTGTGGTGGCAGGTTGTCCCGAGTATTCTGAAAGAGTTAATGAACACTCCCGAAAAGGCTCAAAAAGTAACCGAAGCCTTTATGAAAATGAAAAAGTTTGACATTGAAACACTTCGAAAAAGTGCAGATTAGATAGAGTTTCTTCAACAGGACACGACTATAATTTTTAATAAAAGACCATAGCTTTTGAAGAGCTTTGTATCGGGAAGATATATATATATATATGAGAAGTTTTTTAGGTATAAATTTTATTCTTATCAAAAAAACGTAAATTCGCCGTATGGAACATCTCGAAGAAATTACAGAATTCAAGTCTTCACCTGAACTTGTAGAAAAACTATATAAACACGGAATCTCCAAAGAATATAAAGTCGGAGATATACTGATGAACGAAAACTCTAATATTCGTTCCATCCCTATTGTAATCAAAGGAAGTATCAAAGTCATCAGAACCGAAGAAGACGGACGAGAAATTCTGTTGTATTACATCAAAGCCGGAGAAAGTTGCATTATGTCTTTTTTGGGAGGACTCCACAACGAAACCAGTAAAGTGAAAGTCGAAATCGAAGAAGATGCAGAAATCTTGTTCTTACCCATCGAAAAAGTTTCGCTTTTTATTAAAGAATATCCGCAATGGCTTGATTATATTTTCAGACTCTATCACAAACGGTTTGAAGAACTTTTAGACATTGTCAATGCGATTGCCTTTAAGAAAGTAGATGAAAGACTATTGAAATTACTTCACAAAAAAGCGGAACTCAACAATTCTAAAGTCATTCTTACTACACACGAACAATTGGCTAACGAACTCGGAACGGCAAGAGTAGTCGTTTCCAGGCTTCTAAAACAATTAGAAGAAACTGGAGCTTTGCAACTGGGTAGAAACAAAATTACGCTTCTGTAACTAAAGTAACTGTATAAGTTTTTGTTGCTTCCTATTTTTGTGCCATAAAACTAAAACACTAATTATGTCACAAACACATTCATACCAAGTCGATTTAAAATGGAAAGAAGGCCGAATTGGAGAAGTTTCTTCGCCTGATTTAGATACCAAAATCGAATGTGCCACTCCACCTGAATTTGCCAACGGAGTGCCAAACTTTTGGTCACCCGAACACTTTTATGCAGCAGCTATCAGCAGTTGTTTTATGACAACATTTCTGGCTATTGCCGAAAACTCAAGAGTAGAATTTGAGAATTTTGAATGCAAAACCAACATCAAATTAGAACTTGTCGATAGAAAATACTTGATTACCCAAGCCGAAATTTTCCCAAAAGTAAAACTTGTAAATCAAGAACAAAAAGAACGTATGTTACGGGTAATCGAAAAAACAAAAGAAAACTGTTTGGTCACCAATTCGATGAAAACAACAATCACATTAACCCCAGAAATACTATAATATTATGTTTGGATTATTTAAAAATTTATTTGGAGCAGGCTCAGAAAATCTATCAACAGCTATCAAAAATGGAGCTGTTTTGATTGATGTTCGTTCACAAAGCGAATTTGCCTCAGGTAACATCAAAGGTTCTGTAAACATTCCCTTAGACCAACTTTCAAGTCAGTTAAGGAAACTCAAAAAAGATAAAACTATCGTGGTGTTTTGTGCCAGTGGTATGCGAAGTGCTTCTGCTAAAAGCATTCTAAATCGTAACGGTTTTGAAAATGTAATCAACGGAGGCGGTTGGAGAAATGTAGAGAAATTCACTAACGGGTAATTAGAAACCCGAAAATGAAACAAAAACAATGAAAAATTATCTTAAAAATTGGAATATCATTCGGTTTTTACGGCTTGTAGTTGGTATCTTTGTAGTAGTTCAAGGTATTATAGCCCAAGAATGGATGTTTGTGTTCTTAGGAGGACTATTTGCTTTGATGCCCTTGGTAAGCGTAGGTTGCGGTACTTCGGGCTGCCAGACTCCAACACTCAGAAACACAAAAAAGGAGCAGAAAGAAATTGATTATGACCAAGTAAAATAATTGTATATGAAACCATTTTTTTATCTATCGCTTTTAATTTTCCTTGTCGGATGCAACAATTCTAAGAGTTTGAGTCTCTCTGAAAAGGAAGAATATTTGGCTTTAGGCGATAGCATTACTCAAAGTGCTCAAATGGTTTTACTATCAAATGTAGGGAAGCAAATTCAGCAAGGCGGAACAATGCAAGCGGTAGATTTTTGTAGTGAAAAGGCTCTGTTTTTGACCGATTCACTATCTAATAAATACGCTCATAAAATCAAACGACTAACCGACAAAAGTCGTAATCCGCAGAACCAACTTCAGACAGAAATCGACAAAAAGGCTTGGAAAGAATTAAAGAACAATCCCGACAATAATCAATTGATTTTACAGGAAAACAATACGGTGTATTATTATAAATCAATCCCTATAGCAATGCCCGATTGCCTACAATGCCACGGAAAACCACAAACAGATATTTCGCCCGAAACCTTACAACTCATCAGAGCGAAATACCCTCAGGATCAAGCAATCGGATATGAATTGGGCGAGTTTCGAGGAATGTGGAATTTGAGCTTTGATTGATTGAATGTTGTAAAACCGTATAATCTCCAGGCTTACAACATACAGCAATACATTATACAAAAAAAAAAATGAATTTTATCAGAAAAAACATATTGGTTTTTGTGGGAATATTGGTCGGAGCTTTAACAGGTTATCTGTATTGGAGATACGTAGGTTGCCTTTCGGGAAGTTGTGCCATTACATCAAACCCGACCAACAGTACTCTCTATGGTTCTGCAATGGGAGGATTGTTATTTTCGCTATTCAAACCACAAAAAAACAAGTCTTAATACTTTCATCTTAATACTTTAAAAAAAATGACATTTCAAGAACTTATAGCGCAGGACAAACCCGTTTTGGTCGATTTTTTTGCCGAATGGTGTGGACCATGCAAAATGCAAGCACCCATATTAGAAGAATTAAAACAACGCATTGGAGACAAAGCTCAAATCGTAAAAATTGATGTGGACAAAAACCCACAAGCAGCCGCTCAATATCAGGTTCGGAGCGTACCCACACTAATAATCTTTAAAAACGGAGAAATTAGATGGAGACAATCAGCTGTCTTTTCAGCTAACGAATTGGAAAGGTTAATTAACGAAAATATATAAATAGCTACAGATTTCAAGGATTAAAATGATTTTAATAATCCTTAAAATCATTTAATCCGTGGCTAAAAAAATGATGAAATGAACCATAACAATTAAGTTGATACCAACCGAAATGTTCAATGGTAAATTCCATCTGACCAATTAAAAACAAATAAAAAAGAACAGATGAAAAAACTATTTTTAATCCTATTTACAAGCTTGTTTTTGATGTCTTGCAAAGGACAGGAAACAGAGCACTTCAAAATATTAGATTCGGCTCAATACGAACAAGTTACCTCTGGAAATAAGGTTACAGTTATTGATGTACGAACCCCTCAAGAATACCAAGACGGTCACATCAAAAATGCTCAAAACATCAATGTACAATCGGCTGATTTTAAAGCTAAAATGGAAAATTTTGATAAAGATAAACCGATTTATATCTATTGCAGAAGCGGAGCAAGAAGTGCAAAAGCAGGAAAAATACTAGAAGATATGGGGTTCAAAGAAATCTATGACCTTAAAGGCGGAATCCTTTCCTGGAAAGGAGCATTGGAAAAATAATGCATCAAAAAAGTTAGATCTAATTATGAAAAACTATTTTTATACCATTCTGTTATTTGTCATCGGATTTACGTTTTTACATGCTCAAAATCATCAAGTAAAAGTGAGCGGAGCCATGAAAAACGTGATGCAAGAAGGGAAACTCTACGGAACAATTTTTTTAGACACGATTCCAAACAAAGCCAATTTGTACGGATTAGGCCCAAAAGAATATCTCAAAGGAGAACTTTTGGTGATAAACGGAAAATCATACCTATCTTCTGTAAATCCTGACGGTTCTATAAAAATGGAAGAAACATTTCAGGTCAAAGCTCCGTTTTTTGTGTATTCTAATGTAGCTGAATGGGAAGAAGTTGCCCTTCCAGAAGAAGTCAAAACCATGAAAGACTTAGAAAGTTTTATTGACCATTACAGAAAAAATTTTGACGACCCATTTACCTTTAAACTCAAAGGAATTTTTGATACTGTAGATTTCCATATTCAAAACCTGCCCGAAGGAACCCTCGTAAAGTCAAGGCATGATGCTCATAAAGGACAAGGAAAATATGTCGAAAATAACGCTCAAGGCGAAATTATCGGATATTTCTCAACCAAACATCAGCAAATTTTTACCCATCATGATTCCTATATTCACATCCATTTTATTGCTGACAACAAAACAAAGATGGGACACATTGACAGACTTGTTTTAGGAAACAAAAACAAACTTTTTCTACCCAAAGAACTAGTTGATTATATTCGAAACAATCAATAATAAATGTTCAAAAAAAAGTTTTACGGTATTGCACTTGCGGTAGTAATTATGCTTACTGCCTCTTTCCTATCGGGCTATATTCCTAATATAGGTACGGCTTTGTTGGCTTTGATATTGGGAGTTGTTATCCGTCAGTCTTTGCCCAATTTCTCACCTTTTTTGAATGGTGTTGCTTGGAGCGAAAAATACATTTTAGAAACAGCCATTGTTTTTATCGGTTTTGGATTTGAAATATCTAAATTTAAAGAAATCGGATTATCGACACTAACAATTATATTTGGAAGTATCATTGTTATTGTGCTGCTGGCTTTGCTATTACAGAAATTGATGGGAAAAGAAGACGGAAAACTCTTTTGGTTACTCGGAGCAGGAAGTGCTATTTGTGGTTCGTCTGCAATTGGAGCTACAGCACCGCTCATTCAGGCCAAAGAGGAAGAAACGGGAATTTCAATGGCTGTTATCAATCTACTCGGGCTGATGGGAATGATTTTGCTTCCGCTAATAGCTGTCGGGTTGTCGTTTTCGCAGGTGCAAACCGGAATTCTTCTTGGAGGAATCCTGCAATCTGTCGGGCACGTGGTGGGTTCTGCATTTGCTATTAATCCTGAAGTCGGACAAATAGCAACCGTAGTAAAAATGGGAAGAGTAGCATTTTTAGTTCCTTTTTTACTGATCGTTTATTTTTTGTTTCGCAAAAAAGCAGACGGTACAAAACTCAAGTTTCCGCTTTTTATCTTATTCTTTTTATTGGCTGTATTGATTTCTCAAATCGGAATTTTGAACTCCGAAACGATTAAATTCTTATCCAAATCAGGAGATACGTTACTGAATATCGGAATGGCTACCATCGGACTCAAAATTAACATCAAATCACTCTGGAAAATAAGCGGAAAAGCCTTTTTGGCAGGGCTGATTATTTTTACTGTTCAGATTCTGATTTATTTGGGGTATTTGTGGTTGGGCTAAAATAAATTAACTACCTTTTGGCAAATCCCTAACAGCCTTTTTATTTGTTTCTCCGTAAACTTGCACTCAGATGAATTGGCTACACCAAAATATTACTTTTCGTTGGCTTATCGCTATTTTGATGATAAGTTTGGTTTTGCCTTGTTCTGCAAAACAAGATCTCAAAAAGGTATTAAACATTTCTACTTACGAAAATGTTAATAAGCCGAACAAAACCACAACTTGCCAAACAGTAACCGAGAAATTATCTCAAGAAACTTCGGTTGTTCAGCAAAAAATATCGAAACACGTTTTTTTTCAAGATGTTTACTTATCGCTAACCAAAAAACTTGTAAACCTACCTTTTGCCGGACAAACTTTATCTTCTACTGTTCCGATTTATATTCTACACCAGCAATATCGACTTTGATTTTTTTAAAGAAATTATAATGCCTTTAAAGACTTTTCAGGTTCAAAACTGTAAGGTCTGATTCTTATATTTTTTATCAAAATCAATTTTATTATGAATAATCAAGCCTATTTATATTCGGGAATGTTCACTACTGCCCTTCGTTGGGTTGCCGGATGGACCTATTTTTCTGCTTTTTGGAGAAGACTTATTTTAGAAAACAAACTCAATCCTGATGAAGCAGGATATATCGGAGAAAAATTCAACCACTTCCTCCCCAATGCTTTAGGAATCAAACCTCTTATCGAACATTTAGTCTCTAATCCAGACCAACTTTGGTATGCCATGGTAACCTTTACGATTATCGAAGGTATCGTCGGCTTGTTTTTGATACTCGGATTTTATACCCGACTAATGAGTATCGGAATGTTTTTTTTGGCTATGGGAATTCTACTCGGGTCAGGTTGGCTCGGTACTACCTGTCTTGACGAATGGCAAATCGGAGTATTAGGAGTAGCCTCAGGATTTGTCATCTTCTTTACCGGAGGAGGAAGATTCTCTTTAGACAATTATTTTACAAGCAAAAACAAATCTTTTACAAAAAAGAAAAATTTCGGGTTTTTTGCTTCCGGAAAATTACCTATTAACGAGCGATTAATTCCGAAAATTGTACTTATCGGCTCGGTTTTCATCTTCGGATTAACCTTATTTACCAATCAGTATTTTCACGGAGGAGTTTATGGAACATTACATAATTTATCTGTTAAACCCCACGTAACCATTACTAATGCAAAAATAGAAAACAACAGCTTGTCTTTTAATGTTTTTAGAGACGAAGGAGCCGATGTTTATGGTTCGTTTTTAATTGGAATTAAACTTTTGGATCAAGATAACAACATTGTTTTTGAACAAAATCAAGAAGATTTGGCAACCTTAAATCCGAATCAGATTCATAATTATTATGTTGCAAAAGTAAAATCGGGAAAACACAGTTTAGTATTACCTTTGGGAGCAAAAGCAACACTTTCTTTTATAGATGATTCTCTTACTGAGCTAAAAGGAAATTATACCTTAAAATTACTCGATATAAGTGGAGCAGAATGGGAAACAAAACTTAACACAGAATAACTTTAAATGCCGATTATTTAGTCGGCATTTAAGTTTTTAAGTCCTTCTGTAACCAATGTAACTTTACAGCCCGAACATAAGTCGGAATTTTGCATCAGAAATTAAACTTATTCGTTTATGAATGCAAAATTTATACTACTTACTATTTTCGGATTTTTGACAGGCAGTGTCTTTGCTCAACAGCCTTTACAACTTCAACAGGCTATTGACCTTATGAAAGAAAACAATACACAACTCAAAGTCCAACAACACGAAATCGACTTTTCAAATGCGGAACTTTCTGGAACGCTTTCTGGATTTTTACCTAAAATTTCCGTAAGACACACAGGTTTTTATACGAATGACCCTCTGAATTCTTTCGGATTTAAATTACAGCAAAAAGTCGTTACCCAAGCCGATTTTAATCCTGTTTTGCTAAACAATCCGGATGAAATGTATCATTTCAATACTAAATTTTCTGTTCAGCAACCGATTCTGAATTTTGATGTTTTTTCGGCTCGGAAAGCACTCAAAGAAAAAGTCAAAGCAACCGAATACCAAAAGCAGTTTGCAGAAGAAATGCTTGCGGTCGAAATCAAAAAAGCCTATACGAATCTGCAATTTTTGTACGAAACCAAAGAAGCGGTTCAAAAAGGAATTTCGGCTTATCAGGAAGTTTTGCGAAATACCCAAAATATGGAAAAGCAGGGTTATGCAAAACCGTCTGATGTGCTGATGGTGCAGGTCGGACTGACCGAAGTGCAGAACAAAGAAATCGAAATCGACAACAACATTTCCAACTTGTCCGATTATTTATCGTGGTTAATGGGAAAAGATTCCGTTGAAATTTACATTCCTACGGAAGCATTAACTCAAAATGTGCTGTTTAGCGAAAACTCAAATTTCTCTGAAAACCGAGCGGATATTTTAGCAATGAAATCAGGATTGGAAGCCCAAAACAAAATGGTTTCGATGAATAAAAAAGAATTGCTCCCGAGATTAAATGCTTTCGGAGAATACAACCTAAACGATAAAGATATAGTCGGATTCGGAGCCAACGGATTTATGGTAGGATTGTCGCTTTCGTGGGATATTTTCAACGGAAACGAAACATTCAACAAGATAAAACAAAGTAAAATTTCGGTCGAA
>JBAYPE010000002.1:0-141338 GCA_041677865.1 Flavobacteriaceae bacterium
TCGGTTCGGAATATCAAAGTCCAAATTCACAATACTTGAAATTCCGTCCAATTTCATTCGGATTAGGTTTTCCTCTGAAGGACAATCCATTTTTGTAATTTCAAATATTGTTTTTTTCATTCGATTTCTGGGTTTTTCAGCATTACTTACAACGGGCGGGGGCTTTGCGAAGGAGCGGATTAGAAAGACGGAACTTTCAACTTTGCACCAACGTGAGCAAAACCATTTTTTCTTTTTGCTAAATTACAAAAAAGAGCAAAAGAAAAATGGCTTTTGCGGATAAATATGTAGAAAGTTTCAATTATCCGAGAACTCCGCTCTTTTGCCAAACTGCTTGTTGTGCGTAGTATTATTGTTTCAGTATTTTAAGAGTTTGTTCTATCCAATCAGATTTATTGTCGAGATAGAAATAGGGTGGTACTCCTGTTTCTTCAAATGCTCTTTGTTTTTCGTAGCGGGTCATAGTGCAACCTAATGTAAACTTAAAGTTTGGCGTTTCGGTTTCGCTAATTTCGCCATAACCAATATAACCTCCTGAGTTTTCTCCGACTAATATAGTTTTGTCACTTTCTCTTGCCCAAAAAATAAAGGATTCCGCAGAACTCGCTGTATTTCGGTTCATTATTATCGCTACTTTTTTAGGATTAGGTAAAATACTATCTAATATGATTTGTTCTCCCTCTGAACGTTTGATGAAAGTTTTATGGGGGGCTTGTTTCATTCTCTCTAATTCGTCCCACCAACCATCAAGAAATTCCTTGTTATAATTAACAGTATCTTTTTTTACTTTGTTGTAAAAATTTTCCCATTTTCTGATGTTTTCTTGGGTCGCATAAATGTCAATGTTATCATCATAAAATGGTTTGGTATAAAGATATTGTAATAGAGGAAAAGCGTTGTCTGTACTTCCTCCTCCGTTGTTTCTGATGTCAATAATAAGGTAAGGTTTAGATTTTATATGCTCATCTATTTTCTCATAAAAAGATTGCAACTCTGCCGACATATTGCCGCTAAATGTAGCAATACGGACATAGCTTGTTGAGTCGTCCAAGAAACTAAAAGATATTTTGTTTGGCACATCAACATTGTAGAAATTTCTTGTTTGAAGGCTTGTATTAAAGAGTTTATTGTTCAAAATTCCGTCTTTGAAAACTACATCTTTTTTGAAAGACATATCGTGGTCTTCGTCATAGTAAAACAAGTCAAAAGTGTTTTTTGCTTTTTGTTTAAGTTCAAATCTGATTTGTCCTTTTACCCACAATGGGCTTTTAGATTCCAATATGACACCTACATAATCTCTCCAAGATTTCTTGTCTTTTACGATAGCAACGGTAAATGTCGAATCGGCAAATTGGTAAATGTTCTCAATATTGTTGATTGAGTTTACCTTTATTTTAAGTTTTTTGAGATTGTATTTTTCTCTGCTTTTAAACTTGTCGGAAGCACGAAATTGTGCAACAGCCACAGTATCCGCTTTGTCAATAATTGAGATGTTGTTATCATAAATTTCGGTGTGATTATCCCTGAAAAATTCCACATAGGTAATCAATGTTTTCAGACAAGCTGTTTTGTCATTACAATTTTTAATGGCTGAAATGTTCAAATCTTTTTTGAATTTTTCGTATTGGCTTTTGTTGCTTTCATTTACATTGTCAATAAATCCGGGTAAGTTGTTTTCGATGTAGTCAATTACAAAATTAAGCTCGTTTTCGCATTTGCAGTTTTGAGCATAGTTGATATTGATTGTTAAAGAAAGTATTAAAAATGTAAGGATAAATTTCATTTAGTTGCTGTTTTTGTTTGGGGTACGCTTTTCGGAAATATTACGCACAACGGTTTGGCGCTTGGCGCAGTGGCGGATTTCGGAGCACATAACTGTCAATATACCACAAAAGTTGATGCGAGGTAGAATCTTCAATTAACCACTTCACCCGCCATTGAGCCAAACGCCTGTTACCTGCCGTTATTCTCATTTTTTTGTCAATTGTTTTACTGAAAGTTGAACATACTTTTCTCCAATGCCAATTACAACAGCACTTAAAGTGTCGCCAATACGAACAATTTTTCCTATATCGTCAATGTATTTATTTGTAAATTCTCTTACCCATATTGTCCCTTTAGCTTTTTCAGGTAAAATGTCAACAAAGATAGTTTTAGGTATAGTTCCTGTCACTTTGCAGGTTACAATTTTGCCTTCAACTTCAGGTCTATTTCTGTATGTATTTGCAATAATTTCAACTAATTTGTCTTGGTCATAACTAGGATATTCTACAAAGGTAAATGGCTTTATAAGTCTCTTTAGAATTAACACATCAGGTGATAATAGTATTGCATTTTGTCGGTCCTTAGAAGATTTCAAAAGTGATATTACAAATGCAGCAAAATATTTACCTGCTTGTAGTGCTTTTGAGAGTAATTCGTATTCAACTTCAGGATTGTCTATGTCAAAAAAACATTGAGCAAAAGCAAGTGCATTTGTCTGAGTATTTCTTTTCAGATATATCTCACATAATTCCTTCTGAGAAAAAGGGAATTCTATTTCAAAATGATTGTAAAACTCTTTAATAAACTGGTAGGCACCTTTTTTTATTCTTAACTCAGCGATTCTTTTTATATCCTTAGGAACTAGTTTTTTCGACAGTCCAAATACTTTTAAATATTTTAGAGTTCGTTGATTGTCGTTTCCATAAATGCTTATCATTAATGGGAACAATGATTCCAATTCTGCTTTTTGTTCAAATGAAAACTCAATATCTCTATTGTCAACACTTGCAATAACAGAACTTACTAGCCCCTTAGTTTTCGTTTTTAATATTACACCAATTAGTCTTACAATATTATCTCTGTCTAATTCTCCAACTATTTGGTTTATGGCGTATCTATATTCTTTGTCAATTTTGGTAACTTTTGAAAGTGCTGAATATATTATTTCGTATCTATTTAGCTCAATTAGTGATAAGATTCCTTTTACTTTAAGGTCAACATTATTAGAATTTGATTGGTTTAAGGCAAAATCTGCTAAGTAGTTTTCTATTTCAATGCTCCTTTCGGAACTCATTACACATTGGCTTGCTAATAAAATATCTTTAGAAGCAAGTTTCTTTATGAATTCAATTCTCTTATCACCTTTGAGTGAATGAGAAAAATATCTAAGGCTTTGATGATATTTTTTATCTGAAGCTTTATTTAGAAGAAGTTCAATCATAACCCTAGTATTGCTTTTTCTTCTTGTGCATGATAATAATCTTGGTATGCCTGATGAGCAAATGAGTATAGCTCGTCTCTTTTTTCCAAAATGCCAAGTTGGGTTGCTATTTCGATAACATAAATAGTGTCAATTTCAAAACCATATTTTCGTTTGCATTCCACAAAATAATTTAATACTTCATCTTCACTCATCCCTGAGTTTGTGTCTTTTTTTTCTAGACTTTCATAGCCAAGATACCTTAATAACCTATGAATAACTTTTTGATTAAAATTTGCATCCTTTTTTTCGTCCTTTTCTCTTTCGTATAGGCTAAAAATAAATCTGTCAATTATTTCTCCTTCACTTTTCGGTATGTCTCCTTTAACCTTTACTATTTCGATTAACCGAGAAAGCATTAATGGCGTCCTTATTATTTTTTCAAGTCTTTCATCTTTTTTAATTTCATCAAGGATTAAGTTCGATATTTTAGTATTACCATCTGTGTTTCTTTTTAAAAAGGTTTCAATTTGACTTCTGTCCATTTTTTGAAGGAAGAATATTGGGATTCCTTTAAAAATATTTACTTCTTCTGGTCGGTTAGATATTATTATAAAGCAGTTTTTATAATCTGAAAGAAGGGTGTTAATTTCTTTCAGCCTTAAACTTTTTAGACTGTTATTGTCATCTCTTGGTATTTCATTTAAAGCATCTAGAAATAAATTAATTTTCCCTTCCTTAAGCAATTTCTCACCTAAAGCATTGTCAACGCCTATTTTATTGAAAATTGTTTGCTTAATTGAAATTGATTTATCAGTCAATAATCCTAGTGGCAAGTATATGGGTAGTTTGCTTCTACTGTTTCTGAGTTTCTCTTCTGCATCAACATAAGCAAGATATTCAAGTGTGGTGCTTTTTCCCATTCCCGCATCACCCCAAATAATCATTCTATTTTCTGGGACATTATTTTTTCTTAGGTCATCAACTGTGCCCTTTCTTTCATTTCCTTCATTTTCTTCATCGCTTATGTTTTCAATCACATACCCTTGTGTCAACTTGATATTCTCTTGACCTTGTAAATGGATAAATTTACCTATTCGTGATTTAAAGTTTGATTTAACAGATTCAAGATAGTTTTTAAAATCCGGTTCCTTGATTGTAACATCCACGAGAGGCTTTAATTGATTCTTATATTTATTTGTTGCATATAAATATACAACAAGAACACTCTCAATATTTTCATAAAGTTCCCTGTTAGTCCAACTTTCACATTGATGACTTTCAATGTTTCTTAAATTGTAAGTCCTAAATAAGTGCTCTCCATAATTTTGAGAATTGTATAGATTTTCTATTTTGTCCTTTTCAAAATCTATTCTATTTGGGTTAAGCTGTAATACATTTATAAATGCTCCTAAACCTGATTTGTTGGATTCTAATTCGCTAAATTTGGTTGGGTTTATTAAAAATAATATTTTCCTTAAGTATTGCTCAATCTTTGCGAATTCTATGAAATAAGCAATATTGTCAACTTTCCTGAGTCCTTCATTTAATATTTTATCTAAAGCATTCGGAACTCTGTGCTCTAAACCGTCCAACCTTAGCTGGGGTTTATTTAAAGGGAATACCAAAGTCTTGTAAAATAAATCAATAGTATCTTTCAGGTCAAAAGCATTGTTTTTTGAGAATACTCTCTGTGTTTCTTTCTCAATAAGTTGTTTTATAGTTGCAATGTCTGTCATAAACTCGGTATTGTTGTTTTTATAATGGCAGGTAACTCATAAATATCCGCAATTCTCAAATATTCGTAAAGCCCAACAAACATACTAAAACTCGTTAATTTTTGCAAACCATTAAGAAAAGTATGTTAAGAAAAAATATTCTCTTTTCTGAGTGTGAGTAAATAGCCTACACTATCAAATAAAATTCGGTTTAATTTTTCGTTTCGTTATTTAAAATTTCAAAAAACAATTTACAGCTGTAAAAACCTAATAAACAAATATATATTCGTTTACAAATAATTACAATCGAAAGTAATTGTATAACTACCGACTATATTTTTCCGGTTGCAGAATCTTTGCACCAGAGATTCGGGATAACAACTAACGACTCGAATCTGATTGTTTAATTTAAATTTTTTAAGATTATGTCATTACGTAACAAAGTGACGCTTATTGGTCACACAGGAAAAGATGTAGAAGTAGTAAACTTCGAAAACGGAGGAATCAAAGCAAGTGTATCGCTTGCCACAAACGATTATTATACCAACGCACAAGGCGAAAAGGTAGAAGATACCCAATGGCACAACCTGGTTGCCTTTGGGAAGACAGCAGATATTATGCAAAAGTACGTTACCAAAGGTAAAGAAATAGCGGTCGAAGGTAAAATCATCTACCGAAGCTACGATACCCAAGACGGACAAAAACGGTACATTACCGAAATCCGTGTAGATGAATTAGTGCTTTTAGGAAATAAGTAAAAAGCGAAAAACGGCTCAAAATTGAGCCGTTTTTTTTATTTTGTTTTAGCAGTTTGGAGTTCTGCTTTCTTGTTTCGAGGTCGTAACTTACCGTAAGAACCACGACAAATTTTCCCTCTCTTAGTTTTCATGTCTCCTTTTCCCATTTGAATAAAATTTGTAGTTAATCACACAAAGGTACAAAAAATATAGGATTTAGGATTTAGGATTTAGGATTTGGGATTTAGGAATTAGGAAAATATGTTTTCATTGGGTTGTTGTAAGACTTTATTTTAAAGAGTAACTTTGTAGCTGTAAAAACTTTCAAAAGTAAGATGAAAGAAAAATTTTATACCTACATTCAGCAGTTGCAAGACGCTATCTGTAATAGACTCGAAGAGATCGACCAAAAAGCCAAGTTTCAAGAAGATTTATGGCAACGGGCAGAAGGCGGAGGAGGCAAAACCCGCATCATCGAAAACGGAAGCGTATTTGAAAAAGGAGGCGTTAATATTTCAAAAGTTTTCGGAGAACTCCCTAAAACAATGCAAGATTATTTCAAAGTGCAAGATGTGAACTTTTTTGCTTGCGGATTGAGCTTGGTTTTGCACCCTAAAAATCCTTTTGTCCCGACTGTTCACGCAAATTGGAGGTATTTTGAAATGTATGATAAAGAAGGGAATATTGTAAAGAGTTGGTTCGGAGGAGGTCAAGATTTAACGCCTTATTATTTGTTTGAAGAAGATGCGATTCATTTCCATAAAACATGCAAAGAAGCCTGTAACAAACACAATTCGGAGTTTTACCCGAAATATAAAAAACAGTGCGACCAATATTTTTGGAACACGCATCGCAACGAAGCCAGAGGAATCGGAGGTTTGTTTTTTGATTACCTGCAACCCACCCAAGAGATGACAGCTGAAAAATGGTTTAACTTTGTAACCGAAATCGGAAACAGCTTTTTGCAGTCGTATGTTCCGATAGCTGAAAAGAGAAAAGACATTTCCTATACCGAAGAAAACCGAAAATGGCAAGAAATCCGTAGAGGACGATATGTAGAGTTTAACCTTATTCACGACAAAGGCACACTATTCGGGCTCAAAACCAACGGAAGAATCGAAAGTATTCTAATGAGTCTCCCTCCTCACGTACAATGGGTTTATGACCATAATCCCGAAAAAGGAAGCGAAGAAGAAAAACTAATAAAAGTATTAAAAGAGCCTAAAGAATGGATAGGTTAGTTTACAGTTCACAGTTCACAGTTTACAGTGGACAGTTAAAAAGTGAAAATTATGATAGATTATAGAAAATATAATGTTTGGCAAAAATCACATCAGTTGGTTTTAGATGTTTATACTTTAACTTCAAGTTTTCCGAAATCAGAGCAATTTAATTTAGTATCACAAATAAGCCGGGCAGTAGTTTCCATTCCTACGAATATTGTTGAAGGCTGTGGCAGACAAACCCAAAAAGAATTGATGAGGTTTTTATATATTTCTTCAGGTTCTGCCCACGAATTAGAATATCTTATTTTGCTGAGTGTTGATTTAGGATTTTTAAAAGAAGAAGACACAGCAAAAGTAAAACAGGAAATAATCGAAATAAAGAAAATGTTAGCCTCTTTAATCCGAAAAATAAACGAAACTTTGTAAACCGTAAACCGTAAACCGTAAACTAAAATGAAACGACCAAGAATATTAAGAAAAAACGAATCTATTCGAAGTTTAATCAGAGAAACTCATTTAAGTGTTGATGACTTTATCGTGCCACTTTTTGTAACAGAAGGCGAAAACGTAAAAGAGGAAATTTCGTCTATGCCAAACTATTTCCGTTTGAGTTTGGATAATTTAGAGAAAGAAGTAAAAGAACTTTGGAATTTAGGACTGAAATGCGTTTTACTCTTCGTAAAAGTTCCTGATAATTTAAAAGACAATCGAGGAACCGAAGCCATTAATCCGAGTGGGTTGATGCAAAGAGCGATTAAAACAGTTAAAAAAACGATTCCCGAAATGGTGGTGATGACTGATGTTGCTCTTGATCCGTACTCGAATTTCGGGCATGACGGAGTAGTAGAAAACGGAGAAATTATCAATGATACGACTGTAGATATTCTGGCAGAAATAAGCCTTTCGCATGCAGAAGCAGGAGCAGATTTTGTCGCTCCGAGTGATATGATGGACGGAAGAATCAAAGCCATTCGCAAAATTTTAGAACAAAATAACTTTCCGAATGTCGGAATTATGAGTTACAGCGCTAAATATGCTTCGGCTTTTTACGGACCGTTCAGAGATGCCTTGGATTCTGCTCCTGGATTTGGCGACAAAAAAACCTATCAAATGGACTATGCCAACCGAATAGAAGCCATCAAAGAAACTCTTTTAGACGTAAAAGAAGGTGCAGATATCGTAATGATAAAGCCCGGACTTCCGTATTTGGACATTGTAAGAGATGTGAAAAACGCAGTTGATTTACCGGTTTCGGTGTATCAGGTTTCCGGAGAATATGCCATGATTAAAGCGGCTACCGAAAAAGGTTGGCTTAATCACGATGCGGTAATGGTCGAACAATTACACGCCTTTAAAAGAGCCGGTGCAGACCTTATTGCGAGTTATTTTGCCAAAGAATACGCACAACTTGTTGCCAAACAGAAATAAATCGTATTTTTGCCATATACAGAAAACGAAAACTTTATGAAAAAAATTGCAATAGGATTATTAGTTTTTGCAGGTGCTTTTACAGCTAATGCACAATACAAAAGTGAAGTGAAATTTAACATTGCCAATGTTATTGCCATTGCTTCAATTGAAATCGGTTATGAGTATTTTCTTGATGACAATCAGTCTATTGGAGCAGAATTGCACATCAACGACCGCTTTTCATACGTTGAAGAAACTGATTCGAAAAAATTCGAAACAAACAGTTTCTTAGTAAACTACAACTACTATTTCAGCCCCGAAAACAAAGGAAGTTTTTATGCCTTCCCTTTTATGAAATACCGTTTTGGAGAACACAAAGACGATAGAGCCGGAAAAGTAGATACAGATATGAACTCGTTTATTATGGGATTAGGTGTAGGATACAAATGGGCTTGGAACGATAAGTTCGCTATTGCTCCTTACGTAAGCATTGCCCGTAGCTTCAGCGATGAAGTAAACGACAGATTCATGGCTATCGAACCCAATGCAGGAGTATCGGTCGGATACCGGTTTTAGAATTGAGAATTTAGGAATTGGGATTTGAGAATTGAGATTTGGGAATCAACCCATAGTGCATTATTGTAAAAAACATAACTTGATTTACAATTATTTTGTATTTGTTTTATCACAAATGCACATGAAAAATAATTGAAAACACACAATGTAAATTACACTGATAGTAAATGTCTTAATTACTTTCCTCAAAAAAACATAAAAATCTGTGCATCTGTGGTTAATCAATAATGCACTATGGGTTAAATTACTTTAATCGTTCAAAAAACTGTAATTCGTAATCTTCCAAAAGTTCCGGATGCGTAATTTTGATAATATCTTTTAGCACCAAATCAGGACGGTTTGGTGCTAATTCGTAATATATAGCTCCTCCTGTTGCTCCTTTTTTGGAGGAAAACGAATAAACATTTCTTTCTTTAAAAGCCTTGAATTCTTTGTAATGAGGATTCGCCTTTATCATCTCGTCTAAAGAAGCATAAAGCCCTGCTCCAATCCAGAAATCCGCATCTTGGGCTGTATCGAAAACTTCTTCAAACGAAAGTGCCAAACTGCCTGTGCCTGATGTTTCTTTCCAAAAATATTCCGTATGAGCATCTGCCAAAAATAGGGCACTCCAGCTATCTCCTTTGGGCAAATACCAAACATCTTCGTATATGTTTCCTGTAATAATAGTAGGTTTTGTAACGGCTCTTGAGGCTAACTCTTTGGCTTTTTCGTATTCCGATTTTATTTGCTTAAAAACCTCTTGGGCTTTTTGTTCCTTGTCGTACAATGCTCCGAAAAACTTAATCCATTCTGCTTTTCCGAGCGGATTTTTCTCGTTCCAATCTCCGTTCAAAAGTACTTTTATTCCTGCCTGTTTTAAGTTTTCAAGGGTTTGATTGCTTTCGTTTATAGCAAAACTAACTAACACATCAGGATCTAAATCTACTACAATTTCGGTGTTTATCCTTTCGTTTTGCCCGATTTCCTTTACCTGCCCTTTTTCGATTTTAGCCCGAACCGTTTCAGAAGAAATATAATCCAAACCCGGAAAACCAATAAGTGTTTGGGCAACTTCCAACATTTCGAGCGATGGAATATGGGTAGTTGAGGTAACAATAATATGCTGAACAGGAATAATTATAGAAGTAAAATCAGCCAGACTATCAGGAACCTGAAAAGTGTTTTTATGCAAAACATAGGTTTGTGACTTGCCGGATTCGGGAGAAGTGTTTTTGATTTTTAGAAGTTTAAAGTCTGTATAATCATACAACTCAAAGCCTTTGGCAAATTCGATTTGGTTTGTTGCTTTTGATGCTTTGACAGGCTCCTTTTCTTGTTTGCAACTCATTAGAAAACCAAGAGCAAAGAACAAAGAACAAAAAATAAAAAATTTAGAATGTAGAATGTGAAACTTATTCATGGAATTCGACTTGAAATTAAGATGATTACTTTTTATATTCTTCCGCAACTTTTTCTAATTCGTCATACCAATCTTGCCCGAACCTTCTGACAAGAGCTTCTTTAACGAATTTATAAACCGGAACAGCGAGTTCTTTTCCGAGTGTACAAGCGTCATTACAAATATCCCAACGATGATAATTTACAGCCGAAAATTCCGAAAAATCTTTGATTCGAATAGGATAAAGATGACAGGAAACCGGTTTTTTCCAATCAATAACTCCTTCGTTATAGGCTTGTTCGATGCCACAAAGTGCCGTTCCTTTATCAAAAATCACATAAGCACAATCTTTTCCACCGATAAGCGGAGTTTCTAAACCTTTGTCCCAACCGGTAACCCAAGTACCCTGATTGTCAATTGCTTGAATTCCTTCTTTTCGCAAATAAGGTTTTATTTTTGGGTAGATTTCTTCCAGAACTTTTGTTTCTTCTTCCGTAATCGGAGCTCCAGCATCGCCATCTACGCAACAAGCTCCTTTGCAGGCAGAAAGATTGCAAACAAATTCTTTTTCGATAATTTCTTCCGATACTATTGCTTTTCCTAACTGAAACATTATATATTTGTGTGTATAAAATAAAGCTGCAAAGGTACAGATTTATCTTGAGCTTAAGAGATATTGATTTTAACACTTAATTAAGTACTTTGGCATAAGTTTTGAGAAACGAAAAAGCGTAAAAATGTATTTTACACACCCAAATTTAAATTATAACAATTAAAAAAAAATTATTATGAAAAAGTTAGGATTACTTTTAGTAGCTCTTGTTTTTGGAGCAAGTGTTCATGCACAAAAAGGACCTCAAATCGAGTTCAAAACAGAAGTTATTGATTATGGTACAGTAAAGAAAAGCGAAGATAACGGAATCCGTGTTTTCGAATTTACCAATACAGGAGATGAACCTCTGATTATCAAGGATGTAAAATCGACTTGTGGTTGTACAGTTCCTGAAAAGCCAAAGGAGCCGATTATGCCCGGGAAAACAGGAGAAATTCAAGTAAAATACAATATGAATCCCGGACCTATCAACAAAACTGTTACTGTTGAGTCTAATGCAGTAAACAAAACAAACGGAAGAGTTCCTCTAAAAATTAAAGGAACTGTTGTTAGACCTGAAGGAGATAACAATACTAAAGCTAACAATGTTCTTGAAAAGAGAAAAACTCTGGTAGAAACAAAAAGCTAATTAACTGAAATCAAGCATAAAAGAAGCTGTCTTAAAATAAAATTTTTAAGGCAGCTTTTTTTTTAAAACTCGATTTTAATTATGCTTGATTTGCTTTTTTTACGTAACCTAAAATTTATTAACTTTACCAAAAAAAATTATGAATCAGCCTGTTCTATTTTTAAGAAATGTAAACATATATCAAGACAAAAGTCTTGTGCTTCGGGATATAAACCTTGAAGTACACAAAGGCGAATTTATATACCTCATCGGAAAAACAGGTTCAGGAAAAAGTAGTTTTATGAAAACGCTTTATGCCGATTTACCTCTTGTTGAAGGACAAGGAAACATCGTAGATTTTGATTTGGCAAAACTAAAACAGAAAAAAATTCCGTATTTAAGAAGAAAAATAGGAATAGTTTTTCAGGATTTTAAACTTCTTCCGGATAGAACCGTTTACAAAAACCTTGAGTTTGTACTAAAAGCAACGGGGTGGAGGGATAAAGACGAAATAAAACTAAAAATAGAAGAAGTCTTAGACAAGGTCTCGATGCGAGGAAAAACCAATAAAATGCCTCATCAGATGTCAGGAGGTGAACAACAAAGAGTAGCTATTGCAAGGGCACTACTAAACGATCCTGAACTTATCTTGGCAGACGAACCCACAGGAAACCTTGACCCACAAACCAGTACGGAAGTAATGCAACTTCTTAAAGAAATCAATCAAAACGGAAAAACCATCATAATGGCAACTCACGATTATGCCCTTATTATGAAATTTCCTGCCAAAACTATTAAGTGCGACGAAGGAGTAGTGTTTGAAGTAGTTCAGAAAACCGTATAATGCTTGTTATTATTCCTTTTTATAATGAAGAAAATCGAATTTCTGTGCAGGAATATAATCGGTTGTTTTCAGAATATAAAGAAGAGAAATTTATGCTTGTAGATGATGCAAGCACCAATTGGATATACTAATTTAGCTTCTAGCTAGAGTTAAGAATAAAATCTTCTTTTTCGGAAGTGTTTTTCAAAACAGTCTGGAAAATACAATATCCAATAATGATGGCATTCAAAATTTCATTTATTTTTCTAATTCCTATATATTTACTCAGTTTTCTGAAAAATAGAAAAATAACTTTTGAACTTATGGTAATTACAATCGTTTTTACTGCCTCCGTTTTGCAAGCCATAGTTACTTATGGAACCAATTCAAGACATAGCTTCCCGTTTGAATACCTAATGGTTTTTGTAGTTTTTATGTTTTTGAAATCAGCTCGCAACAAATATTTTAAAAAAGGGTTAAGACTCTTTCTTCTTATATACGTGTGGATTTTCTTTGATTCCTTTTTTGAATATTTTTCGAATATTCATTCTCAGCCAAGCATCTGCTCGTAAAATTAAATCCTGAGCTTTATTTTCAGGTCTTGCTCTGAAAGAAGTTACGTGAAACGAATCACTGTCTAAAAGAGGTTGTTTTGAAAAATAATAATTGGAAACACAACACCTAAATCCATCAAAAACAACAGGAGACACAGAATGTAGAGAATTATTATGGGTAGCCATTACAGCCAATCGGTTGAATTTACTGTGAATTGTGATTGGTTTATTGTTCATTCCATCCGGCCAAAGTTCAAGATTCCCTCCGTATTCTTCTTTCCAGTCTGGTGTTGTGTAATAAAGTAAGTTTAAAACTCTCCAAAGTTTTCTGTCTTTATCATGAGAATTGTCCAGATGTGGATTCAAAAACTGCTTATATCCCATCATCGAAAGTCCTCCTGCATACAAGTTTTCATCAGGAACAGCTTGTTCTATTTCACAGATTTCGCATATCAAATTCACAATTCTTTCGTCCTGGAAAGCGTAGATAAT
This sequence comes from Flavobacteriaceae bacterium, assembly GCA_041677865.1. Taxonomy (GTDB): domain Bacteria; phylum Bacteroidota; class Bacteroidia; order Flavobacteriales; family Flavobacteriaceae; genus Flavobacterium. The sequence goes on from JBAYPE010000002.1 coordinate 13,322, forward strand.
TTCTTCTAAAACAGGGTTATATTTGTTCATTTGAACTCCAATATATTTGTCCTCTCTGATGCTTTTTTTCAGAATCATTTCGTCAGCTTTAGGAAAAACAGCATACAAATCTTTGGCAAGGTCATCAGGAAGCAAGTCATCTACAAAAAAATATCCGATTTTAGCTTTTGAGCTGTGGTATTGCTCTTTAATCGAAGTGGATTTTTCATGTATTTTTTGAAGGATTATATCAGTATAATCTTTTCTGGTCATAACAATTCGGCTTTGTTCAAAGGTAGTATTTTTTGGCTTTATTTCCATACATTTGTACAAAACAAATTCAATGCTATCCATTCTTATTCCGACATATAATTATGATGTTTCTCAATTGATTGAGAATATCCATAATCAATGTAAAGAGTGTAAAATTGATTTTGAAATACTCATAAATGATGATGCCTCGAAAGAAATAATTACCTCAAAGAACTTAGAACAAAAATTTGATTGTTGCAGGGTTTTTATTCAGCAGGAAAATATAGGAAGAAGTCGCTCACGAAATTTTTTAGTTTCTAAATCTAAATTTTCTTGGATTTTATTTTTAGATTCAGATGTACTTCCTGCTTCCGAAAACTACATTAAATTGTATTTAACTCATACAAAATCAAGGTATCACATCATAAACGGAGGTTTGCGATATTATGATTTTACTCCTCCGAAAGAGGAGTTATTGCGTTGGAAGTATGGCAAAGAACGGGAAGCAATTGATATAGAAAAACGCTTGACAACTCCGCATAAAAACTCTTTTCTTTCTTCTAATTTACTGATTCATAAATCTGTTTTTGATAAGGTAACTTACGACGAATCTATCAATAAATATGGGTATGAGGATTTGCTCTTTGAGAAAGAAGTAAATAAATTGAATTACAATATTTTGCAGATTGACAATACTGTTTATCATCTCAAATTAGATACATCAGAAGATTTTTTAAATAAATTTAAACAGTCTTTGCAAAATTTGTCTTATTTAATCAAAGTCGGAAAGCTCGATTATGACGATACCAAAATTTCGAGAATTTATAAAAAAACAAAGCTTCCTCTACTAAAGCAAATAGTTGTTTTACTTTTTAATATTTTTGAAAAAAAAATGTACAACCATTTAAAGTCTTCTAAAACGAGTTTGTTTGTATTTGATTTATACAGAATAGGTTATTTTACTAAAAAATTTTAAAATGAATCCTTTCTTTTCAGTTGTCGTTCCTCTTTACAATAAAGAAAACTACATCAAAAGCACTATTCTAAGCGTTTTGAACCAGTCGTTTGATGATTTTGAAATTGTTGTAGTAAACGATGGCTCTACTGATAGAAGTGAGCAGAGAATTTCTGAACTAAATGATTCGAGAATACGTTATTTTAAAACCGAAAACAAAGGCGTTTCTGCTGCCAGAAATCTCGGGATAGAGCAATCTTCCGGAAAATTCATCTGTTTTTTAGATGCAGATGATTTTTGGTATACTCATTTTTTGAGCGAAATACATAAATACATCACGCTGCTGCCCGAGCAAAAGGTATTTGCTACTGCTATCGAATTTGAGATAAAAAACAAAGCCGTCTCTCCTACTTATTCAATGGAAAAAAAAGGTAATTATCAGATTGTGAATTACTTTGAGGCAAGTATGAAAGAATCGGTTTTATTTACTTCTGCAAGTGTTTTTGAAAAAAGCGTTTTTGAAATAGCAGGCAATTTCAATACGAATTATAAATCCGGACAAGATACCGATTTGTGGGTTCGGGTAGGGTTAAATTATCCGATAGTTTTTATTTGGAAAACAAGTGTTCGATATGTATATGATGCAAAAAGTCTTTCGAGAAACCGAAAAAAAATAATCGGCAAAGCCGAGTTTTTTGAATATATTCCTTTAGAAAAAAACAACCCGAAATTAAAGCGTTTTTTAGATTACAGTCGGTTTTCGTTAGCTATTGAAAGTAAATTAAATCGTGAAAAACAAAGGTTTCAGATTTTTTATAATTTAATCGAGTTGAAAAAAATGCCTTTCAGAAAGCGATTTTTACTCCGACTTCCTGCTTGGCTTTTATCGATTTTGGTAAAAATAAAAAACAACCTGACTCGTATAGGATTAGGAAATTCTGTTTTTAGAGGATAAAAATTCATCAAAATCTCTGATATAATCGTCTTCGTCAAAAACATCTGAAGCTATAACCAAGCAAATCGCTCCAGAAGAAAAGTTTTTGAGCTCTCTCCAGATTCCGGTTTCTATCAAAAGTCCCTGATTGGGTTTGTTAAGCGTTACAACTTTTTGCTGTTTTCCATCATTTAAGATTACATCAAAACTTCCGCTTAAAGCAAGTAAAAATTGACGTAAATTTTTATGGGCATGTCCTCCCCTTTCGGCTCCACTCGGAACATCATACAGATAATAAACTCTTTTTATTTCGAAAGGAATTATATCTTTTTCGATTACGGATAAATTTCCTCTTCCGTCAGGGTCTTCAATTTTTGCAAGAGAAATAAATTTTATATCGTTTACAGAATTTTTTGACATTTTGAAGGTGTTAAAAACACACAAAGTTAATCATTTTGTTCGATAAATTCATTGAGTAATATTGAGCATTTTTTAGCTCCTCTATCATTCAGATGATCAGGGTCATAAAAATCTTCATCTGAAAATTTATCACTATAAAACAAATTGATATAAAAGCTATTTGAGTTTTCGAGGGCTAAATTTTTAGCAACCGAATGTATGGCTCTCACTTTTTTGGGATTTACTTTTTCCGAATAACTTTTGTGAACAGGCATAGTAACCAAAATTACATTGATGTTCTTTTCTTTACATTTTTTAATGATGGATTTTATTCGCTGTGTGTTTATTTTAAAATCCATAGAATTATCCTCGTGTTTCTCGGTAACTCTTACGGCTAATTCGTCTAAATTCTGCCGTCTTTTATCATACGTATATTTGTGACCCCAACCCAGTTCGTCACACTCTATAATAGTTCCCTTTTCAAAATATTGTTGTATGGTGATTATGGAGTTTTTAAATGAACGAGACATAGCTAGACTATATTGTCTAATATCATACAACGGAATAATCGATACATCTAAATCCATTTGTTCTCTATAAAAATACTTTCTCCAAGTATCTTCTTGAGTATTATCTTTCTGACTCAAACTCGTATATTCAAGATTCAATACCACATATTTAAGATTTTTAAAACTATCAATATGTTTATCAAAAAGTAACTTATCGAAATAAATGCTTTGACTAATATTGGCAATATTGAAGGCCGGTTGGTCAAATTTTTCAGGATTTAATCCATAAAAGGTATGAGAATTTCCAAAAATGAGGACTTCGGTTTTGTGATAATTATTTTGAATGTTTTTATGTTTTTCGGTATAATTGTTCGGGACAAAACGATAAAAACATTCAATAAAAATCCATACAGAAAAAATGATAATTAGAAAAAATGATATTTTATTGATGAAATATTTCATTGTTAATTTGTATCAAAAAATAATTTATTTATTTCTAAATCAATAAACTCTTGAGGGTTATCTTTTCGTAATAATCCATTTTTCAAAAGTTCATTAAACCAAACGGAGAATCTTGTTGCGCCTTTATGATTCAAATGTGTAAAATCACTAAACTCCGAATTAGTAGCAGGAAATTTAGAAAAATCTAAATACGGTATTTTAGGGAAATTAATTTCTAACAAGTCTGAAATTAATTTTTCATTGACATAATATTGATATTCAGGATGAATAGGGCAACGAATAATATACACATTCTTTTGATGTTTATTGCAATATTCAATTATCTCTTTTAAAAACATAATACTTTCTATAAATATATCTTTTTCAGAAAGAGGTTCCATTTCTATGTTTTTAAACGCAATTAAAAGAGAATCTAATTTTGCCATCTCTAACCGATTATATCCTCCCATTTCGGTTGTATAGTTAAAATTCATTAAAGCAACTCGAGCAACTTTTCTGCGAAGAGAAACAGAACTTAAAGCAAAAAAGTTTTTAGTAATATTTGATCCATTAGAGAGAAAAAAAGTATAATCATCATAATGATAGAAAGGTGAAAAGGTTGGATATCTATAAGACATATCATTTATAGATAATAGTTTTTCTTTGTATGAGTTATCTATATTTGAATGACCAAATTCTATAAAAACAGTAGATATTTTAGGATTATTTGACAGAAGTTTATATAATTTAAAACGAGTGTAAAAGTAATTTTCTCCTGATTCTGAAAAATTAATAAAACTTTCTATTAAAGAATCATTAAATGCACATTCAGGTCTTGAATTTCCAAACACAGCGTATTCGGGAGTTGAGGCTAGCTTAAAGTTAGCCGTGGATTTTATAATCAGATTACAAGTAATTTCAACTAAAAAAGCAATAGCTAAAAATAATAACATAAAAGCAATAGCTTTTTTTATAAACAACCATATTTCCTTTATATTATGACCCATTAAATTAGAATTGAAAATAAATAAATGATTGATTATTTGAAGAATAGAAAAATATCATAAATACAACTCCGAGATATATCAAATGTCGTAGAATTTTACTTTTAATATCAGATAAATCCAGAAGGTGTTCTTTGTCTTTTTGCAACCATTCCAAAATCAAAAAACCAAACAGTGAAACAATAAAAAATCTCGATATATTTGGCTTTTCAAACAATGATTCGGATAACATTCGTTTTAAATAACTCATAGATTCCGAATAGCTTTCTGCCCTGAAAAATACTCTGGCAATAGTTAGAATTACAAAAGTTGAAACAATAGCTATAAAATCATATAAGGTATCTGTTAGTTTAGAAGAAAAAACCCTGATGTTTCTCGTCCATTTTCGGTAATAAATAAAAATTATATATAACAAAGCGTGGATAGCTCCATAAATTACAAATGTCCAATCGGCTCCATGCCATATTCCGCTGATTAAAAAAACAATCGTAAGGTTTTTAATTTTTCTGTACTCCCCTTGTTTACTTCCTCCGAGCGGAAAATAAATATAATCCCGAAGCCAATACGAAAACGAAATATGCCATCTTCTCCAAAAATCCGCTATATTTTGGGCTAAATAAGGATAGTTGAAATTTTTGGTAAGATTAAACCCTAACAAATTAGCCGATCCAATTGCAATATGAGAATATCCACAAAAATCTCCATAAATCTGAAAGCTAAAAAGTACAGCCCCAAAAAACAGCGTACTTCCAGATTCTGAAGCATAATCATCAAAAATTGCATTTACAAATACAGCACAATTATCTGCAATTACTATTTTTTCGAAAAGGCCTAAGGCAATCAATTTTAGTCCTGTTATCGCTTGATTGTAATTAAAAATACGTTTGTTGTTGATTTGAGGGAGTAAATCAGAAGCTCTCTCGATAGGACCCGCTACGAGTTGCGGAAAAAAAGTGATGAAAATTGAAAAGGACAATAAATTATCCGAAGGTTTAAAATTCTTTCTATAAACGTCTGTCAGATAAGAAATTCCTTGAAAAGTATAAAAACTTATTCCGATTGGGAGAATTATTTTCAAAGGCGTGATGTTTAATTCAGTTCCGAAAATTCGAAACATTTCAATAAAATTTTCAATGAAAAAATTATAATATTTGAAAAAACCTAAAATTACAAGATTAAGAATAATTCCTACCCACAAAAAGAATTTAGAATTTTGGGGGTTTGCTGAAATCCACTTCCCTAAATAATAGTTGATAAGTGTGCTTAAAATTATTAAAGCTAAGAATTTCCAGTTCCAACAAGCGTAAAAAAAGTAACTTGCCAAAAGCAAAAAAAGGTTCTGAATTTTCAGATTACTTTTAAAGACAAACCAATACAGTAAAAAAACTGTCGGCAGAAATAAAGCATAATCTAAAGAGTTGAAAAGCATTTATTTTAATTTAATATTCATCATATCAAGCCATCGTTTTCCGATGATTTCAGGAGAAAATTGCAAGACTGTTTTTAATGTATTTGACTTACAAAAATCATATAGAACTCTATCTTCTATCATCAAATCCATTGCTTTGGTCAATTCTTTAAGATTTTGGTCTTTGACTAAAAGTCCGTTTTGTTTATGCTCGATTATTTCGTTGGGTCCTGTTTTGCAATCGTAGCTTACCACAGGAGTACCACAAGCAAAACTTTCTAAAATAACATTCGGAAAGCCTTCTGTTTTGCTGGCTAACACCATAAATTCTGCGTTTTTAAGGTACGGATATGGATTATCTTTAAATCCTGTAAAAATAACTTCTTCAGAAATACCTAGTTCTGAAGCAAGTCGTTCAAAATCATTGCGTTTTTCACCATCTCCTAACAATAAAAGCTTAATTCCTTTTTCAGGCAAAATGGATTGAGAATAAGCTTTAATTATAACATCTTGTTGTTTGATATTATAAGAAGCCATTCTTCCTAAAACAACAATGTATGGAAAAGTTATTTTTTCAGGAATTTCTTGATGAGCAAGTTCTGTAATTCGGTCTGTATCGACAATATTATAAATAGTTTGCAGGTTTCTATATCCGTATTTTTGTCGAACTTCGCCCTCCATTTCTTTAGAAACCGTAATGATTTTATAAGCCTTTTTAAATATTCTTTTCGCTATAAAATCATTGCTCGTAAAATATCCGTGAAAACGAAATCCTCTGATGCTCGGAATATAGTTTGTTTGTCCGAAAATAAATCTTGACAGCACATATTCTCCATAAAAAGTGCCTCTGAATCGCATATCTATCACGTAATCAATCTGATGATATTTGATATAATTGTAGAGTTTTTTGTAACGGCTTATTTTTCTGAAAAGAGTATTATTTTTTAATTTCCCCAGATTAAAAAGTTCGCCTGAAAACGCATATCCTAAAGTATCTTCAAAAATAATATTATGAACCTCTATGCCTTTTTTATGAAAGAATTTAGACAAGTTAGCATGTGCTTTTTCTGAACCACCTTTGGCTAAAGAGTTTCCCACAAGGCAGATTTTAGAGGTTTTCTTTTCGGGCATAGTTTATTTGATGTATTTTTGAATACAAATATAGTTATTTATGAAATGCCTATAAACGGTTTTATCAAACCAACCGATATACTTATAAGGCATTACATCTGACCATTAAAAAAATAAAAAAAACAGATGAAAGTTTTACTCGTCGGAGAATATAGCAGATTGCATAATTCACTAAAAGAAGGACTACAAGAACTCGGAAATGAAGTTTTTTTGGTCGGAATGCAAGATGCTTTCAAAAAATTTTCGACTGATTTTAACTACGATGCTCAAACTACGATAAAACCAATCTTTAGAGTTCCGAATAAGATTTTCCGATTGATTTTTAAAAAAGATTTATTGGTTTTAGAAAGAGGAATCCGTTTTTATGCGATGCTCCCGAAGTTTAAGAGCTATGATGTGGTTCAGCTCATAAACGAAACTCCTATTCAAACTTTTCCGTGGTTAGAAAAACTGATTTTAAAAAAATTGATTCAGCAAAACAAAAAGGTTTTTCTGCTTTCTTGTGGTGCTGATTATGTTTCGGTCAAATTTGCAGAAGAAGGAAAATTCAGATATTCCATATTTGATATCTTCTCAAAGGATGAAACACTAAAAAAATATTTCAACCATTCTCTACATTATTTGAAACCTGAATTTAAAGAAATATCAGATTTCCTTTACCAAAATATAAACGGAGTAATCGCTTCTGATTTTGATTATGTATTGCCTTTACAGGATAATCCTAAATTCATAGGCCTTATTCCCAATCCTATAAATCTGGATCGACTTACCATTGAAAATTTAGTTATAGAAGACAAAATCATTATTTTTCTGGGAATAAACAGAAATGCTTATCTAAAAAAAGGAATTCCTTACTTTGAAAAAGCACTTAAAATCATTCAAAAAAAATATCCTACTCAAGTAGAAATAATAATTACGGAAGATTTACCTTATTCTGAATACATCAATATATACAATCGTTGTCATATTCTTCTCGACCAAATTTATGCGTATGACCAAGGGTTTAATGCTCTCGAAGCTATGGCAAAAGGCAAAGTAGTTTTTACCGGAGCCGAAAAAGAATTTTTAGAATATTACAATCTTAAAGAAGACGAAGTAGCCATCAACACCTTACCAGATGTAGATTATCTTGTAGAAAAATTATCTTATTTGATAGAGAACCCTAATAAAATTATAGAAATTTCGAATAACGCAAAATCATTTATCGAAAGAGAGCATCATTATGCAAAAGTTGCCCGAATATATCACGATATATGGGAGAAAAACTAAATTATGGTATTATCTTTGCTTCGGTACTTTTAAAACAAATACATTATGAAATCAAAAAATTTATTTTTAGGACTACTTTTGCTCGGTACAACATCAATTTTTGCACAAGAACCCGTTGTTCAGGATAGTTTAAAAGTACAAGAATTTGTCCCTGCAACAGAGGTAGAACTCACAGAAGAGCAAAAAAACGAAATTGCAAAACAAGCTGAAAAACAAACTAAAGAATTTGAAAAACAAACTGAAATCGAAAAGAAAAATGCAGAAAGACAAGCCAAATTAGAGGAAGAGCGAATCAGAGCGGAGCAAAGGCAAATCAAACAAGAAGAAAAATTAGCCAAAGCCAAACAAAAACAAGCCGAAAAAGAAATAAAACAGGCTGAAAAACGAGCCAAAGCAGAAGCTAAAGCTCTGAAAAGAGCAGATAAACAAGCTAAAGCTAAAGAAAAAGCTCTAAAGCAATACATTAAGGCTTCTGACAAATATACTAAAGCCAAAATAAACTTAGAGAAATCAAAGAATAAGTTCGAAAAGAAAAAACTCAAAGGGAAAATGTCTCCTTTGGACATACAAAAAGAAGAACTGAAACTAAAAGACAGAGAATTAAAATTAAGAGAGCTTGAACTAAAAATGATTCAAGCCGAAAGAAAAGCAAACTAATCATTATCCATTAAACCTCACAGGCTTTGCAACTTGTGAGGTTTTTTAATTCCATTTTCGGATTTGAATCAAGACTTTAAAACATACCTGACCCTAAATTCTATTTCGGAAGAACATTATACTGAAATTGCTAATCAGTTAGAGCGAAAACTTGTCAAAAAAGGAGAATTGTTACTTCGGAGTGGAGAGATTTGCAAGCATAGTTTTTTTGTAGAAAAAGGATTGCTTCGCTCTTATACCATTGACCAGAACGGCAAAGAGCACATTATTCAGTTTGCCCCCGAAGGTTGGATTATAACCGACCGCAGCAGTTCTTTTTTTAATGAATCTTCAGAATTTTATATCGATGCTATTGAAGAATCGGAAGTAATATTTTTAGATGAAAAATTCTTTGAAAACCTCTCCTGCTCGAGTGCTGATTTTGCTAAACACAATACTCAAGCCCTGCACAACCACATCAGAAACTTACAAAACAGGATAAATTTGCTACTCGGAGCAACAGCAAAAGACCGATACCTTCAATTTATTGAGATGTACCCTGATATTCTACTTCGCGTTCCTCAATGGATGGTGGCTTCTTATTTGGGAATCACTCCCGAATCGTTGAGCAGAGTAAGAAAAGAATTGGTTAAAAAGAACTTTAGCAAATAATCACTTTTTCTCTTTTTTATCCAACTCCCCTGTATTTTTGTTGAATCCGTACGGGCAATGTCGGCAACCGCTTTTGCAACAATAACCTCGTTTTAGGTGATATTTTTCCGTAAAACATCTATAGCCTTCGGAAGTATAATAAAAATCCTCTCCTTCTTTTAAGTTGTTCGGGTCTATACGATCGTTCATAAGGGCAAATTTAGTGAATGCTTTTTAAAAATTAACAGAAAGATTTTTTATATAAAAACTTTAAACACAATCATTTGATTTTAAATTAAATACGAGATTTACTTAAACTTTAATTTCTATATGAATCTCACATATTTTAAAAATCTGTAAGGTTTAAGCAAGGTAAAAATATCACACAAATCGCATTTTTAATTACCTGTTTTATTTATCCATTTTTTACGGCAAAATGTTAGAATACAGTTGTATTTTTGCTCAAAATTTGTTTTACTGCGATTTTAATGAATTCTACTTCGACCAAAACCTCCTACTCTATTCTTTTTGCCATTGCAATAGCTCACTTGTTCAATGATTTACTACAAGCGGTTATTCCTGCTATTTATCCGCAGTTAAAACAAACCTTCAGCCTATCAATGGGACAAATCGGAATTATCACGCTTTGTTTTCAGTTGTCCTCTTCCATTTTTCAACCTTTGGTAGGAAATTATACGGACAAAAATCCGAAACCCTATTCGCAAGTTTACGGAATGTTTTTTACAGCTGTAGGAATAGCAACTTTGGCTTATGCTACGAGTTATTACTGGGTTTTGGTAGCAGTTACCTTGGTCGGAATCGGTTCTTCGATTTTTCATCCGGAGAGTTCCCGAGTAGCTTTTTTAGCATCGGGTGGAAAGCGAAGTTTAGCCCAAGCTATTTTTCAACTTGGAGGAAATACAGGAACAGCTCTTGCTCCGCTTTTGGTTGCTTGGATTGTGATCCCTAACGGAAAAAGACATATTTTATGGTTTGTATTGTTTGCTATATTGGCCAAAGTTATTTTGGTTTATGTAGGGAAATGGAGGAGTGATGAGCTGAAAAACGCTATCAACGGAATCAAAAAACCGATCGTTTTACCAGATTTAACTCAAAGGCAGATTACAACCTCAGTCGTTATTTTATTAGTTCTTATTTTTTCAAAATACTTTTATACTGCCGGAATTACGAGCTATTTTCAGTTTTATACTATTCAAAAATTCGGACTTTCGGAGGTTCAGGCACAAGTGTATCTGTTCTATTTTCTGGGAGCTGCAGCTGTAGGAACCCTTCTCGGAGGTATTTTTGGGGATAAATTTGGACGTAAATTCGTGATTTGGTTTTCGATACTCGGAGCTGCTCCGTTTACTCTGATGCTCCCGTATGTAGATCAGCATTGGACAGCTATTTTAATTGTGCTTATCGGATTGATTATTTCGTCTGCTTTTCCAGCTATATTAGTTTTTGCACAAGAATTATTACCTAAAAAAATAGGAATGGTTTCCGGACTTTTCTATGGCTTTGCTTTCGGAATGGGAGGCTTGGCTTCGGCTATTTTAGGACATATTGCAGACCAAACCGGAATTGAATACGTCTATAAAATCTGTTCGTTTTTACCGCTTATCGGGCTAATTGCTTATTTTTTGCCAAATCTAAAGAAAAAGATAAAACAATAGTTCTGTTTATTGTTTATCCTTTTTATTCTTGTTGATTTCGTCTTGAAGTCTTCGTCCCAATTGTTGTTCTTTTTCCATAGCCTTGCGTTTGTATTCGGTGTATTCGTCTTCTACCCTCGAGAGATTACCTATGGCTACATTAGAGTCGGTTTTGGCACTTCTGAATTTCATTATAAACAAAACCAACAACAACAACAATCCGCTTACTACTCCAAATACAATCATATTAAACAGCCCTTTGTTTAAGGTTATTCCCAAAAAAGAAGTTGTTTTAAGGCTTTCATTCAGTTGATTTATTTCTGCTCTTGCAGATTGAAGTTCTGCATTAAGATTATCGACTTGAGCGGTAATATCTTCAATTTTTGCTTTTGAAGTAGCGATTTCTTGTTTGTAAAAATTTATGGAATCTAAAGCACTTTTTCTGAGGTAATTAAAATTTGAAATCGATATAACTTTATAATTCTCGTACTTGCTCGATTTCTTAAAAACATATTCAAAACGATCTTCGAGATTTCCGTTTAGAGCATTAGATGCACTTTCTTGTGCTTTTGCAGAAAAACAAATACTTGACAAGATTATAAATAAAACAAAATACTTCTTCATATCAACAAAAATAAAAACCTGTAAGGGTCAAATTTACAGGTTTTTACTTTTCTATCAAATTTTATATCAAAAACTTATTTGTTCATGTTGTTCATTTCGTACAAAAACGTATCCAAATCCACCGATTTATCAATTAGTTTAAGTGCTTTATCTACGATATATTCTACGTTAGAAGGTGTAAATCCGAGAGCTATGGCAAAACGAGTAAGAACGTCCTTTTGTTTTTCTTTCAAACCTTCATCATACCGCACCATACGACCTAAGTCGAACAAACGCTCTAATCTATTAATGTGTAAGTAGGGAGGATTTATAGGATATTTGGTAGGATCCTTTAATATTTCCGCATACTCCTCTTCGGACATCTCAAGCTGGTGTGCCAACTTGTCTAAAAACTGTTTTTCTTTTTCGCTGATTGCTCCGCTTGATAACGCAACACGAACAATAGCGGAAAAATGCCCTTTGTTTCTGGTTTTAAAACCGCTGTCGAATAATTCTGAGAATGACATAATTCTATTTGTTTTACTGATTAAGCTGATTTATTTCTTAAACTTTTACCGTCCAACCAAAAACATCTTCGTCAATCTTGTATTGAATATTGGTTAGTTTTTCTTTTAAGAGCGTTGCATACGAATTTTCTAATTTCGGTAGTTCGTAATAGGTTTCTTGATACGAAAATCCGACAATCGGGTTTACAACTGCTGCCGTTCCCGAACCAAAAATTTCTTTCAGAGTTCCGTTTTTTGCTGCATCGACCAATTCACTGACCAAAACCGAACGAACTTCGACTTTTAAACCCAAATGCTGAGCCAAATCAATGAGGCTTTTTCGGGTAACTCCATCAAGGATTCGCTCGCTTGTCGGGGCGGTATATAGCGTATTTCCGATCCTTACCCACACGTTCATGGTTCCTGCCTCTTCTAATTTGGTATGCGTAGCATCGTCTGTCCAAATGATTTGTTGAAAACCTTTTTTATTGGCTAATTGAGTCGGATAAAATTGTCCTGCATAGTTTCCGGCTGCTTTTGCTGCTCCGATTCCTCCGTTTGCTGCTCTGCTGTAATGGTCGGCAACAATTACTTTTACCTCTCCCGAATAATATGATTTGGCAGGCGAAAGTATGATACAAAAACGATATTTCGAAGATGGGGAAGCTGTAACTCCTACTCCGGTTGCAATCATAAACGGACGGATATACAAAGCGTTTCCTTTTCCTTTTTTGACCCAATCTTTCTCGATTCGGATAAGCTCTTTGAGTCCTTGCAGAAAAGCAAATTCAGGAATTTCGGGCATTGCCAAACGAACGGCAGACCTATTCATCCGTTTAAAATTCTCATTCGGACGAAAAAGCCAAATCTGGTCAGAATCAGCTTTATAGGCTTTCATTCCTTCAAAAATTGCCTGTCCGTAGTGAAAAACTTTTGCAGAAGGTTCTAAAACAAAAGGTTCATAAGGTTTAATAACCGGTTTTTGCCACGCTCCATTCTCGAAATCACAAACTAACATATAGTCTGTAAAAACACTTCCGAAAGGCAGGTTTTCAAAATCTATTGTGTTTATTTTCGAGGTTTGCGATTTGATAAAATCTATTCCGTTTATTACTTCTGAACTCATTCATTAAATTTTAGTGTTATTTCTTGAAAATCAAAAATATACGGTTTTTTTTAATCTAAAAACCTGCACATCTGTAGCTATCTATTATTTTACGTTTTTCAGTTCTACATCAAAAACCAAAACAGCATTCGGAGGAATTACTCCACCTGCTCCTCTTGTTCCGTATCCTAAATGTGGAGGAACCACAAAACGGGCTTTATCGCCTACGTTTAACAAAGCAATTCCTTCGTCCCAACCCGAAATTACTTGCCCTACTCCGAGCGAAAATTCAATAGGTTGGTTTCTTTTGTAAGACGAATCAAAAACTTGTCCTGTGTCTAAAGCTCCGGTGTAGTGAACCGTAACGGTTTTTCCTTTTTGAGCTTTAGTGCCGTTTCCTTTTTCAAGGATTTTGTAATACAGTCCGCTTTGGGTTTTGTCAAAACCTTCAATGAGTTTTTGCATACGCTCTTCTGCCAAGCGTTTTTCTTCTGCCAAACGCTTTTCGCGAGAACCTTCAAAAGTTCTGAAAGCCTCAATCGCATTCCATTTTTGAGCCTCTTCTCCTACTCTTAAGATTTCGATATTTATAATTGCATCGCCTTGCTCAACCGCATCAACTACATCTTGTCCTTCTACAACTTTTCCGAAAACGGTATGGTTGTCGTCAAGCCAAGGAGTAGCTACGTGAGTGATAAAAAATTGCGAACCATTTGTTCCTTTTCCTGCGTTTGCCATAGACAAAACTCCGGGACCATCGTGTCTTAAATCTGAGTGAAACTCGTCATCAAATTTATATCCGGGATCACCTGTACCAGTTCCGTTCGGGCAACCTCCTTGAATCATAAAATCAGAAATTACTCGGTGGAAAGTAAGCCCGTCATAATACGGTTTTCCTTGCGGACGAGCCGAATTTTCAAGATTTCCTTCCGCAAGCCCCACAAAATTTCCGACTGTTCCGGGTGTTTTATCATAAGTAAGTTGCACTACAATTGAACCCTTATCCGTGTTGAATTTAGCATAAATTCCGTTTTCCATAATTTTTTAATATTTTTTGAAAATGCAAAGGTACGGTTATTTTAGGAGTTAGAGGTCGGTATTTTGGTTTTTTTAAGCCTTGTAACTTAACCAAAGATGTTATGTTTTAACCACAGATGCACAGATGAAATTTGATTATAACAATCAAAATGTCGCATTTACTAATTGAACTTACGTTTGCATCTAACTTTTAAGTGTTTAAAATTTCGACAAGTCGAAGTTATCTGTGTGAATTTATGTAACTTCAGCTAAAATATAAATATAAATCCATGCATCTGTGGCAGTTATAATTTTTGTTGTGTACTGAATAAAAAACATTAAAAAATCTGTATATCTGAGGAAAAAAGCAGATTAGTTTGTACTTTTGTCTTGCACAGAAATCAGAATTCTTGAGAACAACCACTACCCTATTTATAGAAAATCCGAAGCAATTTAAAAACCAAATTCTCCATTGGGCAGACCAATTCCGAGAGGTTGTATATTTAGACAGCAACGATTATCCGCAAGAATATTCTTCCTACGATATGGTTTTGGCTGTGGAGGCTTTTACCTCTATAAAAACCGATTATATCGATGCTTTCAGCAAGTTAAGTGAATACTATCACACTACCAAAGATTGGCTTTTTGGATACTTGTCGTATGACGTGAAAAATGATACCGAAAAACTATCCTCGCACAACGCTGACGGATTAGAATTTGCAGATTTGTTCTTTTTTCAACCCAAAAAACTGTTTCTACTCAAAGGAAACTCGCTCGAAATTCAGTATTTGCGAATGGTTGATGATGAAATAGAATCTGATTTTAAAGAAATTGTCGAAAGTCATAAAGTCTTAGTATCGAAAGTCGAAAGCCGAGGGTTGGGAGCTGGCATCAAACAGCGAATTTCTAAAGAAAAATACTTCGAAAAAGTTGCGAACGTGTTGGAACACATTCAGAAAGGCGATATTTATGAGGCTAATTTCTGTATGGAGTTTTATGCAGAAAACGCTCAAATCAACCCGTTAGAAACTTACCAAAGGCTCAACCAAATTTCCGAGCCGCCTTTTTCGGTTTATTTCAAAAATCTTAACCAATACGTTTTGTGCAGTTCTCCCGAACGCTACCTCAGAAACCAAAACAACAAAATCATCTCGCAACCCATCAAAGGAACCTCTAAAAGATTCCAAGATTCAGCACTTGACAACCAATCTAAAACCGAACTGGCAGTCAACCCAAAAGAGCGTTCCGAAAATATCATGATAGTTGATTTGGTTCGCAATGATTTATCTCGAACAGCCGAAAAATCGTCGGTAAAAGTGGAAGAATTATGCGGGGTGTACAGCTTTAAACAAGTACATCATTTAATTTCTACCGTTACTTCAATTAAAAACAACGAAAACACTGTAATAGAAGTAATTAAAAATTCATTTCCAATGGGAAGCATGACCGGAGCTCCGAAAATTTCGGCTATGCAAATCATCGAGAATCAGGAAGAAACCAAACGAGGTGTTTATAGCGGTTCTATCGGATATTTTGACCCCAACGGAAACTTTGATTTTAACGTGGTTATCCGAAGCATCTTATACAATTCAAACAACCGTTACCTCTCTTTTTCGGTAGGTAGTGCCATTACCGCAAAATGCAAACCCGAACAAGAATATAATGAGTGCTTGCTCAAAGCCAAAGCCATGAAAGAAGTTTTAAACTTTTTTTAAGTAGAAAGTTAAGAGTGGAAAGTTAGAATGAGGGTTAACATTTATAAAAAGAACCGAGCCATAAAGGCTCGGTTCTTTGGAAAACTAATAAACTAATAAAAACCTATGCTGTTTAATTATAGCAGTTCGTATTCAAATACAGGAAAACCTCTTTCTCCTGCATCGTTGGTAAGTGCTCTGAAAACTAATTTATACACATTTCCCGAAGCGTCTTTTATTACATAAAAACGGTCGTCTTTTACACTCGGTACAGGATTGCTCGGATTTCCTCCTATTCTCCAAGAATCTCCTATGATTCTTTGGTCTGTTGCAGAAGTCGTAAAATTGGCTTCAATCACATCATCAGCCGTAAAATCCGCATAAGCCTCATTCAGGTTTTCTCCGTCAAGCAGCACCGTATATGCTTTTGTTCCTCCGTGATGGTTTGTAGTAACAAAATCGGCATAATAATACGTAATAGCCGGATTTCCTTGCATAGCATAATAGTTTGTGAATCCGGAGAAATTCAAATCCCATTTATCTTTTTGAGGTTGAACACCCACTACCGAATTGGTATCAAAACTAAAGAAGGTAAAGTTAAAGTTGCTGTCTTTAGAGATGTTCACAGTTTGGTGTGTAGTTGATTCTATATCAGCATATTGCAAAGTATATCCGCTTGCGTTTCGGGTAATTCTTATTTTTTTCCAACCTCTTGCCTCTCCGTGCAAAGATACTGAACCGACATCCGGAGTATTGGTTCCTACGTGGTTTCCTAAGTTTACCAGATAAACTTTGTTATCTTCTTCATTGGCTAAAATTTCTGCAATAGCAGTTCCCTCTCCGCCTCCTGCACCTTCCAAAATTCCTGTCGGGTCATCAACATATCCTAACGAAGCTAATGTTGAATATCCCACAGCAACCGAAGTATCCGGCTCTTGTACTTGGTCAATATCGGTAGTTTCGAGCTGTTTGACAGCCATTTGAACAGAACCATTGATGATAACTCTGAACTGGCTTCCGGTAGCAAAACCTAAATCCCAAGTATCTCTTTTTGCTGTGGTTTGAGACGATGTACTCAGATCAATATAAACCTGATTAGGCTGGTTTGGTCCTCCTAATTCCACTTCAACAATAGCTTCGCTAATCGGAGGATTTTGTGTTCCTCCTCCGTTGCTATCATCACTTGAACAAGAAGCAACAAACAGCGTTGCAAACGATAACATTAAAACAGATTTTTTCATTTTTGATTAAATATTTGATTAGTATTAAAAATTAAGATTATATGTGAGTTTCAAGAAATAACTTCTTCCGTAAGCCAGAAGAATCTGAGAAGAAGCGGAATGTCCTATGCCTTGGTTGAATCCGGTTTGATTTATGTTTGTAATATCGAAGAGGTTTCTCGCACCGATTGTCGCCTCTAACTTGTCGTTCCAAAAAGTTTTTCTGACCGAAGCATCAAGCCAACTGTATGGCTCTATATCCGAAAGTGTATATTGATTTGTTCCTTCTACAAAAAGCTGGGTTTTTCCTGTGTATTTGTAATAAGCTGCAAGGGTGGTATTCCACTTCGGAATGGTATAAGAGGCATTGACATTCATATTAAAGTTGTACAAATACCTGTCGTCTGAAGAAAATTCCTGATTGTCCATTAGCCTTGAAATTCCCGTAAGCGAAGCTCCGAGAGAAAAATTCCAATTATCCATTCGGAATTGGTTTGTGTTAGAAAAATTCACACTTCTGTACTTGCTGATGTTGATGTATTGGTACATAGGAGTAGCTCCTTCCCAACCGACCAAAGCACTTGTAATTCTACCTTCGATATCGCTATAACTAACCATAAAATTATTAGACAAGCTATATCCGGATTCAAAATAAGTGTACTTTTTGGCATTGACCTCGTAGGTCATACTCTGCTCAGGCTTTAAGTCTTCGTTTCCGACAAAATAATGTCCGTCAAAAATTATTTTGCTAAACAGTTCGTTAAAATTCGGAGTTCTGTACGATTTTCCGATTGAAGTTCTGACTTCAAATCCTTTGGGCAACAAATACCTCGCTCCGAAAGAAACCGCATACTGATTATCGAATATCGACTGAAACGAATACCTGAGTCCGGGACGTAACGACAGGTTTTTATTCGCTTTGATTTCGGAAATAGCAAAAAGGTCGTAATTGTCAATTTTTTCTCTAACCTGCTTGGTTTGGTTTCCTTGCTCATCTTCCACCGAAAATCCGTTGTTGTTTACCAACTCGTATCCAAGCTGAAAATCAATCTTTTTATTATCAAAAAAATTGCTGAACGTACCTATCGAATACAACACTTCCATAGATTGGTCTTTCTGCAAAGTATTATTCATTTCGGTATCGAACGTAATGTTGTATCTGAACTTTTCGATTTCCCGTTTCTGATATTGGTGCGAAAGAGAAATGTTGTAATTTACTTTAGATTTAATCTTTCCGGTTGCGTTGAGGTGATGATAAAATCGGTTGGTAAAATACCTCTGGTCATTTCCGTATCGGTAACTTCCGTACTGTGTATTCCACCCCGATTGAGTAGCATTTTCGTAGAAATTTATTTCTTCGTTCAAGAATTCAAACTTATAGAACATTCTGAAATCACTTTTTCTGTAAGTTATCATCGCGTTGGGTTGAAATTGCTCTCTCGGAAGCCATAAATTCCCTCTTAGTCCGTCATTGATCTGATGATGCCTTCCTTTCATATTGCCCAAATAACCTTTGAAATCGTTTCGGTTGGCTCCTACCGATACAAACCAATTATCGGAAATATTGTGCGAGAGTTTTAACGCCTGAATGTGTCTTCCTTGGTCAAAAAAAGCATATTCATCTCCTATGGTTTCTTCCTGAAGCGTAGCAGAGATGTTCCATTTATCCGCAGTTGATTTTTTGGTAATGATGTTCAGAATTCCCGAAACAGCATTGGCTCCGTGTGTAACTCCCATTGCTCCCTCGATGATTTCGATTCGTTCAATATCGTTTAGGTTGATTTGAGATAAATCTGTGTTGTTCCCGAGTCCTCCCTCATTGACCAAAGGAATGTTATCTACTAAAATCTTGAAATAATTAGCATCAAGTCCGAACATCGAAACGGTAGTTCTTCCTGAACTGCTCGGAGCAACGGTAATGTTGATGTACTGATTGAGCACATCTCCCAAATGAACAGCTCCGAGATTTTTGATGTCTTGTGAGGTTATTACCCTTACATTATGCACAGACTTATTTATGGATTGGGGCTCAAACTGCCCTGTGATGACTACTTCTTCTATTTCGAAATCCTTTTCCCATTCATCGAAATCCGCCTCCTGTGAAAATGCAACCGAACCAACGGTTCCTAAAACAAGTACTGCTAACCTGTTGATTTTCATTACAATTCTTATTTAGACCAAATTTAGATTGCAAATGTATTGCAAGAAAAAGTATTCTACAAGTTATTTTTAATAAATCTTAATAAGGTTCAAAGGACTTTAAGAGCAGTTGTTTACAAAAGGAATTGCTGTTTAAATAACAAATCAAAAATTGTTATGAGTGATTTCGTATTTGTTTAGTATAATTTTTGATATATGACAATAATTAGAAACAAAACAAGACAAATTCTATAAAATTTATATCATTCTAATTATTCATCTTAAAATAAACTGATTATGAACACATTTAATACTTTTAAAACACTTCATCAAAGCAAAAGTCCTTTGCTTTTAGCCAATATTTGGGACGTACACACGACTAAATTAGCCCAACAAGCCGGGTATAAAGCTTTGGGTACTTCAAGTCATGCAATGGCTAATTCGTTAGGATTTGAAGATGGCGAAAACATCAGCTTTGAACAATTGTACTTTATGATTAAGCACATTATGAATGTAGCCAAAATCCCCGTATCTGTAGATTTTGAGGCGGGTTATTCTGATGATCCGGAACAAGTCGCAAAATACATCAAACAATTGACCGATATAGGCATTGCAGGAATAAATTTAGAAGACGGAAAAGTTAAAAACGGTAAAAGAATCTTGGGAGATTATAATCTGTTGGTTGAAAAAATAAAGGCTATCAAGGCTGCTACTACAATATTTATCAATGCTCGAATCGATACTTATACTACCCAACATCCCGATAGCTTGAACGAGTCTATATCCAGAGCAAGTACTTACAAAGTAGCCGGAGCTGATGGAGTATTTGTTCCTTTGATCGAAAAGGATACCGATATATTAACTTTTACTTCGCGTGTAGATTTACCTCTAAACGTATTTGCAACTCCTAACTTACCAAATTATGAAGCATTGAAAAAATTAGGAGTTAAAAGAATTTCTCATGGAGCCAAACAATATGAATTTCTGATGAGTAAATCGGAAGAAATTTTCAGCGAATTTATAAAAACCAAAGACTATAAGGTAATTTTAGGTTAATCACAATCTGCAGCTCCCCCCACAAACAATTGCAGGTTAGACGGAGAAACAAACGGAATATCCAGCCCTAAGCCACGAAGTATAAACAACACTCCGACACAGGTGGTTACTATCGGGATAAGTTTGGTTAGGTTTTTTCCTAAAGAATTTTTGATGTGTGAGCTAAAATAAACCACTAAGCTCATCAGCGGAACCGTTCCTAATCCGTAAAGCATCATAAAAAACATTCCATAAAGAGCGTTCTGCATAGCCAACGCTCCGAAAAGAGCCACATAGACCATTCCGCATGGCAAGAATCCGTTAAGGATTCCGATAGTAAAAATGGATTTATTCGAACGGTTTTTAAATTGCTTACCCAAAGAAGTTTTGACATAAGAAATAGCCCTGTAAATTGGTTTTGAGAAGTTATACCTGGCAAAAATACGCTCGGGAATCACAGCTACAGATATAATAAATATCCCGATAACAATGGACAGTTGTTGTTGAATTCCTGCCAGATACAGACTTCTTCCTAATAAACCAAAAATCAAACCTAAAAATCCGTAGCTTAAAATTCTTCCTAAATGATATAGGGCAATCTGAAATGCTTTTTTTGTTTTGTTTTGTCTGTCAATCGGGAGCATCAAGGCTATAGGTCCGCACATTCCTACACAGTGCAAACTCGAAACTAAACCTAATATAACCGATGAAAACAACATATTATTTAACGTGAACCTAAGTTAGCTTAAGAGGTCAATCGCTATTGAGTAATACTTTTTTTATTGAAATATTCCGTATCTTCGTATTTCCAATCTATATAAATATCCCAACGACCATCTGCTAAAACATTTCTAGGTATGAGCAAATTAGAAGACGATAATGAAATGGGAATTTCAAAATCCAGTTTTTCGTCAGATGGTCGATATAGGGATATTTTTCCTTCTATTTTAGTGTAATCAAATTCGTTCGGAAAAGTAATAGTTACTCCTTGGTCAGATTTTAGAACCTCTAATCTGGTTGCCAAAGCGTTTGCATTTCTTTCTTTTTGTTGTTGTCCTTCAAGGCTCATTTCGTATTTGTAATAATCGCTTATTACCAACTCATTATCGTATTTTTTGTCGGATTGAACCAAGAACACAAAAAACAAAATAAAAGACATAAAAAGTGCAAATGCAATTACTATTCCCGTTCCCCAATTTATTTTCATAATTTATTTTGTTTAAGATTTTTCCCACTTTCAATTTTCAATTTTCCATTAATTAAACTGTCTCGGACTCAAGAAATTAGTTTTAATCTTTTCGATTTCTTTTCCTCCTTCATACACTCCGATTGTTAGCTTCATTTTATCTTCAGTCAAAAAAGCCGGATGCACCTCAACAAAAAGCGTTCCTTTGGTTTCCGATTCTTTTTCGACATTAAAATGTTCTGCTCCAACCATTATAATTTCTCCTTTCGGGCTTAATAATTTGAAATGAACATGTTCAAAATCCTCAGTGGTTTTGTTTATGATTCTGTAAGTATAAACATTACTAATATTTTCTCCTTTTACTTCATAAAGCTGTCCCGGAATTCGTTGCATTGTTACCTGTAGCTGACTTCTTAAAAACGACATTCCTATCAATACTCCGATGAGAATCGTAAGCACAGCTGTATAACCTTTCATTCTGGCTGTAAATACGAATTTTTCTTTTTTAGTAATTTCATCTTCCGATGCGTAACGGATAAGTCCTTTTGGGAAACCTACTTTATCCATTACATCATCACATTCATCCATACAAGCCGTACAGTTTACACATTCGAGTTGTGTTCCGTTTCGGATATCAATTCCGGTCGGACAAACCACCACGCATTGCTTACAGTCAATACAATCTCCTAAACCGGCTGTTTCTCTGTTTTCTTTTTTGTTGATACGAGCTCTTCCGTTTTCTTTTTCACCTCGGACAAAATCATAGGCAACAACAATAGATTTATTGTCCAAAAGCACCCCTTGCAATCTACCATACGGACAGGCGATGATACAAACCTGCTCTCTGAACCAAGCAAAAATAAAATAGAAAACAGCTGTAAAAATCAATAGTGCAATCAGGGTTCTTTCGTTTTGCAAAGGTCCTTCGGTTATCATTTTCAGAACTTCATCGCTTCCAATAAGGTAAGAAAGAAACACATTGGCAATCAGAAACGAAATGACAAAAAAGATAAACCATTTGAATAGTCTTTTTCTGATTTTTTCAGCATTCCATTCTTGTTTGTCTAATTTTATCTGTGCATTTCTATCTCCGTCAATCCAATATTCGATACGTCTGAAAACCATTTCCATAAAAATGGTTTGGGGGCAAATCCAACCGCAGAAAATACGTCCGAAAGCAACGGTAAAAAGCGTTACGAAAACCACTCCTACCACCATCGAAATCATCACTAAATAGAAATCCTGTGGCCAAAACGGAATACCGAAAATGTGAAACTTTCGCTCAAAAAAATTCAATAAAATAAATTGATGTCCGTTTATTTTGATAAATGGAAAGCTAAACAACATCAATAAAAGAACGTAACTTATTATTTTTCTTTTATCGTAATATCTTCCTTTTGGTTTTTTCGGGTAAACCCAAGCCCTTTTACCATCTTCGGTAATTGTGGAAATACTATCTCTAAAAGATTCGTCCTGAATATCAGACATAATTTTTTAATTTGGAAATTTGAAAATGTGTTAATTTGAAAATTAAAAAAATGACAAATAAAAACTTCAAATTAGTACACTTCCAAATTAAGTTTATTCTTCTAAAACAGTCTCTGTATCTATTTCTTTATCAGTAGTTTCATCACCTGCTTGTACCCACAAATCTCCCTCTGCTTCTTTTCCGACAGCAGGAGTTGTTCCTACCAAAGTCAGAATATAACTCGAAACTTGTTGAATTTCTACTGGTTTAAGCTCTGATTTCCACGGAATCATTCCTTTTCCTTCACGTCCTCCTTCAGAAACGGTATGGAAAATTTCTTTAATTCCTCCACCTAAAATCCAGTAGTCATCGGTCAGGTTTGGTCCGATACTTCCTCCTCCGTCTGCCAAGTGACAAGCCACACATCTTTCCATATAGATATTTTTTCCGGCAGCCAAGTTCGAATCGTCTGTCATGGCAATCACATTACTGGCATCAACTAAATCTACGGCTGTTTTTTTCCATTCTTCGATAGCTAAAAGAGCTTCGTTGTTTTTGCGTTCGTACTCCTGAATTTGATTTTCTCCTCCGAATAAGTGATAATACCCGAGATAGACAAAACTGAAGATTACAGTAGCATAAAACAAGTATTTCCACCAAGGAGGAAGCACGTTGTCTAATTCCTTAATTCCGTCATAATCATGCTCCATAAGCAGCTCTCCTTCTTCCTCAATACCTTTAGATTTGGTTAGGGCTTGCATTATTTTTTTGTACGTAGCACTTTGAGTAATATCAAGATTTAATTTGTTTCTTTCGTCATACTCTCTTCGTTGTTCTTCGGTCATAATGCTGTAAGTAATATTCTCAAAAGCGTTAAAAACCACTTCGATAGCAATAAGTACCAACAATAATGCTCCTAAAAATATAGAAACAGCCGGATAAACCATGAAAGCAGGCTTATCTCCCGAATCAATAAAATACTCCATTGCAAAATAAGCAATAGCCAATATCAGAGGGACTCTTACATATACAGGGATTAATTTTCTCATAACTCTTTATGATTTTATGGTTATTCTTTGTCGTCTAAAGGTAGGTTGCTCAATTCTTGAATTTTTTCTTTTTTATAGGTAAATACCCACCAATAAAGTCCTAAAAAGAAGAAAAAGAATATTAAAAGCGATACAATCGGATAAACTTCTATACCCGATATGGTTTCCATGTTTTGTTTGATGAACTTTAGCATAATATTTTGTTTAAAGTTTAGAGTTTAAGGTTTAGAGTTATTCTTGATGCGTTTGGCTAATCGAATTGACAAGCTATAAACCTTAAACTGTAAACTGGTTTTACTCTTTAATCTTAATATCCGTTCCCAGACGTTG
Source organism: Flavobacteriaceae bacterium (assembly GCA_041677865.1). Classification (GTDB taxonomy): domain Bacteria; phylum Bacteroidota; class Bacteroidia; order Flavobacteriales; family Flavobacteriaceae; genus Flavobacterium. The sequence goes on from JBAYPE010000002.1 coordinate 37,897, forward strand.
CAAATAAGCAATCATAGCTGTAATTTCTCTTTGGCTCATCGGAACGAACTCTTCCCCTCTTGCCTGTGCGTTTTTCTTACTTTGTTCATAAGATTTTACAAACTCAGGATCATTATGAAGGCTTTTTTCAATCTGTTCTCCTTGTGCTTTGATGCTTGCTTGTGCATTGGTAATTTCTTCGTCTGTATAAGGCACACCTATCTTTCTCAAAGCTCTCATTTTGGCTTCGGTATTAGAGAAATCCATTGGCTTGTTATCGAATAGCCATTGGTAACTCGGCATTATCGAACCTGTTGAGGTCGATTGCGGATCCCACATGTGATTAAAGTGCCAATTGTCGTTATACTTCCCTCCTACTCTCATCAAATCCGGTCCGGTGCGTTTAGATCCCCACAAAAACGGATGGTCATATACGTATTCTCCTGATTTAGAATATTCTCCGTAGCGTTCTACCTCGTGACGGAACGGACGAATCATTTGCGAGTGACATCCTACACAGCCTTCTCTGATATACAAATCACGTCCTTCGAGTTCGAGAGGTGTATAAGGTTTAACTGTCGAGATAGTCGGAATATTAGATTTTACAACCAAAGTTGGAATAATCTGAACAACACCTCCTATCAGAATGGCAATAGTAGCCAAAATAGTAAGCTGAATCGGTTTACGTTCTAACCAACCGTGGAATCGTTCTCCTTTTAGACGGCTGCTTTTAATTTTAGTAAGTGCAGGTGCTTCTGCCAATTCGTCTTCTACCGCCTGACCTTGTTTGATGGTTTTGATAATATTATAACACAACACCAACAATCCGATTACGAAAAGTGTACCTCCGATAGCTCTCATCCAATACATTGGCATAATAGCCTCTACGGTTTGCATAAAGTTGTTTTTCAGTGTTCCGTCCGGATTGAAATCTTTCCACATTTGGTGTTGCACCACTCCCGCTACATACAACGGAACAGCATACAATACGATTCCTAATGTTCCAATCCAAAAATGGAAGTTGGCTAATTTTTTAGAATATAATTCCGTTTTCCACATTCTCGGAACTAACCAGTAAATCATACCGAAAGTTAAAAATCCGTTCCAAGCCAAAGCTCCAACGTGAACGTGAGCCACAATCCAATCCGTAAAGTGAGCAATGGCATTTACGTTTTTAAGCGAAAGCATAGGTCCTTCAAAAGTAGCCATACCATAACCCGTAATTGCCACTACGAAAAATTTCAAAACAGGTTCTTCTCTTACTTTATCCCAAACTCCACGAAGTGTCAAAAGTCCGTTAATCATACCTCCCCAAGACGGAGCCAAGAGCATCACGGAGAACACAACTCCTAAATTTTGAGCCCAATCAGGAAGTGAAGTATATAATAAGTGGTGAGGTCCTGCCCAGATATAAATGAAAATCAATGACCAAAAGTGAATGATTGATAATCTATACGAATAAACAGGTCGGTTTGCCGCTTTCGGTACAAAGTAATACATCAATCCGAGGAAAGGCGTAGTCAAAAAGAAAGCAACCGCATTGTGTCCGTACCACCATTGTACTAATGCATCTTGTACTCCTGCATACACAGAGTAACTTTTCATCGCACTTACAGGAATTGCCAAACTGTTGAAAATATGAAGTACAGCAACCGTTACGAACGTAGCAAGGTAAAACCAAATAGCCACATACAAGTGTCTTTCACGTCTTCGCAAAATCGTACCAATCATATTAATACCGAAAACAACCCAAACCACTGCAATGGCAATGTCAATAGGCCATTCCAACTCGGCATATTCTTTTGATGATGAATATCCTAACGGAAGTGAAATTGCAGCTGCAACAATAACAAGCTGCCAACCCCAAAAGTTGATATTACTCAAAACATCACTGAACATTCTTGCTTTGAGTAATCTTTGCAGAGAATAGTAAATTCCCGCAAAAATAGCATTCCCGACAAAAGCAAAAATAACTGCGTTGGTATGCAGAGGTCTAAGTCTTCCGTAGCTAAGCCAAGGAATTCCTTCTGTTAAGTTCGGAAAAAGATACATTAGAGCCAACAAAAGCCCTACCAACATACCGACAACCCCAAAAATAATACAAGCGTAAAGAAACTTCTTTACAATTTTGTTGTCGTAAGAAAACTGTTGTACTTCCATAATTTAGTTGTTTTTATCTGATTTTATTTTTAGTTTTTTGTTCTGATTCTTAGCCTTGTTGGGTTTTGGCTTTTTCAATTCGTCGTCAAATAACATTCTGACAGAAGGAGTATAGTCATCGTCATATTGTCCTGATTTGACTGCTCTGAAAAAAGCAAACAAAAAGACTATGGCAACTACGATACTGATTGAAATTAAAATATAAATGACGCTCATACCATTTTAACTATTTGTTAGCAAAGGTAAAACGCTCTATGAGTTCAAAATATGATTTTTGTCATACCTTCAGATTATTTTATCAGAAAACTAATTACTGACCAAACATTTCAGGAAAGATTTTTTTTGCAGTCAGGCTAATCATCATAAAGTTTTAATTCAATCCGAATTTTTACATACATTTTGACAATAATGGTCTTTTGAACTTATATTGTCATTAATTTAAAAACTAAATAAGTTTTATTTAATTTTTATTTTTAACTTTTGTTGCATTTACTAATTGAACTTAGAAAAAAAACAAACCTCTAAAAACACTTGTTGAGCTTAGAATAGTTTTTTATATTTGTAACAATAGAATAATTTTTTCGGTATGAGCAAATGTGAACAATGTGTTGTTCGGGAACTTAGTGCCTTAAAGGCATTAAACCAGGGCGAATTAAATCGTATAACAAATAGTAAGACTTCCTATGTAGTAAAAAAAGGTCAAAGCCTATTTGAGGAAGGTCAAACCCTGAACGGTATTTTTTGCATCAGAAACGGAGTCTGTAAGATATCTAAACTAAGCGACAACGGAAAAAATCACATCGTAAAACTGATTACTCGAGGAGATATTTTAGGAGAACGCTCATTGGTCAATGAAGAGCCGCTGAATCTTAGTGCTACAGCTCTCGAAGATATGGAAGTATGTTTTATTCCTAAACCCGAAATTTTAGAACTATTTAAAAGCAATACAGGTTTTTCGCTGAATATGCTAAAAAATGTATGCGAAAACCTTAAAGAAGCAGACAACGATTTGGTAAATATGGCTCAAAAAAACGTTAAAGAACGACTAGCCAAAACACTCATTTATTTGCAAGATAAATTCGGAATAAACGAAGACAAAACCCTCAAAATTCAACTCTCAAGAGAAGAACTTTCGGGGATTGTGGGAACTGCACTTGAAACATGCATCCGACTGCTATCTGAACTCAAAAAAGAAGGATATATTGACCTGATTGGTAAAAAAATAAGCATCAAAAACGAAAGAGAGTTAAGAAAAATGATTTAAGTAAAATCTTTTATAAACCAATCTAACTCTTGCTAACTCAAACATTGTACTGAGAAAAATTACTTCTTCAACTCCAAAGTCGCTCTAAACAATCTTAACTCTTCCCACGAAAATTCATTATCTGAAATTTCCCGCAACTCCCCCGGGGTTTTATTCGGATTTGAAATAAAAAGCTCATACAATTCTGCAATTCTGTCTGCAGGAAGCACATCGGCTAAGGTAATAGTTCCTTTTTCGATGAGTTTTGCCAAATGTCCGTAAATAGTGTTGGTAGTCAGTTTTCGTTCGTTTGCAATTTCTTCTACCGATAGTTTTTGATTCCAAAGTTCCAGTGTGGTGTCAATCGTAGGTTTTTTCGGAGCTTTTTGTTTTTTAGGCTTGTCGTAATAGCCTTCGTCAAAATCATCATCGTTTTCAAAATACAAAGCGTGTTTTTTGATGATTTCTGAAATCCTGACCAAATGATTAATGCGGTATTCGTCTATAGAATTTGATTTAAGGGTTTGTTTTGAAAGTTCTTTTCCTTCTGCAATTGCCTGAACCAGCAGTTTTGTCTTTTTCAGATTCAGTACCGTTTTGAGTTGCAGTTCTTCTAATTCGGAAATTTCTTCATAAAAGCTTTTCATTCTTTTGATGCGTTTTACTTTTTCGCACGTATATAGAACCTCAAAAGTCAAATCATCTAACTTCGGCAAAAAATAATCATAAGCTTTATTGAATCGTTCGTGAATAAATCCAAAATTATGAGATTCAGAAGCAAAAAGACGGTTGAGCTGGACAATGAATTTCTCAGAAAGAGCAATGAGTTCTTCTATTTTAGCAAATTGTTCTTCTGCCCACTTTTTAAATTCATTTTTTTTGCTTTTCGGAAGTTCAGCTGCATAACTTTGCAGATGATTTTTCCAAACGCTTTGCATCATTCTCCACGAAAAAGCCTTGGTAATGCAATGTTGAATGTACTTTTGGGTCTGAATATTCAATTCTCGTTGCAGCACTTCTTTTTCTGCTTTATTTTTTGAATAATCCATTACCGAAGCATCGTTGGTAATTCCGTTGAGTTGAATTGAGTTGAGCAAAACCAATCCGTCAAGCGAACGCAATCTCGAAAGCGCCACATAAGCCTGACCCGGCACAAAAACTTGCGAAACATCAATTACCGCCTTGTCAAAAGTAAGTCCTTGACTTTTATGAACCGTAATTGCCCAAGCTAATTTTATAGGATAGTGAGTAAAAGTTCCCAAAATTTGTTCTTTAATCTCTTTAGAATTTTTGTCCACCGAATAGCGAATGTTTTCCCATTCGTGTTTTTCGACTTCAATGTATTTGTTTTCTTCGGAAAAATGAACGATAATTTCATCTTCTGACAAAGAGTGAATAGTCCCCATTTTCCCGTTGAAATAGCGTTTTTCGTAATTTAAATCGTTTTTGATAAAGATAATTTGAGCACCTACTTTGAGCTCTAATTCTTCTTCAATCGGATAAATTTTATCGGGAAAATCTCCGACTACCTCAGGGTAATATTTAAATGATTTGCCTTTTAGCTCTCGTAAAGCCTGATTATTTATGCTGTCTGCTTTTGCATTGTGAGTAGTCAGCGTAATAAAACCTTGGTTTTTTTTGATGTCAAAATCAGGTTGTACGTATTGGTTTAATAATTGAACATCTTCGTGTGAAACTCGATTGTTACGGAGGTTGTTCAATATACTAATGAAGTCTTTATCGGTTTGTCGGTAGATTTCATCGAGTTCGATGTACAAAAGCGGATTTTGCTGAACCACATGCGAATGAAAAAAGAACATTCCGGAATAGTAATTTTTAAGCACATTCCAATCATGCTGTCGTACTACAGGCGGGAGCTGTAATAAATCTCCAATAAACAACACCTGAACACCTCCAAAAGCTTCGTGATTCCTACGAACAGACTGTAACATAAAGTCCATAGCATCAAGCACATCAGCCCGAAGCATGCTCACTTCGTCCACAATCAAGAGCTCCATATTCCGAATAACTTCTTGCTTGGTTTTACTCATTTTGAAATGTCTTCGCAGGGTGTTTCGGTTTTCAAAACGGATATTCTCTCCGATTTGAGGCGGTTGGCTATGTGTAGGTAAAAATCCAGCAAACGGAAGCTGAAAAAGCGAATGTATCGTAACGCCTCCTGCATTTAGGGCAGCAATTCCCGTAGGTGCAACCACAACCGTATTTTTGTGAGTGGTTTCGATGATTTCTTTAAGCAAAGTCGTTTTTCCTGTTCCGGCTTTTCCGGTCAAGAAAACATTGCGACTGGTGCGGTTGACAAAATTTACGGTGTATTGTGCTAACTCGGAAACTTGCATTGTTCTGAAAAATAGAGTTTTCAAATATAACCATTAGCCTTGAATTCACCGAATTTTCATAAAAATTTTATCTCAAAAAAAGTTTAAATAACTTTATATTTCTTATTTTTGAAAAAGTATTACCTAAACCTTGTATTTATGAAAAACACGTCAAAATCAGTTATTTTAGGATTTTCGTTGCTTTTAGGCTGTTTCTTTTTGGGTTATTTTATTTTTAAAGGACTAAAAACATTTAGCGATAAAGACCGCATAGTAACCGTAAAAGGATTGGCCGAAATGAATATGAAAGCTACCTTAGCCAATATTTCTTTAAATTTTTCGTTCTCGAGTGATAATTTGCAAGACATTATCAAACAAACAGAAAAAAAGAAAAACGATGTTATTGCCCATTTAATAGCGTTCGGATTCAGCGAAAAAGACATTACTATACACAATGTAGGAGTAAACGACCGTCAAAAATATTATGAAACCCGATGGATAAACAACCAACAAATGGAGGTAAAAATAGACCGCTACACTATTTCGCAAACCCTGACCGTTCAGTCTGAAGATGTTGAAGCTACTGAAGACAAAGCAGCTCAAATAAAGTTAGACTTAATCAGCAAAGACCTGACTTGTAATGTATTTACCAACTACATTTTTCCTGAATTGAATTCGATTAAACCGCAACTAATAGCCGAAAGTACCAAAAATGCACGCATTGCAGGCGAACAGTTTGCCAACGATTCGCAAGCAAAATTAGGTAAGATTAAAACCGCTTCACAAGGACAAATTACCCTTGCCGGAAATTATCAACATTATTACGACGAAGAAATCAGCGAAAGCCCTAAAGAACCTTATATCCAGAAGGCGAGAGTAGTAAGCACAATTGTTTTCTTCTTAGAATAATTTTACCCGAACGATTTACCGCACAATAAACAAACTTCTTTTTTGTATTTTTGCCACCAACTTTGGAGTTATGATAAACAAAGCTTTGTACCAAAACTTTACGCCTCTTATTGAAGTATCTTAAATGAATAGTCCTAAACTTATACGCATTACCACAGTACCTATTTCTTTCAAGGTACTCTTAAACGGGCAACATCGCTTTATGAGTAACAATGGTTTTGAGGTTGTTGGTATTTCTTCTAACGGACAGGAAATCCACGATTTGGAACAAGATGAAAATATTCGAATTCTGACTGTTGAAATGACACGTACCATCTCCCCTTTTCAGGATCTGAAATCGGTTTGGAAGATGTATAAAATATTCAAAAAAGAAAAACCACTGATTGTTCATACTCACACTCCAAAAGCAGGAATTGTAGGGATGTTAGCCGCAAAATTAGCAAGAGTTCCGATTCGTTTACATACTGTGGCAGGATTGCCATTGATGGAAAAAAAGGGCTTAAAAAGAAAAGTATTAGACCGGGTCGAAAAATTAACGTATGCTTGTAGCAGTAAGGTTTATCCGAATTCTAAAGGATTGTATGATTTTATTCTGGAAAACAAATACACCTCCAAAACCAAACTGAAAGTAATCGGAAAAGGAAGCTCTAACGGAATTGACACTTCTCATTTTAATCCCGAATTGATTTCGGAACAACAAAGACAGGATTTAAAAAAATCGTTAGGAATAAAATCCGAAGACTTTGTGTTTATATTCGTAGGGCGATTAGTCGGAGATAAGGGAATTAACGAACTGATAGCGGCTTTTTCACAAATTTGCAAGTCCAACAGCTCGCAAACTTGTAAATTATTGTTAGTAGGTTGGTTAGAGACCGAATTAGATTCTCTTTCTGCTGAAACCTTAAAAAATATAGAAACCAACCCGAACATCATCTCAACAGGATTCCAAAAAGATGTCAGACCTTTTTTTGCTGTGTCAGATGCTTTGGTTTTTCCGAGTTATCGAGAAGGTTTCCCTAATGTAGTAATGCAGGCAGGAGCAATGCAGTTACCAAGTATTGTAACCAACATAAATGGTTGTAACGAAATAATCATAGAGGATAAAAACGGTATAATCATTCCTACAAAAAATACAGAAGCCTTAAAAAAAGCTATGGAAAGACTAATGACCGACAAAAACTATTGCGAAAAACTAAAAGAAAACGCTCGAATGATGATAGTCTCCCGCTACGAACAATCAATAATTTGGAATGCTTTGTTGGAAGAGTATAACGAAATAATAAAGAAGAAAAATGTATAAGAACTACTTCAAAAGGGCAGTAGATTTTTTTTCGGCACTCATAGGAATAATCATTTTAAGTCCTGTTTTTCTGTTGGTTATAATAGGATTGTTTTTTGCCAACCAAGGAAAACCTTTCTTCTTTCAATCTCGTCCGGGAAAAAACGAACGCATCTTTAAGATAGTAAAGTTCAAAACGATGAATGATAAAAAAGCCTCCAACGGAAACCTCTTACCTGATGCAGAACGACTTACAAAAATTGGGAGTTTTGTACGGAAGACTTCGTTAGACGAGATTCCTCAACTAATAAACGTATTAAAAGGCGATATGTCTTTAATCGGACCGAGACCTCTTTTAATTCAATATTTGCCTCTGTATAATGATTTTCAGAAAAGACGACACGAGGTTCGTCCCGGAATTACGGGCTGGGCGCAAGTCAATGGACGAAATGCTATCAGCTGGAAACAAAAATTTGAATACGACATCTGGTACGTAGATAACCTAAATTGGCGGTTAGATGTAAGAATCTTATTTTTAACCATCAAAAAAGTATTTGTCCGTGAAGGAATTTCACAAGAAGGACAAGCGACAACCATTTACTTTAAAGGAAATGAAGATTAAAGAAAAACTTTTGAGAGCAATTTATCGTTCAGAAAGTGCTTATTTAGAATATAAAAAGCAACAATTGTTCTTTCAAGCCCTACGAATTTATAAAGCAAACAAAGCTGTGTATGAATTATTGGAGTACTACCTATTAGAATGCCCTAATGAGCATATAAATGATGTTTGTAATTATATTTATCATTTAGACGATTGGTTAACTCAATTTGAGGATTGTAAAAAAGAAATGCAATCTCCTACGGATGTTTTTGTCTTTGAAAGATGGCAAGGAGGAGTTCCTTTTCCGAAAGATTTTGTGCTAATTTTAAAAAAATAACACTATGAAATATGCCTTTGCAGGAGATAGACAGATAAGCTGCAATCTGTTAAAATTTATAATAAGTAAAGGGTTTTTACCCGAAGCATTGTTAGTGAGTAACGGAAAAAATGCCACACATAGCAAAGAACTTAAATCAATTTCAGGATTAAAACCTGATTTTATCTTTGAAGGTCAAGATTTTAAAACTCCGGAAAACATTCAAAAATTAAAAGGGCTTGAATTAGATTATATAATTGGAATTCATTTTCCTTATATCATTCCAAAAGAAGTATTAGATATTCCAACTGTTGGATTTTTGAACTTACATCCTGCTTTCTTGCCTTATAATAAAGGTTGGAACACTCCTTCTTGGGCAATTATTGACCAAACTGTTTATGGAGCAACTTTACATTTTATGAGTGAAAAATTAGATGGAGGCGATATTATTCATCAGAAAGCTTTAAAAGTTGAAAGTTTTGATACCGCAAATAGCTTATATCAAAAAGTGTTAAATACCGAAGAGGAGGTATTTAAAGAAGCGTTTGAAAGTATCATTTCGCTAAACCTTAATAAAACAAAGCAATTGCACAATGGAACAGCATATAGAAAATCTGATTTGCAACAAATCAGAGAGTTTAACTTAGAAGACATGGTTGTAATTAAAGACTTTCTGAACAAATTAAGGGCTTTGACAACAAATAACACGAATGAAACTGCTTATTATAAAGAAGGAGATAAAAAAATTGGAGTAAAAGTAGAATTTATTGAGTTAGATACTCAATAATATTTTTCAGGCACTAAAAATACTTTTTAAGGTACAGCCTAAACCTCAAAACTATTTTGGGGTTTTTCTTTAAAATACATCACTGATATTGCTTATTTTTGCCAAATGCAATTACGAAAATTACACCTTTTTAATTACAAAAATTTTTCTGAAATCGATTTTGATTTTGAAACTAAAATCAACTGCTTTGTCGGTCGTAACGGCATCGGAAAAACCAACATACTCGACAGCATTTATCATTTGGCTTACGGAAAAAGTTATTTTAATTCTATCGGAATTCAAAACATAAAACATCAACAAGAGTTTTTCGTAATTGACGGAGAATTTATTAAAGAAAACCGAACCCACCAGATTGTTTGTAGCCTTAAAAAAGGACAAAAAAAAGTACTGAAAAAAAACGGAAAAATTTATGAGAAATTCTCCGAGCATATAGGGTTTGTTCCCTTAGTAATTATTTCTCCATCAGATAGCGATTTGATATCCGAAGGAAGCGAGACCAGACGAAAATTTATCGATCAAATCATCTCGCAATTAGATTCAAGTTATCTACACCAACTAATTAAATATCAAAAAGTTATCTCTCAAAGAAATGCACTGTTAAAATACTTTTTTATCAATCAGGTTTTTGACAAAGACACCTTGTCAATCTATGACCAGCAACTCTCGGAAATGGGTAATTTTTTACATCAAAAACGAACTGAATTTCTAAAAGACTTCACTCCTATTTTCTATAAATATCATTCGATAATATCAGGAAATAATGAGCAGGTAAATCTAATTTACGAAAGTCAACTTTTTGAAAATGATTTGCTTTCTCTCCTACAAGAAAACTTACCTAAAGACCGTGCTTTACAATATACCTCTGTGGGAATTCACAAAGATGATTTGTCTTTTGAAATCAACAATCATCCGATTAAAAAATTTGGCTCACAAGGACAGCAAAAATCGTTTTTAATTGCCTTAAAACTGGCTCAATTTGAGTTTGTAAAACAACAAAACAACGTCAAACCCATCTTACTTTTTGATGATATTTTTGACAAATTGGATAAATTCAGAGTTGGTAAAATTATTGATTTAGTCAATCAAAACACTTTCGGACAAATATTTATTTCCGACACAGACGAAGAGCGTACCGAAAATATTATAAAAAACACCAACCAATCTTACAAATTATTCCGATTATAGGACTTATTAAGACAACTTATTCCTTTTTAAATTATCAGTCGCTTTGGCATTTTGATTTGGTTTTATGACCGAAGTATCATAATTCCCGAATTTTTTCATATAACTGCGAATAGTAGTTCCGAAACCGTCAGCAATACGAGTTTGTCCGTTGCTCCTCAAGTATCTTTTCACAGAAGATGAACCCAATAAGTGAGCAGATGCTAAAATCCCTGATTCTGTAATCTCAACACCATTAATTACCTTACCAGAATATTTGTTAATTTCGTGTTGAAGGTTGTACTTGTTGATGGCAAGCAATGCCTTAAAAGCCTCTTCTTGCAAAATAGGATTATTTAAAAACTCTTTTCGATCGGAAATTCCCACAGCTCGCAAAGCCGCTCTACCAAACTGATATTTTCCCGCATAGCCGAAATCATTAACAATGTCATATCTTCCTTGAGATTCTCGTATGGCCATCGCTTGTTTAAAAGCAGTAAAAGACCTGCCCGAAAAAGGTATTTCAAAATCATAATAGTCAACCTCGTTTTCATTAGGAACAACTGCCTCAATAGGTTTTAATCTAGCAAATTGTTCTGTATAACTCAGCGTATAATTCAATTCTCTTTCCGACTTAAATCCCGACACAGCCATGGCTAAACCGGCTACAAGTATCAATAAATAATACCATTTTCTTGTCATAACACTTTATTTTTTTGCCTCGTCACGGTAGCAAAATTTGAGCACGCAAATTTACAAAAAATATTTATTTTCTGAAAATCAATCAGTTAAATATTTTTTAATTTTTTTTTTACCTATTTTAAAAGATAGGTTTACCAAAAAATAAAAGAGTTTATTTAAACTACTCGGATAAAAAATTTATTGTATAGAAAACAGAAAGATAAATCATTTGGTTTGCTCCCGAGTCTAATTTGAGTATCTTTGCAGCCTTATAAAAATGGAATTATGAATCAGGAAATACGAAATTTAGAACCCAAAGCGCTTTGGAATAAGTTTGCCGATTTGAATGCGGTTCCTCGTCCGTCAAAAAAAGAAGAAAAAGTAATTGCTTTTATGATGGATTTCGGACAAAAACTAGGTCTGGAAACCATTAAAGACCATGTTGGGAACGTAATTATCAAAAAACCGGCTACCCAAGGAATGGAAAACCGTAAGACCATCGTGATGCAATCGCATTTGGATATGGTTCACCAAAAAAACAATGATACGGTTTTTGACTTTGATACACAAGGAATCGAAATGTATGTAGATGGTGACTGGGTGAGAGCCAAAGGAACTACTCTAGGAGCAGATAACGGTTTAGGTGTGGCTACAATTATGGCTATACTTGAAAGTACAGATATTCCTCATCCTGCCATCGAGGCGCTATTCACTATTGATGAAGAGACCGGAATGACAGGAGCTATGGGACTTCAAGGCGGAATGCTCGAAGGAGAAATCTTACTTAACCTAGATACTGAAGAAGATGACGAAATCGACATCGGGTGTGCCGGTGGAGTTGACGTAACAGCAATAAGAACTTACAACACAGAAGAAATTCCTGAAAATTCTGTAGGATATACTATTACCGTAAAAGGTCTTAACGGAGGACACTCCGGAATGGACATTCACAAAGGTTTAGGAAATGCCAATAAAATCATGAACCGTCTTCTATTTGACGGATTCGAAAACTTCGGATTACAAATTGCCGAAATAAACGGAGGAAGCCTTCGTAATGCTATCCCGAGAGAAAGCGTAGCGAAAGTAATTATCTCAGGAATTTTCCATGAAGCTTTTCAAACAGAAATGCAAGAAGTAATTGCTGATATCAAAGCAGAATACAAAACTACCGAACCAAAATTAGAGATTCTAATCGAAGAAGCTCCCCTACCCGATGCTGTAATGGAATTAGGCGTTCAGGAAGGTTTACTTAGAGCCATCTATGCTGCTCACAACGGAGTGTATAGAATGAGTCCTGATTTTGAAGATTTGGTAGAAACTTCAAACAACATTGCTAAAGTTGTTGTAAAAGACGGACAAATCTCAATTCAGTGTTTGACACGTTCTTCTGTTGAAAGTTCAAAATTTGATTTGGCTAATGCTCTTCGTTCGGCTTTTGAACTTTTTGGAGCAGAAGTAACTTTTTCGGGTTCTTATCCGGGTTGGACACCCAATGCTAATTCAGAAATTCTGGATGTCTTAGTTCCGATTTACGAAAAACAAAACGGAAGCAAACCTCATGTTGTGGCTTGCCATGCAGGTCTTGAATGTGGAATTCTAGGAACCAACTATCCGGGTATGGATATGATTTCGTTTGGGCCAACCATCAAAGGAGCTCACTCTCCGGACGAAAGAGCAAGCATTTCATCTGCCCAAAAATACTGGAAGTTTGTATTGGAAATTTTACAAAATATTCCTTTAAAGTCTTAAAGTCGAATTGAATAGCGAGACAAATAAACGATTAAACAAATAAACGATTAAACAAAAAATAATGAAACAATATTTTAATCCATGGCATCACGTAAACCCTAGAACAAAAGACAGAGGAATTGTAAACGGAATTATCGAAATCCCAAGAGGTTCAAGAGCCAAATATGAATTAGATAAAGATAGCGGTCTTTTGATTCTTGACCGTGTACTTTATTCTTCGGTTTATTATCCTGCAAATTACGGGTTTATTCCACAGACTTATTGTGATGATAAAGATCCACTAGATATCTTGGTTATCTCTCAAATCAAAGTAGTCCCGATGTGTATGACTCCTGCAAAAGTAATCGGAGTAATGCGAATGATGGATCAAAACGAAGCAGATGACAAACTAATTGCCGTTTCAGCCGGAGACCCAACATACAATCACATCAACGATATTTCTGAACTTCCACCTCACGCAATTGCGGAGCTACGTAGCTTTTTTGAAGATTACAAAAAGTTAGAAAACAAAGTGGTAGTGGTTGAAGAGTTCTTAGGCAGAGACCTTGCTCTTGAAATTTTGGAAGAAAGTTATAAACTTTATGATGAAGTTATCAGAAAGTAAAGAATAAAAACACTTTAAAGAGTTTAGAGAAAGAGTATTAAGGCGATTAATACTCTTTTTTATAGTCACACGTTTTTAATCTTCCCAACCCCAAGGTGCTTCGGGATTAGCTGTTGTTTTACTCAAGTCAAAAGTTACGGTAAAGAGCCTGTCAGAACCTACTCTTCGAAGGTTGTAGGTAAAACTACTATGGTCAAGAGTTACCCACCAAACATTAGTTGAGGCAGCAGGAAGCATTTCTGTAGTTTGTTGGTCAGCAGGAAAAACCTGAATGGTTGCCTGACCCGTATTAGTTGCCAAACCTCCGTACATCGTAATATCTTCGGGTGTTCCGTCTTGGTGTCTGTGGTCGTGTTTAAGCTCTATTTTTCCATCTTTTTTAGTAAAAATCCAAGTTCTCGATTTGTCTTCGCCTACAAAAAACGGAATTTTTATCTGATTGTCAGAGCATTTTCTTACGTGCATTACTAATTTTTTCCCTCCAAAATCAGGGTCTTCTAACGGGTAAGTAAGCGTTCCTTCATACGACTTTCCGCAATGAATTTGGAGTTGTTCCCAAAACTCATCCGTCTTCGATTTTTGGTTGTTTTGACAAGAAATAAAAATCGGTACAATAAACAGTAAAAGTATTTTTTTCATAATTATATAAGTTTACAGCAAGATAATACTTTTATTGTTAATGCAAAATCGGATTTAAAAACTGTAATTTGGCTATATTTGCCAAAAATTAAAATCATGTGTACACACAGCAAATTTATGAATGATGCTATTGAGCAATCGAGAAACGGAATGCAAAATAATGAAGGAGGTCCTTTTGGAGCTATAGTTGTCAAAAACGGTAAGATTGTAGGAGTCGGTAACAATCGCGTTACTTCAAGCAACGACCCTACTGCTCATGCCGAAGTTACAGCCATTAGAGATGCTTGTAAAAACCTCAATACGTTTCAATTAGATGGATGTGTACTCTATACTTCATGCGAACCCTGCCCTATGTGCTTAGGAGCTATTTATTGGGCAAGACCCGACAAAGTGTATTATGCCAACACTCGCGAAGATGCAGCTCATATAGGTTTTGATGATGATTTTATTTATAACGAAATCAACCTACCGATGAACCAAAGAAGAATTCCTTTTGAGCAATTAGGTCGTGAGGAAGCCTTAAAAATTTTTCAGCAGTGGAGCGAAAAAACGGACAAACAAGAATATTAAAAGGTTAATACTCTAATAATCCCAACAATTCTTGTTCAAATCTGTTTTTAGGTAAATATTGTTCTTCTAAGTTTTTAGTAAACGGAATCGGAGTTTCGATACTTCCGACACGTTTTACAGGAGCATCTAAATATTCGAAACAGTTTTCGGTAATCATAGCCGAAATATCACTGGCAATTCCTCCGAACAGAGTGTCTTCTTGAAGAATAATTACTTTTCCCGTTTTCTTAACCGAAGTAAAAATCGCCTCAGTATCCAGAGGTTGAAGCGAACGTAAATCTAACAAATCTGCTTTTATGTTTTCGTTTTTAGCTAAAACGTCTAAAGCCCAATGCACTCCAGCACCGAATGTTATAATCGTAACATCTTCTCCTTCTTTTAAAAGTGATGCTTTACCGAGTGGAAGAGTGTAATAATCTTTCGGAACGTCTTGGTAAACACTTCTGTACAAAGCCTTATGCTCAAAGAAAAGCACTGGGTTTGGGTCATTTATGGCTGTTGTCAAAAGCCCTTTGGCATCATACGGAAAAGCAGGATAAACTACTTTGAGTCCCGGAGTTTTTGTAAACCACGCTTCGTTGGTTTGCGAGTGGAAAGGTCCAGCTTGAACTCCAGCTCCACAAGGCATTCTGACCACTACATCTGCTTTTTCGTTCCAACGGTAGTGATTTTTGGCCAAATAATTTACAATCGGGTTGAATCCGGTAGAGACAAAATCGGCAAATTGCATTTCGACAACCGCTTTATACCCGTTTATCGAAAGTCCCATAGCAGTCGAAACAATGGCAGATTCGCAAATCGGAGTATTTCTAATTCTATCTTTTCCGAATTGTTCTACAAATCCTTCTGTGATTTTAAAAGCACCTCCGTATTCGGCAATATCCTGCCCCATTACAATCAAATTATCGTGCTTTTCTAAAGATTGTTTTAATCCTTGTGAAATCGCATCAATAAAACGAATGTTTTCTTTTTCGGAAGTAGGGAAAATCTCTGCAAAATGAAACGGAGCATATACATCTTTTAGTTCTTGCTCTAAATTAGCTGTAATTACAGGCTCTTCGGATGCTTTTTGGTAATGTTCGTCGATTTCTGCTTTAATTTCTTTGCGGAACGCTTCATCTTTTTCTTCCGATAAAATTCCGCCTGAAAGCAAATAGTTTTTATAATTTTCGATGGGGTCTTTTTTCGCCCATTCTTCCATCAGCTCTTTAGGAACGTATTTTACACCACTTGCTTCTTCGTGCCCTCTCATTCTAAAGGTTTTGAACTCTAACAAAACTGGTCTTGGATTCTGACGAACCGAATCAGCTATTTCTGATAGTTTTGTATATACCTCTAAAATATTATTCCCATCAATAATATGCGATTCCATTCCGTAACCAATTCCTTTGTCGGCTATATTCTCGCAACGATACTGTTCGTTAGTTGGTGTCGAAAGCCCGTATCCGTTGTTTTCTACCACAAACAAAACTGGCAATTCCCATACCGATGCAATATTTAAGGCTTCGTGGAAATCTCCTTCACTGGTAGCTCCTTCTCCAGTAAAAACAGCTGTTAGTTTCTTTTTACCTGAAAGTTTATTGGCAAGTGCGATTCCGTCTGCTACTCCAAGTTGAGGGCCTAAATGCGAAATCATTCCGATAATTTTATATTCTTGTGTTCCGAAATGGAATGAGCGGTCACGGCCTTTGGTAAAACCATTTGCTTTTCCTTGCCACTGCGAAAAAAGTCTATATAATGGGATTTCACGGGTTGTAAAAACTCCTAAATTTCTGTGCATCGGAAGCACATACTCGTCTTGGTTTAATACAGAAGTAATTCCGACTGATATGGCTTCTTGACCTATTCCTGAAAACCATTTTGACACTTTTCCTTGTCGAAGCAGAATTAACATTTTCTCTTCAATAAGTCTTGGTTTCAAGAGCTTTTTGTATAATTCCAAAAGCTCTGTATCGGTCAGGTTTTTTCTATCAAAATTCATTGCTCACTACGTTTATAAAAATTCGAGCAAATTTAGCTTTTTTAATTGCTATTTGAGATACCTTTCTTGAAAAACTTTTTTGTGATGTTCTTGATGAGCGATGATTATAAAACCTAAGGCACGAACCGAAACTTTATGCCCTGATGCTATTCCGTTTCTATTCATAACTACTTCTGAAAACGATTTAAAAAGTGCTAAAGTCGTGTGCCGAACCAATGAAAATTCCATCAATAAATCTTTAAGGTGTCTTTGATTTCCGTTAGAATAATCCACATAGTTATTTTCGTCAAATCCGGGAAGTTCGGTTTTATCATTTCTCGAAAAACGCAAAGCCCTGTAAGCAAAAATTCGTTCGGAATCAATCAGATGCTGAATAATTTCCTTGATTGTCCACTTTCCTGTATCATAACGATAATCGTGCTTTTCCATCGGAATATCCTGAACGAATTTGATAAAGTAATGATGTGAAGCTTCCAACTCTTCAAATAAATCTGAATGAGGGTTTATATTTTTCAAATACCCTTGATAATATTGAGGGTATTCTGATTCTGGTAGTTCTGATAGTTTCATATTTTGTTGGATGTTGGATGATGGATGATGGGTGATGGATGTAGCTTCCCGCTTCCCGCTATAATTTATTTCTAAAAGCAATTAACATATTCGTTAAATGAAAAGCTTCTTTATAATGCTTATCAAAAGTATCTTCATTAATATATTTTCTTTTTTGAGCCTTGTGTAAACAAGTTACAACTTCAGCTAATGACCGAATCGAATAACCCAAAAACCGTTTAAATTCTGCATTTGATTGCAAAATAGACCCCTCCGAAATATTCAAAGCAATAGAATCAGAAGCCTTAAGAATTTGTGAAGAAAGATTATACAGTTCTACTTTTGGAAATCCTAAAGATAGTTTATGAATATCTTCTCCAAAATCCATGGCTTTTTGCCATATAATCAGTTTTTCAAACTTAAAACTCATAATGTTGGGTGCTGGATGTTGGGTGCTGGGTGCTGGTATACTCTTCCAGCATCCAGCACCCAACATTCCGCTATTTCTTAAAATTCTTAAAATTCTCTAACCCTGTTTTAAGCCATTTCGTGTAATCTTCTTTGTCTGTATATTCTTTAGGAGTATTAAGCATTTCAAGTTCAGGACTTAACAACAAATAATAAGGCTGTGAAGCGGTTTGAAAGTTAACAATTTGGAATGTAGCCCATTTGTCTCCAATCGTTTTTATTTTCTTGACGTTTCCGTCTGTTCGTTCAAAGTCAAACTGCTTGTCTTCCGAAAGTTCTTTTCGGTCATCTACATAAAGTGAAATCAATACGTAATTATCGTTAATCAGGTTATAAACTTCGGTTTCAGACCAAACATTTTCTTCCATTTTTCGACAATTCACACAAGCCCAACCCGTAAAATCAAGTAAAATAGGCTTGTTGTGTTCTTTGGCATAAGCCAGTCCTTCATCCCAATCTTTAAAACAATTCAAGCCTAACGGACATTCACTTTGTTGAGCATAATAACTGTAGAACATTGGTGGTGGAAATCCGCTCAAAAGTTTTAAGTTTTTGTATTCTTGGTGATTCGTAAGTCCCGGAATCATATACAACACAAATAATGATGTTATCACAGCCAAAACTTTTCGTGAAAAATCAATCTTTTGGTTAGGTGAATCGTGAGGAAATTTAATAAGCCCGAACAAATAAAGTGCTAATCCGGCAAAAATCACAATCCATAAACCAATGAATAATTCACGTTTGATAAGTCCCCAACCTTCTACTAAATCTGCGTTAGATAAGAATTTTAGAGCCAAAGCTACCTCTAAAAACCCTAATACAACTTTTACGGTATTTAAC
This sequence comes from Flavobacteriaceae bacterium, assembly GCA_041677865.1. GTDB lineage: Bacteria > Bacteroidota > Bacteroidia > Flavobacteriales > Flavobacteriaceae > Flavobacterium. Next base: position 56,749 of record JBAYPE010000002.1, read on the forward strand.
CATCCTCCAGATTTAGGGAGTGAGTTCAACCAACTTGGAAATAGAGCAAAAAGAGCAAAAGGAAGTGCCAAGGCAACTCCAAAACCACCCATTCCTGCTGTAAGTTGCATAGCTCCTCCGTCTGCAGTTAGAGAACCGGCTAAAAGTGAGCCTAGAATAGGACCTGTACACGAAAAGGAAACAATTGCCAAAGTTAATGCCATAAAGAAGACACCAATAATACCTCCGATGTTTGAAGCACTATCCATTTTATTTCCCCAAGAACTTGGTAAAGTCAGTTCATAATATCCGAAAAACGACCCAGCAAAGAAGATGAAAATGGCAAAAAACAAAATGTTTAGCCAAGTATTGGTTGAAATATTGTTTAAGATTTCAGGATCTAAACTATCCATCAAGTGGAAAGGAATACTCAACAATAGGTAGATAATTACAATAAAAGCTCCGTATAAAACAGCATTAGAAACTCCTTTTTGTCTGGTTGTCGAACGTTTTGTAAAAAACGAAACCGTTAGCGGAATCATCGGAAAAACACACGGTGTAAGCAAAGCGATTAGTCCTCCTACAAAACCAAGTACAAAAATATTCCAATAGCTTGTCTGTGAACTTTCTGTGATTTCGGTTTTAAAATTGTCTTTTCCTTTTACATCAATCAAAAGAGCATTCTTCTTTTCAACACTTTGTTCATCTATAACAATTTGTTCTTTAATAAGTTCTCCGTCAAGAGTAAATTTAAAAGTTTCGAATCCTGGAATACAGCTTTTGTCATCACATGTCTGAAAAGATATTTCAACCTCTATAAACTCTACATCGGGATTGATGAGTTCTATTTTTTGAGTAAACTTTGCTTTGTCTTTAAAAGTTCCCATCTCTGCCTGAAAAATGGGGTCGTAACTAACCACAGAACCGAATTCTTCTACTGTACTTACTTGGTAGTTTCCTTCTTCATTTAAATAAATAAACTCTGTCGGAAGCCCTGTCATATCAGGTAATACAGTCGAATATAGCTTCCAGTTATACTCGATTTTAGCATCATAGGTTATGAGATATTCTTTGTCTGATAATTTGTCTATAGAGACAGAAAATTTAGCTTTATTTTCTTGTGAAAGACCTAAAAAGCTAATGAAAAGTGTTAGTAGTAAAATGATTTTTCTCATAATAAATATTCAATTCTTAATATAGAAGTTGTGTTTGATGTAACTTTAAATCTCTCGTCTAATCGTTGTCCAATAACCCAAACCACCTGATTATCAGACAACAGAATCCAAATTCTTTCTTTATCCAAAATCGAAAGTTTTTCGTCTTTAAAAAACTTGCTGAGCTTTTTTCTTTTGCCTTGCATTCCAAACGGGTAAAAATACTCACCTTCTTTGTATTTCCGTACAGTTAGGGGGAACTTTAACATGTTTTTATCAATATAAATGACATTCGGAGAAGTCGGTTCAGAGATTTGATTAACAGTTGTAAATTGCAAGTGTATCGGGTAAGTTATTTTGTCTTCCGAAATCAAAAATTCTTCTGGTATAAATTCTTTGTTTTTTTCGAATAAAATTAACTCATCTCTGTTTTTTAATAGCCTGAAATCTTTGGTTTCTACAAATTTTCCGCTTTTGGCTTCTACCAAATTATAGATGTCATTCCAAGCGGTAAACCCGTATTTATAGAGCCACTTATACAAGAGAAATTTATAATTCTTATAATATGTTAAATCATTTATTTTCAACGCACTATAATCTTTAAATTGAAGTGACAGTTCGTTCAAAATTTCTTCTGAAACTTCATCGGAAAAAGCCTGAACTTCTTGCAAATAATTTGTTGTTTTTGAAAACGAATTCAAAAAATCGGGAGTCAATTCTTTGAGAAGTGGAACGATGTTATGCCTGATGCTATTTCGTAAATATTTGTCAGATTGATTAGAAGCATCTTCCCTCCATTTTGTGTGGTTTTTGGTTGCATAATCTTCAATTTGTTTTCTAGAAAATTTAAGAAGCGGACGAATGATATTTTCGTTTTCTCGAATCCCGGTAAGCCCTTCGATTCCAGTTCCTCTCGAAAGGTTAATCAAAAAGGTTTCTAAACTGTCATCTAAATGGTGTGCCGTTACAATATAGTCAAACTTGTGTTCTTTTTTCAATTCAAAAAACCACCCGTAACGCAGCTCTCGTGCTGCAATCTGAATGGATTGTTTGTTCTGAGTGGCATATTTTTGGGTATCAAAACGCTTAATGTAAAAGGGAATATTGTTTTGGATACAGTAATCCGTTACAAATTTTTCGTCCAAATCACTCTCCTCGCCTCTCAGCCCGAAATTGCAATGAGCCACAGAGATTTTCAGCTTTGACTTTTGCATCAATTCCAGTAAAACCATACTGTCAATACCTCCGCTTATGGTAAGCAAAAGTTTTTTTGAGGATATCTGTTTGTACTTTTCTGAAAGCTGGCTTTGAAATTCTGTAAGCATTACGAAAAATTGAGGCACTAAATTACTCATTTTTTATATAAAAAATAGTGTATTATCATAAAAAACCTAACCTGATGGTTTTACAGATTCTTTACATTTTTTTAATCACAGATACACAGGTACTAAATGAAAAATAATTTATAAAAACACAATATGTAAATTACACTGATATTGAATGTTTTGCATTTAACTCAATCTGTGAAATCATCTTTCTCAAAAAAACATAAAAATCTGTGCACCTGTGGCTAATTAATATGCACTACAGGTATAAAAATCATTTTTTTAATTCATTGGCTATTAGTGGGTTTATAAAATCCAATTAAAAAACACATTAAAAAACGGAATTTGCTTGTAAATAACAGAATGTTATGTTACATTTGCAACCTCAAAAAACAACAAGTTCTTTTTTGATTTAGGAGAGGTGCCGGAGTGGTAACGGAGCAGATTGCTAATCTGTCGACTGGTAACGGTCGCCAGGGTTCGAGTCCCTGTCTCTCCGCTTTTCGGGGTGTAGCGTAGTCCGGTCATCGCGCCTGGTTTGGGACCAGGAGGTCGCAGGTTCGAATCCTGCCACCCCGACAAACAAATAAACTTATTTCGGTTTATTGGTTTTGGGTGCGTAGCTCAGCTGGATAGAGCATCTGCCTTCTAAGCAGACGGTCACAGGTTCGAATCCTGTCGCGCTCACAAAAAAAGTCCTTGTAATTCAAGGACTTTTTTTGTTTTTATACTCTTCCATCCTCAAACAAACTCTTAAACCATAAAAAATTTCTATTTTTGCATCTGTTTAAATTCAATACAGATGACTTTTCAAGAACAGATAAAACAAGGAATCCCGAGCCAATTACCCGCTCCGAAACCCTATGACTCAACCATAAATCACGCACCCAAGCGTAAAGAAATATTATCAGATGACGAAAAGAAGTTAGCCCTTCGCAACGCTTTACGTTATTTTGAACCACAGCACCACAAAGAATTAGCTAAAGAATTCCTATATGAATTAAACACTTACGGTCGTATCTATATGTATCGCCTCCGTCCGGATTATAAGATGTATGCCAGACCGATTTCAGAATATCCCGGGAAGTCAGAGCAGGCAAAAGCCATCATGCTGATGATTCAGAACAATCTGGATTATGCAGTGGCACAACATCCTCACGAACTAATTACTTATGGCGGAAACGGAGCCGTTTTCCAAAACTGGGCTCAATATCTACTCACCATGCAATATCTGTCTGAAATGACAGATGAACAAACCTTGGTGATGTACTCCGGTCACCCGATGGGGTTGTTCCCATCACACAAAGATGCTCCGAGAGTGGTAGTGACCAACGGAATGATGATTCCGAATTATTCAAAACCAGACGATTGGGAAAAATTCAATGCACTTGGCGTAACCCAATATGGGCAAATGACGGCTGGTAGTTATATGTATATCGGGCCACAAGGAATCGTTCACGGAACGACTATTACAGTTTTGAACGGAGGTCGAAAAATCTCTAAAAATGGCGAAGGATTAGACGGAAAAATTTTCGTTACTTCAGGTCTTGGTGGTATGAGTGGAGCTCAGCCCAAAGCAGGAAACATAGCCGGTTGCATCACGATTTGTGCTGAGGTAAACCCGAAGGCTGTGCATACTCGTCATTCTCAAGGTTGGGTAGATGAGGTGATTACCGACTTAGGCGAACTGACGCAAAGAGTGCTAAAAGCCAAAGAAAACAAAGAAGTTGTTTCGATTGCTTTTGAGGGAAACGTAGTGGAGGTGTGGGAACACTTCGCTAAAGAAAATATATATATCGATTTAGGGTCAGACCAGACTTCGCTCCACAACCCGTGGGCGGGTGGTTATTATCCGGTTGGGTTGTCGTTTGAGCAGGCGAATGATATGATGGCGAACAATCCGGAATTATTCAAGCAAAAAGTTCAGGAATCACTGGTTCGTCAGGTAAATGCTATAAACATGCATACAGCCAGAGGAACCTATTTCTTTGATTACGGAAATGCCTTCTTGCTAGAGGCTTCAAGAGCCGGAGCCGATATTATGGCAGCCAACGGAATCGACTTTAAATATCCGTCTTATGTGCAGGATATTATGGGACCTATGTGTTTCGATTTCGGATTCGGACCTTTCCGTTGGGTATGTGCCTCAGGAAAACCCGAAGACCTACAGAAAACAGACGAAATCGCTTGTGCTGTATTAGAAGAAATGATGAAAACCGCTCCACAAGAAATCCAACAACAGATGGCAGACAACATCAAATGGATAAAAGGAGCACAACAAAATAAACTAGTAGTAGGTTCTCAAGCCCGAATCCTATATGCCGATGCCGAAGGGAGAATCAAAATTGCAGAAGCCTTTAACCAAGCCATTGCCAAAGGCGAAATTGGTCATGTGGTGTTGGGTCGTGATCACCATGATGTTTCAGGTACGGACTCTCCGTATCGTGAAACTTCAAATATCTATGACGGTTCACGCTTTACGGCCGATATGGCGATTCACAACGTGATTGGAGACAGCTTTAGAGGAGCGACTTGGGTATCGATTCACAACGGTGGTGGAGTAGGATGGGGCGAAGTAATCAACGGAGGTTTCGGGATGTTGCTCGATGGCTCAAAAGATGCTTCCAGACGATTAGAATCCATGCTGTTTTGGGACGTTAACAACGGAATCTCCCGCAGAAGCTGGGCAAGAAACGAAGGAGCTGTTTTCGCTATCAAAAGAGCTATGGAAGCACAACCTTTACTGAAAGTTACCTTACCGAATATGGTGGATGATTCAATTTTGTAAGATATAGAAACTATTGTAAAGCTAAATTGTTAAACACTAAAGCCACAACTAAAATTTTTAACTTTGCAGAAATAATAATTTGAATGGAATTAGCCGTAAAACAAAATAAAAAAAATAAATTTGGACAATACTTTACACCAAAAGTAGTGGCTAATTTTATGATTGAAATGGCTAGCATTTCAAAAAGCTCTAAAATTTTAGAACCTTCTTGTGGTGAAGGCATTTTTTTAGACCTATTAAAACAAAAAGGTTTTAATGACTTAACAGCTTATGAGATAGACCAAGAATTAGCACAAGAATTTGATTGTGTGAAATACGAAAGTTTTGTATCTGCAAAAATTGACGAAAAATTTGATTTAATTATTGGAAATCCACCCTATATCCGTTGGAAAAATCTTGAAGATGAACTAAAACAGGAACTTTCCAATAATCCAATTTGGAATAAGTATTTTAACTCACTTTGCGACTATCTCTATATTTTTATTCTAAAATCAATTGAATTACTCAATGATAACGGACAGCTAATTTTCATTTGCCCTGAGTATTGGATGAATACAACTCATTCCTTTTCGTTACGGAATTATATGGTACAAAACGGATATTTTGAAGAAATATATCACTTCAACGAAACTCCAATTTTCGACAAAGTAACCGTTTCAATAGTCATATTTAAATTTGTGAAAAACAAAGAGAAAAAAGAAAAGATTAATGTTTCAAAATTTTATGCCAATCAAAGATTGACTGCTGAAACATTGTATAATCTTAAAAATAAAATTCCCTTTAAAGATGCCGAATATTTAAGTGTTTCTCAGTTTAAATTAAACGAAAGATGGATTTTGCAGTCAGATAAGGTAAAAGAAGAATTGCAGATTTTAGAAACTAATTGTTTAAAGAAAAATCAGAATCCAATACTTAACCTATTTGATGATAAGAAACAAGAATTTCACACAATTGGAGATTATTGTGATATTGGAAATGGTTTAGTTAGCGGTTTAGACAAAGCATTTCAAACAAACGGACACGATTTAAATGAAAATGAGTTAGTTGCTACAATAAATGTCGTAAAAGCAAAAGACTTAAAACCTTTTTTAATAGATAATATAACAAAATATATTTACATAAAAGAAGGTTTAGAGGAAGACGTTTTTAAAGAAACCTATCCAAATTTTTATACTCATTTTCAAAAATATAAACCAGATTTAGAAAAAAGATACCAATATAACAGAAAAATAAACTATTGGGAATGGGTATTTTTACGAAATTTTAATTTATTTAGAAAAGAAGAAAAGCGGATTTTTGTGCCATGTAAAGAACGAATTTCTAATAAAGATTATTTTCGTTTTGCTTTAGTTGATGAGGGCGTTTTTCCAACACAAGACGTTACAGCAATATTCAAAAAACCTAATACAAAAGAAAGTATTGAATATATTTTAGCGTACTTGAATAATCCTATTGTATTTGATTGGCTAAAATGTAATGGTATTGTAAAAGGAAACATTGTAGAGTTTTCTGAAAAACCAATTGCAAGTATTCCTTTTAGAGTGATTGATTGGTCAAATAAAAAAGAAATGAAATTACATAATTCAATTTCAGAAAACACCAAAAAATATCTAAAAAATCAAGATAAATTTTTGCTTGACCTAATAAATCAATCATTTAATAAATTATTTAGCATAACACAATGAACGTAAATTATACAGAATTAATCAAAAACGTAAAAGGTACGTTTGTGCCAAAACCACTCTCAGGAACTTTGTCAGGACATTCAGCAGGAGAGCCTTTTGACAAACACGTTTATAGTGAAATCAAAAAGCAATTACCCAATAATACATTTAGACAATACGAATATTTAAACGATTTGTATAGTAAAAACGCTGAAATCATAGGCGTTGAAGCAAGACAAGCGTTGTTTAACTCACCAAGCGTTCTGTTTTTGTTGAGCAGAGGAAAAGAGGCGACAAAAAAGTGGTCGTTAGAAAATCCATTTGATGAAAAGCAAGATGATACAGCTGATATTCTTGTTGTTAAAGACGATTTTTATGAAATAATTGATATTAAGACAAGAAATTTATCAAAAACAGCACAACCACCGAATATTATTTCAGCATTTAAATTAGCACAACTTTGTGGGATAATGTTAGACAATAAAGAATTTAATAATCTTTCAATCAATTACTTTGAAGTTGATTGGCTTTTAGAAGAAGATAAATTAGTTTGTAAAGATGCACATTATGTAAATTTATTTAAGTCAATGCCTGAAAACTTGTACATAAATTGGGCTGCTGCAATGCAAATTCAATTTTACGTTTGTAATTTAGACCAAGACTTTAACGGTACAATTGAAGATTGGGTAAAAACTTACATAAAACATTTTGTAGCACAAGTTTACAGACGTTCAGAATATATGATTGAGAAATATGCTAAACCTTTTGAAAAATATATTGACTGACAAAAAGAGCGAACGCACAACACGGGTAACTATTTCGCAACTACCATTTTCAAAATAAAATTCTAAAGAGCATAAAATTTCGACCTCGTTTAAGCACTTTTAAGCGAGGTTTATTTTTTAGTTGAATCAAGCCCTAAAATTCGAATAAGTTTAAAGTTGAGTTTTTTTATGATTTAACACAGAAGACCCCACAGTTTTTTAAACTAAAAAATTCCTATCAAAAGTTTACTGAAAAGAGTTTATTTTTTATAGTTCTATTTTGAGTCTTCTATATTTTGGATAAATTGGTCAAATAGATATTCCGAATCGTGAGGACCGGGACTTGCTTCGGGGTGGTACTGAACCGAAAATACAGGCTTGTTTTTCATTCGCATTCCGGCTACAGTTTCGTCATTGATATGCAAGTGTGTAATTTCAAATTCTGAGTGGTTTTCCAAAGCGTTTTTATCTACTGCAAACCCGTGATTTTGCGAGGTAATCTCCCCTTTTCCGCTTATTATATTCATAACAGGGTGATTGATTCCCCTGTGTCCGTTAAACATTTTGTAAGTCGGAATCCCGTTGGCAAGAGCAATGGTTTGATGTCCGAGACATATCCCGAAAAGAGGTTTTCCTTCTTTAATAATTTGTCGGGCTACATCTTGAGCATTCGATAAAGGTTCCGGGTCGCCCGGTCCGTTCGAGAGAAAGTATCCGTCAGGATTAAAACTTTTCATTTGTTCAAAACTCGTATCAAACGGAAAAACTTTAATATAACAATCTCTTTTTGCCAAGTTTCTCAAAATATTCTTTTTGATTCCCAAATCCAAAGCAGAAATTTTGTATTTAGCATTTTCATTGCCAAAATAATAGGGCTTGTGAGTTGAAACTTTTGAAGCCAGCTCTAATCCTTTCATATCGGGAGCTTCTGCAAGTTGTTTTTTCAGTGCTTCAACATCTTCGATTTGGGTCGAAATAATAGCATTCATCGCTCCGTTATCACGAATATAGCCAACCAAAGCTCGGGTATCTACATCCGAAATAGCTACGATGTTGTATTTTTGTAAATATTCGATAAGTGCCTCTTCTGCTCTGGGTCTTGAATAATTAAAACTAAAGTTCTTAACCACCAAACCTGCAATCTTAATCGAATCAGATTCTACCTCGTCTGGACTTACTCCGTAATTCCCGATGTGAGGTGTAGAAGCCACCATTATTTGTCCGAAATAAGACGGGTCGGTAAAGATTTCCTGATAGCCTGTCATTCCGGTATTGAAACAGATTTCTCCGATTGTGGTTCCTTCCGTTACTGCTTTTCCGTAGAAAATCGTTCCGTCTGCAAGTAATAAAACGGCTTTTTTTCGTGTAGTGTATTTCATTGTGTTGTTGTAAAGTTGTGCAAAAATACATCAAAAAAAGAAAAACAGAAAACGAACTATTTAGAAACTTTTTATTTTTCTCTGTAATATAGTTTCTCAATTTTTCTTAACTTTGGGAGTTAAATTTCTGTAAAGACAGCTAATTTATTTTTTGATTTTGGATAATATATTGACCGCTATATATTTAGGAACCTTATTGAGCTTTTTGATAGGTCCTGTATTTTTTGTCTTACTCGAAACAAGTGCTACTAAGGGGTTTCGGGCTGCTTTTATGTTCAATTTAGGGGTAATTACAGCCGATATTCTCTTTATTCTTGTCGCTTACTTCAGTAGTTACCGCCTTATTGAGAGTATAAAAGATGATCCTGCTCTTTTTATTTTTGGCGGATTGATTATGGTTACCTACGGTTTGGTTTCTTATGTAAAACTCCGAAACAACAAAATAGATAATGTCGTGATTGATTTGGCTAAAAAAAATTATTTAGCCTTAATGGGAAAAGGATTTCTGTTGAACTTTATCAATATTGGAGTTCTTGGATTTTGGCTGATGATTCTCATTGTAATTGGCCCTACAATGGATATGAATCCAAATAGGATTTTTATGTTTTTCACAGTGATTTTGGCTACCTATCTCACAGTTGATAGTGGAAAAATCTTATTGGCAAAAAGGCTGAAAAATAAACTGACTATTGCCAACATTACCAAAATAAAAAAAATCACAAGTATTATTCTGATAATATTCGGAATTGCCATAATGCTTCAGGGTTGGTTTCCTTCTGAACAAAAAGTTGTCAAAAACGCTTTAGAAAAAATGGAGAGTAGAGGCAAATAATCATCAAATCTAATTTTTAACAGAAAATATCCTTGGAATTGTTAAATTCGATGTTTGAGGAGTTTTTTTTTAAAATAATCGGTATATTTGACTTTTACTTTAAAAATAAGATTATGATTAGAAAGTTTTTATCTATTGCCTTTTTAGGAATGTTATTAGTGGGATGTAAAGAAAGTAACGCTGAGGCTGAACAAGTTGAAAATGCTACTCCGGCTGTTGAAACAACAACCTCAACTCCGGATTCAGCCGAAAGTACTGATGCTGCTCAACAAACTCAGACACAAACAACTGTTCAACCGCAGCAACAAACCAACACAGGACCGTACATTCAACAACAACAAACTCAACAAGCACCAACAACAGGACAAACTGCTCCGGGATGGTCAGGAAAACCAAATCCTCCGCACGGACAACCAGGACACAGATGTGATGTTCAGGTTGGAGCAATTCTTCCTTAATTTAAATTCAGAAAAAACAACAAAAAAACTGTTTCAAACTCTTTAGTTTATAAGGTGTTTTGAAACAGTTTTTTATTTTGGGAAAGATTATTTATTCAGTCAAATAATGGTCTAATTCTTCGGTTGTATTAGAAAAATAGGTTTTCGGAATTGGCATTGCAAATCCGTCTATTTCGTTCAGATTGTATTGAAAATCAGTAGTGGCAAACATCATTCCTATATTATTAGCATAATACTGCGTAGAGCTGATTACGTCTTGAGTATCAAGTAAAGGATAGGGAATAATAGTTCCGAAAAAGTTGATATTCGCAGTAATCTTGGCAGAAACAGCAATAACCACAGAATTTACATCTTCATAAATATCTCCGCTTGGAGTGGTATAATCGGAGTAATTTTGTCCGACTTTGGCAGAGAGGGTATATTGTACACTAAAAGTCATTTCCTCGCTATAAGGAATTTCAAATTCTCCTGAATTGCTGTCAAGTGTTTGTCCTTGCGATGCTCCGGTGTCAAAAAACAAAAAATCCTGAAAGTCTATGGTATAGTCTGTGAACTCCCCTCCAAAAATATCTGCCATACTTATCGAACCGCTTATGTAAACTTTTGAGTCCGAAGTTCTTGATTCTCCGCTTACCATCATACTTGAGTAAAATCCGAAAGGTGGGTTACTTTGAGTGGAAAAGGTATAATACGTTTGTTTATTATTCGTATGTATTCCGCTTATGTAAAGAGAATCTCTGCCTTCTCCTTGTGTGGAATTTACATCATAAACCCAATAATTACCTTGCTGTTGCGGAAAAAAAATGCCTTGTTCCTGAGTTGGAGGATTTCCTTCCGAGTTATCATCAGACGAACAACCACCCAATAAAATTGAAGTAAATAACAGAAATAAAAACTTGTTTTTCATAATTGTGATAATTTTAGAGAGCGTCAAAGATTTTCAATTGTTTGAAAATCAAATCTACACACGTAAAGTTTTATCAAAGATATAAAAAAGCTATAACCAGCATCAAAAAATTAAATTCTTTCGCTATTTTTTATTGGCAATCTGAACATATTTTTCGAGTGCCATTGTCATAGAAGGAGTTTCGGGGGTAGGTGCAAAAATGTCTATTCGCAGACCGTGGTCAAGAGCTTCTTTTTGCGTTGTAGTTCCGAAAACAGCAATTCTGGTTTTGTTTTGTTTAAAATCAGGAAAGTTTTTGAACAATGATTTAATTCCCGTTGGGCTAAAGAAAGCCAAAACATCATAATAAACATCTTTCAAATCCGAAAGGTCGCTCATTACGGTTTTGTAAAAAATACCTTGAGTCCAGTCGATATTCAAAGTGTCTAAGGTTTGAGGAATGTCAAAATTGAGTTGGTCTGAAGACGGAAGTAAGAATTTTTCGGTTTTGTATTTCTTGATAAGCGGAGTCAAGTCTGCAAATTCTTTTTGCCCCACATATATTTTCCGTTTTCTGTAAACCACATATTTCTGCAAATAAAAAGCAATAGCTTCTGATTGACAAAAGTATTTTAAATTTTCAGGAACTTTGTAGCGCATTTCTTCTGCCACTCTAAAAAAATGGTCAATAGAGTTTCTGCTTGTAAGGATTATAGCTGTAAAATTGTTCAAATCAATTTTTTGAAGCCTTACATCTTTCGCAGAAGTACCCTCCACATGAATAAATGGTCTAAAATCTATTTTTATTTTGTGCTTGGTCTGTAAATCGAAATAAGGCGAATTTTCCGCCTTAGGTTCGGGTTGTGATACTAAGATTGATTTTACCTTTTCAAATGTCATACAAATTAAATCAATGGTTGGTAAGCCAATAGTAAATAAAATAGTAAGGTGCTATTTCGAAGGTGCAAAGATACAAAATAAAATAAAATAAATTAGCCTTAATTTCTTTTTGAAAAGTCCTGAACGAAATTAAGTGAAATATCAGGTTTAATAAGACAAAAACGACTACCAGAATATAAGTTATAGCGATTACGGGTTCTTTGCTATAGAAAAATATAAACGTCCCGAGCAGTAGAAACAAGCCTAAATACATTCTGTAGGTTGCCTGTTGAAACAGAAAACGGTTATAAAATTCCTGTATTTCAAACAAAAAAGAAATGCTTTTTTCCAAAAGGAATTTCAAGGAAATAAAAAACAAAACAAAAGTGAATATTCCTAAGAAAGAGAAAAAATTGTTTTTGTCTGTAAACCCTAATTGTGCGGATATAATATGGATAAAAAATGAATAGGAAATAAGTTGTATAAATATCAACAAGCCCGAAAACCATTTCAGTGAATCATTTTCTCCGCCGTAAAGTTTGATGTATTTGTCTGTGTAAGCAAGTGTTAAAAAATCACTGAACTGTTTGGTAAAAACGGATTTAGCAACGGCAACCAGCAGGAAACTTCCTATGAACAAAAAAACAGCCCAGGAGTTATCCTGAACTGTTCTTTCTATGAATTGCAATTTATCCATTTCTTAAAATTACGAATTTTCAATTGCGAATTACGATGTGAATTATGAATTTTAAATTCGTAATTATTAATTCACAATTATTTTAAATGCCTTTTCTTGAGGGAAATAAGCTATTTCTGCCAACTCTTCTTCGATTCTTAAGAGTTGGTTGTATTTTGCCATTCTGTCCGAACGTGATGCAGAGCCCGTTTTGATTTGTCCGCAATTCAGAGCGACAGCCAAATCGGCGATAGTGTTGTCTTCGGTTTCTCCCGAACGATGTGACATAACCGAAGTATATCCCGCATTATGAGCCATACTCACAGCCGCAATGGTCTCGGTAAGTGTTCCGATTTGGTTTACTTTAATCAGGATAGAATTAGCCGTATGTGTTTCAATCCCTTTTTTAAGGCGTTCCACATTAGTTACAAACAAATCGTCTCCGACCAATTGCACTTTGTTTCCTATTTTTTCGGTCAAGTATTTCCAACCTTTCCAGTCATTTTCGTCCATTCCGTCTTCGATAGAGATAATTGGATATTTTTGGCACAATTCAGTCAAATAATCTGCCTGCTCTTGCGAAGAACGTACTCTTCCTTTTTCGCCTTCAAATTTTGTATAATCGTATTTTCCGTCTTTGTAAAATTCAGAAGAAGCACAATCAAGAGCAATCATAATATCTTTACCAAAGGTATATCCTGCGTTTTCTACTGCTAATCTGATAGAATCCAGAGCGTCTTCGGTTCCGCTTAATGTAGGAGCAAAACCTCCCTCATCTCCTACTGCCGTACTTAGATTTCTGTCGTGTAAAACTTTTTTTAGGTTGTGAAAAACTTCTGTTCCCATTTGCATTGCCTGAGTAAAGTTTTTTGCTTTTACCGGCATAATCATAAATTCCTGAAAAGCAATCGGAGCATCTGAGTGCGAACCTCCATTGATTATATTCATCATCGGAACCGGAAGCGTGTTAGCACTTACACCTCCTACATATCTGTAAAGCGGTAATCCAAGTTCATTAGCAGCAGCCTTTGCTACAGCCAGCGAAACTCCCAGAATGGCATTTGCTCCTAAGTTTGCCTTGTTTGGAGTTCCGTCTAAATCTATCATAATTTGGTCGATAAGATTTTGCTCAAAAACCGAAGTTCCTAAAAGAGCTTCCGCTATTTTGGTATTTACATTTTCAACAGCTTTCAGCACGCCTTTTCCCATAAAAGCCTTTCCTCCGTCACGAAGTTCAACCGCTTCATAAGCTCCGGTTGATGCTCCTGAAGGAACAGCAGCCCTGCCTAAAACGCCATTTTCTGTAACCACATCAACCTCAACAGTGGGGTTTCCTCTTGAGTCTAATATTTGTCTTGCGTGAATTTTGATAATGATACTCATTTTTTTAATTGTTGTATTATTTGATTTTTCGTTAAAAATTGGAGTGCAAATATATAAGTTTTTTGCCAATAAGGCTTAAATGCACTAAAAAATAGGTGATTTATAATGGTTCAAAACCTGTTGAGGTAATCCTGTAACATAATTGTTGCCGAAACTTCGTCTAACAAAGCCTTATCCTGACGTTTTTTCTTTTTCAATCCGCTGTCTAAAAGGGTTCTGGATGCCATTTTAGAGGTAAAGCGTTCGTCTATTCTTTCAATTTTCAGAAATGGAAATTCTCTTGAAAAATCCGTTACAAATTTCTCTATCATCTCGGTACTTTCGGAAGGCGTTCCGTCCATTTGTTTGGGTTCACCGATGATTACGATTTCTACTTTTTCTTTAGAAAAATAATCTTTCAGAAAAGTAAACAATTTTTCAGTTTCAACCGTTTGCAATCCTGAAGCTATAATTCGCATCGGATCAGTAACAGCAAGCCCTGTTCGTTTTTTTCCGTAATCTATGGCTAAAATTCGTGACATTTATTCTGATTGAAAAACAAATATAAACCTTTTACTTTTCTTTCTCATCAAAAGGCTTAAAACAAACCGGAATAATTTCCCCTTTAGCCAATCGGTATTTATCGACTAATTCGGGAGAAATTTTTCGGGTATAATCTTCTTCAGCTACCGTAAAACCTATATTTCTTAATTTATCGAAATAATCTCTGCCATATATCCGCACATGATCATATTGTCCGAAAATTTTAGCTCTCTCTCCCCTATCGGTAATCGAATTATCTTCAAAAGTTTTTTCTATGGACAAATCCTGTGGAATCTGAAAAATACCCATTCCTCCCTTTTTCATCACTCTGTATAGTTCTTTCATAGCCTGAGTGTCATCAGGAATATGTTCTAAAACATGATTGCACAAAATCATATCAAACTCCTCATCTTTGAAAGGCAAATTACAAATATCAGCCTTAACATCCGCAAGTGGAGAATTCAAATCCGTTGTGGTGTAATCTAAGTTTTTCTGCTTTTTGAAACGCTTGTAAAATGCTTGTTCGGGAGCAAAATGCAATACTTTTTTGGGAACTGTAAAAAAATCCGTTTCGTTTTGCAAATATAGCCACAACAAACGATGTCTTTCTAACGAAAGTGTGCTTGGAGATAACACATTTTCTCTTTTATTTTCGTATCCGTACGGTAGGAATTTCCGAAAACTTTTTCCGTCAATCGGGTCAGTATAGCGATTTCCTCTGAGCCATAAAACCAAAAACGGACGAATGAAATAACTCATTCGGATAAGTAGCGGTCTCGGGATAGCATTCAGAAGAAATTGGAACATGAGTGGTTGTTTAATCGGGGTTATTTATGATTTTTACCGCACTTAATTTCCCTCTTTTAGACACATATATAACATTTGCCCTGTTTTTACCTTGTGTAAGAACTAATTGAGACTCCAATTTCTGCACCGGTACGGTGGTAATGCGGATTAGTTTCTTATTTTCCATAAAATTTAATATGTTTCTCTTGATAGAAACTCCGTAATATACAAATGTTTTACTCCATCTATGTTATCTTTCCAAAATTCGTCCATTGTTACCACATATTTCGGATACTGGTCATCAACAGCTAAAAGATTACTAAATTCACGGTTTACGGTTTCTTGATTTTCTAATTTATAGGCTACTTGCACATATATTTTTTCGTTTCGCTTTTCTGCAACAAAGTCGATTTCGGTATTGTCCAATTTTCCGACATATACGTTGTAGTTTCTTCGTTTGAGCTCCAAAAAAACAATATTTTCCAATATTCCCGAAATCATTCTGTCCCGAAATCCCATTAAAGCATAGATAATCGAAACATCGCTTACATAAAACTTTTCCTGCGTTTTCAGGATTTCTTTGCCCTTAATATCATAACGCGGCACACGATACAGAATGAAAGCTCCTTCCAAAGCATTCAGGTAGTTGTAAACCGTATTGACATCGACTTTTCGTTGCTGGCTTTTGAAATAATCGGCTACGTTTTTTCCCGAAAAAGTATTTCCAATATTGTCAAAAGTATATTTAATGACCTGTTCCAACAGCTCAATATCTCTGATTTTGTACCGTTGCACAGTATCTCTCAAAATAACGGAAGAATAAATATCATAGACTACTTTATAAGCCGTTTCATCAGGATAATTGGCTGTATGAATCACAGGAAAACCTCCAAAACGAAGATACTGCACAAAAGAATTAGCCGTATTTTCTTCCTTAAAATAATGGTGTCTAAAATCCAAGAACTCCTTATAAGAAAGTGTAAAAACTGAAATCTCAACGTATCTTCCTGCCAGATAAGTCGCTAATTCTGAAGACAATAAATGAGAGTTGGAACCTGTGAGGTAAATATCCACATCAAAATCAACCAAAAAAGAATTGACCGCTTTTTCCCAGTTTTCTACCTCCTGTATCTCATCTAATAACAAATAAAATTTATCTGTTCCTTTTATTTTTTCCTGTATGTATTCATATAGTTTCGGGGCAGTGGTGTAGTCTAAATAAGCGAAGCTTTCAAAATTGAGGGAAATAATCTGTTGCTCCTGTATTCCTAAATTCAACAGTTCGCTTTTAAGCAAATGCAATACTGTTGACTTACCCGAACGTCTGATTCCGGTTATGACCTTTATTTGTTCCTTATTGATAAAGGGTTTTAATTCTTGTATGTAACCTGACCTTGAAATCATTTTTTAGGGTTATAACCACAAAAATAGCATTTTATTTTTAGTTTTTATGGGTATAACCATAAAAACTTTATTTTGTGTGAAATTTAAACCCTATTTTCTATGATAGAACGGTTGTGATGCGGATTAGTTTCATACGGTTTTCTGTTTTTATATACTTTTAATATAATCCTCCACTTTAAATTCTCTTATCAAAAGTTTTAACTTTCCGGATAAATTATGCTCTATGTTGCTAACATAATTAAAACGAATTCCAATATTTTGTCCTAATCTGTCTTTTAAATTTTCAATTATTTCTATTTCAGAAGAATCCGTATAATCTTTATCCTTTACAATATTGATAAATATGTCATTTGGTTTTTTTTGAATTATTTGAACTTGTTTTATTCCTTTAATATTTTTTAAAGCAGAAGCGACACCACCGGAGACATATCCCCTTTCAAATGTCCACAACATATCATTTGCCCGACCGTGAACACTTTTAACATATTTAAACGGACTTCCACATTTACATTTTTTAGTATCGGTATCCATTTCAACATAGTCCAAAATATCATATCTTAATAAAGGTGTTTTCCAGCTTCTTAAACTTGTTACGACCATTCTTCCTATTTGTCCTGATTTTACCGGTTGATTATTGTCGTCTAAAAATTCGAAAATACCCGAATCTTCTTCTACGTGCATTTTACCGTATTTACATTCTGTTATAAAAGGACTTCCTTCTGAAGAAGCGTACTGGTTATAAACCTTACAGCCAAATGCTTTTTCAATTTCTTTTCTTTGATAATCAAATAAAGTTTCAGCTGTTGTACATACAGCAAAAGGCTTAAAAGACAGAATTATCTTTTTTCTATTAATATATTCGGACAACACATAAATAGCAGAAGGAAATCCATCTAAATAAACCGGTTTAAAACTATTAATTTTTTCTATGTAATATTTAAGATTATCTTCTTTTAAATGAAAAACAGACATTAACAACTGACTATCAGAATTATTATACACCCAAAAAGGGGGCTTATTCCTTTTGGGCTCTGTAACCAAATTAGAAGAGAATCTAATATGTTTATCTTTTTTATTTAGTCTTATTGAATAATGAAATCTATTCCACAAAGCAAAAGATACAGCACTGGTTTCTTCATCTAAATAATTTTTAGTAGGTGTTCCTGTTGTTCCACTGGTAAAACCAATTTCTTTTGTTTTTCTTTTTGGATTTTTATTGATAATCCTCTCAACTTCTGATTTTCTTTCTTGTTTTGATAAAATTGGAAGTGACGCCAAAACTTTGAAAGGTTCATTATTTATATGACTAATGTTAAATCCTTTTTCTAAAAATCTATTTTTATAAAAATCAGAATATAAATAACATTCTGTTAATAACTTTATCAATTGTTCTTTTTGATAAATTAACACTTCTTCATATTCAGAATTGTAGTTTTTAATAAAGATATTATATAACTTTATATATTTTTTATTATATCTCTTTCTGTTGTTTAAACATCCTTTTACAGATGCTAAAATACACTTTATAAAATATGGTGATTTATAGTAAATTATATTTTTCATAACTAATTAACATAAAAATCCAACCCTTCAATAATAATCCAGAATACATTTCCGTACCAAAATGTGGGTGTTAAAATCATTATAGGCAACATTCCATTAATAAAAAGAATATTAAATGAAAATACCGGTAAAGCTACCATGATTAGCTGCTGAAAATCTCTTTTATCATATATCGTATAAAACTTTATCAAAAGTACAATAAAAAACATATGAGCTATGTTTAAGAACCTAACCCCCGAAGGAAATGATATTGCTATAAAAGCAAAAGAATAGAAAAACAAGACAAATGCAAAAATATTGGTGTATGCCGTTTTATCGCCTTTCATTTTCTTAATCAGCTTGTACAAAAATAAAATTGCAATGAAAACATATATTCTGATTCCATAATCAAAATATTTACGCACACTCAAAAACAGTGAATTTTCTGCTCTCTTTTCTATCAAATTGGTTGTAGAATCACTATTGAGATATTGTACTCTATTTCCTACAGCACCCGACAAAGTATCGACATCGGCAAGAAAACCTAAATTTATCGAGTTGGTTCCCAATATCCAAGAGGCCATAAAAGACAGTATAAAAACATAATAGAGTAAGGGTTTTACTCCTTTGCTATTATAAAGCATCGGGTGTATAAACCGATATAATATCAGAAGTGGTATAATCAGTAGAAAGCCATAATGAAATAAGGGAGTAATTAATATACCAATAAACCATTTATTTTTTCTCTCAATAATAAAGTTATAAACTGCATAAAACAAAACCAAAGCTCCTGTCCAAAAGCGGAATCCATTGATGTTTGATAAAGAAATGTATGTAAAGAAAATCAAGGCTAAAACAAGTACATATCTATCCCATTTTCCTTGGTATTCTTTGATGAAAATTCTAAGACTCAAGTAGCTAAAAATCCCATAAACTAATCCGGCAAAGGCGTACATTACTTTAGGATTATTAGTGAAAATAGCTGTGAAATAAAAAAGTAGTAGTCTGTATAAATCCCGCAACTCTCCGTTCTGATACATCTGAATTATAGTATTGTAGTCGAGCGTATTATCAAACCGACTAAAAGCTTGTGCATAGCGATACGAATCTGCAGAATCATTAGTGAAAGAAATAGCATAACCAAAAAGCATTGCAAAAGCGACGTAAATAAAGGCACTTTTCTTTGACTTTATATCAAATAATGACAAAAGAAAACCTACCCACGGCAATATAAAAAAAAGCGGTACACCTAATCCTGCAATCTTTTTTTTCATTTTTATAAAAGATTTTCTATCTTACTTATCTGACCCTCCCAAGTAAAGAGGTTTAAATTTTCATCGGGCATAGCTTGACTGAAATCCCCTTGTTTATACTTCAAAAGTAAATTTTTAAACTCAGAATAACTTTCTTCTATGTTAAAATCCAATGTGTTAAAATTATATCCTAAATTTTTCTCCTGAACAATTTGTGAAGACTCTGATACGATAGGCGCAAAATTAACAATAGGTCTTCGTGCAGCAATATACTCAAATAATTTGATAGGAATGGTTTGATAATGCGATTTGATATTGGCCACAATCAACCACAAAAAAGTAGTCTTGCCCATATATTGCAAAACTTCGGTTCGAGGAAGGCTACCTAAAAATTCAATGCAAGAATAAGATTTATAAGCTCTTAGAGCAGATTTCATGTCTTGGTCAATGTTCCCTGCTATTTGCACCGAAACTTCTTCGAGTTGTAATAAGCTATCTTCTATAGCCTTGTCTAAAATCTGCATTAAAGGGAAAGGTGAACGCAAGCCGTTATAAAAACTTCCAGCATAAAAAAAACTCAACTTTTGGTTTAAAGGAGCCGAAACAGCAGGAAAATCTGTTTTGTCAAAACCGTTGTACACACAGTACATTTTGTCCTGAAAATGAGGATAGAATTTTTGATAAGCTTCTTGCATGGTTTTGGTTACAAAAGTCAGAGCAGATGCTTCTTTCACTATAGATATTTCTATTTTTTTGTGCAAATACGCCTTTATCCCTGATTTATTACTCCAATTTTCTACATAATTAAAGTCCCGGAAATCAGCAACCCACTGTATGTTTTTGTTCTTTCTTTTGACATAACGTGCAATTCGGTGATTGGTTACACCGGGCGAAGTAGAAAAAACAATATCCGTATTTGCAATCAGTTCTTGATTTTGTTTTAAATACGCCTTTACGTTCGGGTACCAAAACATTCCTTTATCAGGAAAAATTAATTGTTGTCCGATCTTAAATAGAGTTGATTTAAGCTTTGAAAAAAGAGTGGTTTTACTTGTTTCTTGCTTGTTTTGCTGTCGTAGCTTAGTAGCAGAACTTCCAACCTTACTTTTTATAGCTATAATTTTAACCCCCTCTAAATAGGGATCAAAATTTTCATTTTCTCCTATTGGTAAATCAGGATTTTGGCAAGTAACTACACTAATGTCATATTTATTTTTATTCAAATATTTAGCTAATGCATAAGGACGTTGTGCTCCGGCAGCATTGTTTGGAGGATAAGCATAAGCAATTATCAGGACTTTTTTTTTCATCTAAAATACATTTGCTTAAACTGTGATTTATTTAATTACTTTAGCTAAATGTTCAAAAAATGAATCAGCCTTTTGGCTTTCAATTTTCATATTCTTATCTATTTTATCTTTAATGGCATCATGGTTTTTTATAGTGTACTCAATTTGAGCCAATATCCTGTCTTCTTCTTCTTTTGAATAGCGTGTATTGTCAATGTAGTAGTCTAGTAAATCCAAATCCGTTAGGAGTTGTTTAATTTTTGAAAAGTATTCGTATCCGAAATTGGTATTGTCAAATGAAAATGTTGGTACATCACTTTTCAAGGCAAGCAAAGTGCCGTGGAAAAAATTAGTAAAACTCATATAGAAATGACTATATACCTGATGCCATTCATAAGGAGATAAATCGAAAAGAGATTTATTATTTGAAAAATAATATTTGGCTTTAGAGTAATTCCGTCTGTGCACATCAACAAACTCATACTCTTTCCGCCCCATCATTTTTTGTATTTTCGGAATATAATCGCTGTTGCTAAGCATTACACCAACAATTTTTTTATCGGTATTTATCTTGTGTTTTTTTAGAATTAAATCAGCATCCGCTTTCGAAGGCTTATCTAATAAAACCGTAGGGTCACAATTCATATTTATTTTTAAATCAGGGTTGAGAGATTGAACAAAATTTCTTGTTTCATTATCTCTTACTCCAATGTAAGAAAAGCTACTCAAGCACTTAGCAATATAATCTTTGTCATTCTGAGGAACATTTCTTACATCTAAACTATATGCGGAAGCTGCATAGCTCATTTTAATACAATTCAGTTTATCTCCAAACAACCAATACGGGTTTTCGAGACCTAAACTTTTGGTATATGCCCAAACCGCATCACTCCCTACAATTACAACATCATATCGGTTTTCGATATACTTTAATACTTCTTCGTAGTTATTTGTGATGAGTGTATCCGGAGATAAAGGCAGTAAATTTAGGGCTTGTTGAAATTTTTCATACTTTTTCATATACTTTCCTCCGTATATGAATAGCTTGTTTAAATTATTTTTTTTATATGATTGATATTTTGTTTCGCGTTCAAAATCAACAATTTCAACAACATCACCAAACCTTCTTTGAATTTGTTGTGATAGTGCATAAGCTTGCATAAAGGCACCGTTGTTTATGCTTCTATGAAAAGTTAAAATTCCTATTCTCATAATTAATAATATTTAGTGTATTCATTAAAATTAAAACGACTTGAAGTAGCAATTGAGAGTTCCTCCGAAATTTCCCCTACTCCAATTAACACGATAGGAGCTTCATTATCTTGAATATTACATATTTTTTTCAGACCTTTTAGTTTTTTTGCGGAAAATCCCATATTCAGAGGTGTAGTACCTAATCCCTGCGAGTGAAGAGCAAAAATTAAACTCATTGCATACATACCTCCATTTACATACGGTTGATGGTATTCTCCTCCAAAAAAACTGGAATACTTGGAAGTAATTAGAATCACACAAGTTACATCATCTTTAAATTGTCTAGCTCCGGTTTGAAATTCTAATATTTGTTCTATTTTCTGTTTGTCAAGAAAAATATGATTCCCCCAAGGTTGTCTATTACAAGCCGAAGGTGTGTAAGCAGCTATCTCTAATGCTTTGTTTAACAACTCAACATCAATAGGTTTTCCTGTAAAGTTCCGAATACTATGACGATTTCTGACAAAATTATAATAATCTATTTTTCCGTAACGGTGAATTTTTTCTCTTGAGGTTTTAAAATAGCCTCCCGTTAAATTTTCAAACTCTTTGGAATTTTCAGTCAAAACATTTTTCATTTTTGTATAAGCAGAAACTATATCTTGATCTTCGATGTTATATGATTTATTATATGCTAAATACGACTCAATTATTGAAAGACAAAAAACAACTAAACTCTTATCGTTAAACAATTTATAATAATGTTCTAAATCCTTCAATAACGCAAGAATTTTAGGTTTCCCGTACCCTAATTTAATATTTTTCAGAGATAAACCTTTTTCTATCGAATGGGCATTCATAACAATTCTTGCCTTTAACTTTTCTTTATTTTCGTATAAATTATGTGCAGTTCCCATTTGGTTCACTATCACAGAATACTCATAAAAAAGTTCCCGAATAGCAAAGACTCTTAACCCTAAATAGCGTCTTAATTTGTAATAAATATTTTTTTTCATAGAGTTTATTTCTTTATTCTTTTAAACAGTGGTTTTACAATTGAAGTGTAGTCTATATTTATCTTTTTAGAAATTAAAAAGAAAACAACAATATATACCGATAAACTGATTATCAATACCATTAAATTACTAATAGACATTACAACAACTAAAATATAATATAAAATTAACAAAATAGGTAAAGAAATAAGAATTATCGCTATCATAAGTTTTACAGGAAGTAAGTTTATAATTGGAGTTTTTAAAAAATTTGCAATATATCGCAATAAAAATAAAATGACTCCTAAATGACAAATAACCGAAATTATAGCAATTACTATGGGGTTATTAAAAATATTGACAAAAATATACTCTAAAACAATTGTGATTATTGCCCATAATGCGATTACTCTTGCATAATATTTTGTTGCTCCCAGAGCTAACAATAATGGAGCAAAAGCTATTAAATTAAATAGATTAATAAAAAGTTTAATTCTAAAATACGTTCCGGAATTAGAATAATTTTCTCCATATAACACAACCATTATAACCTCCGAAAATACCATACTGTATACTAAAAGCGGATAAATCATCTTTGCTGTTTTTTCAAAAGTGCTTGCCCATATAGGTCTTATTTCTTGATAAGCAGATTCATTTTCGTTAATAATTTTTGAAAAGACAGGCAGTAACACGATGGAAGTTGCCCCAACAATCATACTTACAAAAGGAAGATCCATCCAGCCATTAGAAAATTCTGCAAATACTTCTTTGCCAAAATAACTACTTATAAAATACTGATCGGCAGAGTTCATTAATATTCCCCACAAACTGGCAAAAAGTAAAGGTACTGAAAAACTAAAAATATCTTTGTACTTAACACTGCTTTTTAATTTTTTCTCATTACGTACAGGCATGCTCTTTAAATACAAAGCAACAATACAAATCAGCAGAGATGAAATAGTAAAACCTACAATTGCAGTTTCATAAGTTCCATTAAAAAAAATAACCGGTACAGATACACATACCAGTTGAAAAAAAGAACTCAATCCTTTGTAAATTGCTATATATCTAGATTTTTTGAAGGTTGCTAAAATTCCATCGACGCCCATTGTAGGCAACATAAATAAGGGAACTAAAGAAAATAATTTAATCGCATAATCTAAATCAGGGTTTTTTAGGAATAAGGCGATAGATGAGGATCCAAAATACAATAATGCTGAGAATAACATCCCCAATAAGAAAAACAGATAGGTGATTTTGTTTATGGTATCCTTGACTTCCGATAAAGGGATTCTTGGTAAAAAATAAGAATAAGCACGAGGTAAACCCAGAGTAAACACAACGAGTAAAGTGCTGTACACATACATGACTTGCTTGTAAGTACCGTAGTCGCCTTTAGCAAAGTAGCGACTCAAAATCATTGATGTTAACAGTATGAATCCATAGGAAATTACACTACCAAAGGCTACCCAAAAAGCCTGTACAGTATTACTGTTGTTTTTGCTCATTCTTCACAAGATCTATTTTTTAAAAACTACAACTTTAGCAAATGCTCTACTATTCTCTCTGCTGCTTTGCCATCCCACAATTCAGGTATGCCTCCTTTTTTCCAGTTATCAGAAAAAAGTTTTTCCAAAGCCGGTTTTACAGCATCGGGGCTTGTGCCTATAAGCTCATTTGTTCCGACAGTAATCGTTTCAGGACGTTCGGTATTGTCTCGCAAGGTGATACAAGGAATTCCCATTACAGTAGTTTCTTCGGTAATTCCTCCCGAATCCGTAATTACTGCTTTACTGTTTTTAACTAAGTAATTAAATTCTAAATAACCCATCGGGTTTACAATATACAGATTATCAGCTGCAATTCCTAAATCTGAAAATATCTTAGCTGTACGTGGATGAATTGGAAATACAATGGGCAAGTTCTGTACGTTATTCACTATCTCCTGCATTGTATTCTTCAACTTTTCGGCTGCATCTACATTGGCAGGACGGTGCATTGTGAGTACCAAATATTCTTTTTCTTGCAAAGGTATTTTTTCAAAAAAATCAGGTTTGGTAAATCTTGACATATTGGCAAGCAGGGTATCAATCATCACATTTCCGACAAAAAATATTTGTTCTTTTTTTACGCCTGTTTCACGCAAGTTTTGATTGGCTACTTCCGAGGTTGTAAAAAAATAATCGGTCAAAGCATCGGTAACCATACGGTTGATTTCCTCGGGCATCGACAAATCCCAACTACGAATTCCGGCTTCGATATGAGCTACTTTAGTATTGAGTTTTTTGGCTACAATACTGCAAGCCATAGTAGAAGTAACATCGCCTACCACCACAACCAAATCCACTGGGTTTGCCATAAGTTCTTTTTCAAAGGCTACCATAATAGCGGCTGTTTGTTCTGCCTGTGTTCCTCCTCCACATCCTAAATTAGCATCGGGCTGTGGAATATTCAGTTCTTCAAAAAAAGTCTCGCTCATCGCTTTATCATAGTGCTGACCAGTATGAACTAAACGATATTGTACATCTTTTCCCTGTGCTTTTACTTTGTTAATGGCGTGTATGACAGGTGCTATCTTCATAAAATTAGGACGTGCACCTGCTATTAAGGTAATTTTCATAATTATTTTATTTTTAACTGAAAAACTTATATTGTCTGTAGCAGATTTTTTTTTTTACAGCTTGCTGTTTGCTTTGCTTCCCAAAATACCTTTTACGTCATATACCACTCCATTCTCTTTTTTCAGAGTGTCTAAATCTAATTCTAAAAATTCTTTATGGGCTACTCCTAATACCACAGCATCAAACTTTTGATTAGGAATCGTTTGGGTACTTTCTAATTTATATTCGTGTTTTACCTCGGTCGGATTTGCCCAAGGATCATAAATCGTAACTTTTATGCTATAATCCTGCAAAGCCTTTACCACATCGACAATTTTGGTATTGCGGACATCCGGACAATTTTCTTTAAAAGTAACTCCCAACATCAGAATCTCTGCACCGTTTACTTTGATATCATTTTTAATCATACACTTTACCACCTGCGAAGCTACGTATTCTCCCATAGAGTCATTCAGTCTGCGTCCTGCCAGAATAATTTCGGGATGATAACCGTGTTCTTGTGCTTTTTGAGCCAAATAATACGGATCTACTCCAATACAATGTCCTCCTACAAGTCCGGGTTTGAACGGTAAAAAGTTCCATTTGGTTCCGGCTGCTTCCAAAACTGCGTGAGTGTCAATTTCTAAAATATTAAAAATCTTTGCCAGTTCATTTACAAAAGCAATATTGATGTCCCTTTGAGAGTTTTCAATAACTTTTGCGGCTTCGGCCACTTTGATAGTCGGAGCTAAATGTGTTCCGGCAACAATAACCGATTTATAAAGCTGATCTACTTTCTGTCCGATTTCGGGAGTTGAACCCGAAGTAACTTTCAGGATTTTTTCGACCGTATGTTCTTTATCTCCCGGATTGATACGCTCGGGGGAATATCCTGCAAAAAAGTCTGTATTAAATTTCAAACCTGAAACTCTTTCCAAAACAGGAATACATTCTTCTTCGGTTACTCCCGGATAAACTGTTGATTCGTAAATCACTATATCTCCTTTTTTGAGTACTTTCCCTACTGTTTCGCTTGACTTATAAAGAGGTGTTAAATCCGGACGATTATTCTTATCTACAGGAGTCGGCACGGTAACAATAAAATAATTACAATCTTTAATATCTTCCAAAAGATTGCTTACAAAAAGTCCGTTTTCAGAATTATTAGAAGATTTCAGAACAGCTTGGAGGATGTCGTCTTCTACCTCTAATGTAGAATCTGTTCCTTGTCTTAATTCGTCAATTCTCTTTTGGTTGATGTCAAAACCAACAACATTATATTTGGTGGCAAACAATCTGGCAAGAGGTAATCCCACGTAGCCCAATCCGATAACTGCTATTTTAGTACTCATATATATATATTTATTATTTTATGTGATAAAGTTATGAGGTTAAGAAGTTGTAAGGTTATAAAACAAAATCATTATATAACTTGCTAACCATTTTTGCTATACTAAACTAATTCTCATTAAATATTCTCCGTAACCACTTTTGCATAAAGGTTCTGCTATTTTGATTAGTTGTTCTTTTGTAATATATCCCATTCGGTAAGCGACTTCTTCTATCGAACCTATCTTAAGTCCTTGTCTTTCTTCGATAACCTGAACAAACTGCCCTGCCTGCATCAACGAGTTGAAAGTTCCGGTATCCAGCCAAGCAGTTCCTCTATCGAAAACACTTACTTTGAGTTTTCCTTGTTCTAAATAATACTTATTAATATCTGTTATTTCATACTCTCCTCTTGCCGAAGGCTTGATGTTCTTAGCGATTTCCACTACCTCATTATCATAAAAATACAATCCGGGAACCGCGTAATTCGATTTTGGATTTTTGGGCTTTTCTTCTATCGAAATAGCTTTTTTGTTTTGGTCAAACTCCACTACTCCATATCGCTCGGGATCATTAACCGGATAAGCGAAAACGATTCCACCATCAGGGTCAGCCGAAGCTCGCAACAGTTTGGACATTCCACTTCCGTAAAAAATATTATCTCCTAATACCAATGCAACTTTATCTTTTCCGATGAATTTTTCTCCGATTACAAAAGCTTGTGCCAATCCGTTGGGCACGGATTGTTCGGCATATTCAAACCTGCAACCAATTTGAGAGCCATCTCCTAATAACTTTTTGAAATTAGGTAAATCATGAGGTGTAGAAATAATTAAAATCTCATTAATCCCTGCCAACATCAATGTCGATAACGGATAGTAAATCATTGGTTTGTCGTAAATCGGCATTAATTGCTTACTGACAGCCAACGTCAATGGGTGTAATCTGGTTCCTGAGCCTCCGGCAAGTATGATTCCTTTCATTTTATTCGTATTGCTTTTTGTAATAATTCATATATTCACCCGAGGTTACATTTTTCAGCCATTTTTCATTTTCCAAATACCAATCTATGGTTTGAGCCAAGCCTTGTTCAAAAGTAACCGTAGGTTTCCACCCCAATTCTTTATTTATTTTAGTTGCATCAATAGCATAACGCTTGTCGTGTCCGGGACGGTCTTTTACGTAAGTAATCAACTTTTCGGACTCTCCTGCTGTTCTGTCTAATTTGCTATCCATCAACTTACACAAGAGTTTTACTAAATCAATGTTTTTCCACTCGTTAAAACCTCCGATGTTATAGGTTTCTCCATCTTCTCCTTGATGAAAAACTAAGTCAATAGCCAAGGCGTGGTCGTTTACAAACAACCAGTCTCGAGTATAATTTCCGTCTCCGTAAACCGGAAGCGGTTTGTTATTTATAATATTATTGATAAACAACGGAATCAATTTTTCGGGAAACTGATTGGCTCCATAATTGTTCGAGCAATTCGAAATTACAAAAGGCAATCCGTAAGTTTCTCCGTAAGCTCTCACAAAATGGTCTGAAGAGGCTTTAGAGGCTGAATAAGGCGAATTCGGACTATAAGGAGTCGTTTCTACAAAAAATCCGTCTTCTCCCAAACTTCCGTAAACCTCGTCGGTACTGATGTGGTAAAAGCGTTTTTCGTCAAAGTTATCCTTCCAAATTTTTCTGCTGGAATTCAGCAAATTCATTGTTCCGATAACATTGGTTCTCACAAAAGCCAATGGGTCTGTAATTGACCTATCTACGTGTGATTCGGCTGCCAAATGAATAACCCCACTGAACTGATACTGCCTAAAAATTTCATCTATAAAATCAGAATCGTTTATGTCTCCTTTTATAAAAGTATAATTTGGAGCATTCTCAATATCAGAAATATTTTCAAGATTGCCTGCATAAGTCAGGCTGTCAAGATTATAAATATGATAATTCGGATATTTAGTTACAAATAGCCTGACTACGTGTGAGCCTATAAAGCCCGCTCCTCCTGTTATTAATATTTTTTTCATTTCTGTTTTAGGTTATGAGGTTATAAGGTAAAAACATCAAATAACTTCGTAGTTTAATTAAGAGCCAATTCCTTGATACACAAACCCTATTTCTTCTAACTTCTTTTTATCTAAAATATTTCTTCCGTCAAAGACAAAAGCAGGTTTCAACATCGAGTCGTAAATTCTTTTCCAATCATAGGTTTTGAATTCATCCCATTCGGTCAGTACAGCAATGGCGTGAGCATTTTCGGTTGCTTGGTACGGATTGTTTACTACTTTCAGTCGTTCTCTGTTTTCTTCTGACGAACGTGAATTCAGATAATCCAAATCAAAATACACTTGATGCTCGGCTACTTTTGGGTCATACACCTGAATATTCGCATGTTCGTTAAGCAAATTATCGGCTACATAAATCGCAGCTGATTCTCTTGTGTCATTAGTGTCTTTTTTGAATGCCCAACCCAAAAACGCAATTTTCTTATCTGAAACGGTATTGTACAATTTTTTTACAATGTTTCTCGAAAAGCGATTTTTTTGATGGTCGTTCATTTTGATGACTTGTGCCCAATATTCCGCCACCTCATCTAATCCGTATGATTTAGAGATATATACTAAATTCAGTATGTCTTTTTGAAAACACGAACCTCCAAATCCGACTGAAGCTTTTAAGAATTTATTCCCGATTCTTGAATCCATTCCGATTGCTTTTGCTACTTCCGATACATTTGCTTCGGTTTTTTCACATAATTCCGAAATAGCATTTATCGAAGAAATTCTTTGTGCCAAAAATGCATTGGCTGTAAGTTTTGACAATTCAGACGACCATACGTTGGTAGTGAGAATGTTGTCTTTATTAACCCAATTTGCATAAACATCAACCAAAGTCTGAATAGCCTGATTACCTTCTTCGGTTGAAGTATCTCCTCCTATCAATACTCTGTCAGGGTTTAGCAAATCCTGAACTGCTGTACCTTCAGCTAAGAATTCCGGATTAGAGAGGATTTGAAACTTTACACCATTTCCTGTGTTATCCAAAATATTTTTAATGGCACTTGCTGTACGTACCGGAAGTGTTGATTTTTCAACAATAATTTTGTCTGAAGTAGCTAAAGATGCTATTTGTCTTGCTGCTAATTCGATGTATTTTAAATCGGCCGCCATTCCTTTTCCTTCTCCATAAGTTTTAGTTGGAGTATTAACCGAGATAAAAATCATATCAGCTTCGATGATTCCCTTTTCGATATCGGTTGAAAAAAATAGATTTCGTCCTCTTGCTTCTTTTATGATTTCACTCAAACCCGGTTCATAAATCGGAATTTTGGTTGCATCAGGATTGTTCCAGTCATTGATTCTGTTTTGGTTTAAATCTACAACCGTAACTTTTATATCGGGGCATTTGTATGCTAAAACGCTCATTGTCGGACCTCCTACGTATCCTGCTCCGATACAACATATATTTTTTATTTTCATACTACAAATTCTATTTTAAGTTTTCCCAATACCATTTTACGGCTTCTTTCAAGCCCTCTCTCATTGAGTATTTTGGGTTGTAATTCAGTAATTGTTTTGCTTTATCTATACTCGCTAATGAATGAGGAATATCCCCTACCCGATTGGGTCCGTGAATCGCCTGAACTTTTGCAATTTCTGAATCGTACTCAGACAAAAACTCTTTCAGATATTCAACCAAATCATTCAAAGTGGTTCTGTCTCCAAAAGCTGTATTATAAACCGTATTTATCGCATCTGGATTCTCAGTTGTCATTGCCAATTCATTCATCTGAATTACATTATCAATATAGGTAAAGTCTCTCGAATAATTTCCGTCTCCATTAATAACCGGACTTTCGTGATTGATGATTTTTTTTACAAAAAGCGGAATCACAGCTGCATAAGCTCCGTTTGGGTCTTGCTTGCGTCCGAAAACATTAAAATACCTAAGCCCAATAGTTTCGATTCCGTAGGTCTTACTGAAAATATCAGCGTATAATTCGTTTACGTATTTGGTAATAGCATACGGAGAAAGAGGTTTCCCGATTTTGTCTTCTACTTTTGGCAGGCTTTCTGAATCTCCGTAGGTCGAAGAACTTGCTGCATACACAAAACGCTTTATTCCTGCATCTCTCGAAGCAACCAACATGTTCAAAAATCCTGATATATTAGTCTCATTGCTGGTAATTGGATCTTTTATCGAACGAGGAACCGAACCTAAAGCCGCTTGGTGCAAAACATAAGTGGCTCCCTGCACTGCTTTTTGACAATCTTCTAAACTTCGAATATCTCCTTCTATCAGTTCAAAATTCGGATTTTCAAACAGATGTTCAATATTATATTTGTGTCCCGTGGCAAAATTATCCAAACAAGTTACTTTATATTCTTTGGATAAAAAATATTCGCATAAGTTTGAGCCAATGAATCCTGCCCCTCCTGTAATTAATATTTTTTGCATATTACTTTCTAAAAATATTTTTTATTCTGTTTTTTAGAGAGAGTTTTTTTGGTTGTTCATAATATCCCGAAGATTCTCCATAGTCTCCGTAGCCATAACCATAGCCGTAACCGTAGCCATAATTATAGCCGTAACCATATTTGGCTTTGTTCTCAAAACCATTAAGTAACAAACTCAAGTTTGAAAATTCACCTTTTCTCTGCTTTTCATTTACTATCGAAAGCATCGACTTTTTAGTAACATTTTGTCTTACGATATACAAAACAGCATCGCAATAAGGAGCAAGTTCCATAGCGTCAGAAACCAACCCAATAGGGGGCGTATCTAAAATAATATAATCGTATCGTTGTTGTAATTCCTCGAGCATTGTAGCCATATTTTCGCTCATTATAAGCTCAGACGGATTTGGCGGTACAGGTCCTGCAACAATAACGTCTAAGTAAGGAATGTCAGTAGGTTGAATTATCTCGTCTAAAGATTTTTGCCCAATCAGGTAATTCACACAACCTATATCTTTACTTATTTTAAAATCATTTGATATTTTAGGTTTTCTTAAATCAAGCCCAACTACAACCGTCTTCTTTTCGCTTAAAGCAAAAACTGTAGCCAGATTTATAGAACAAAATGTTTTTCCTTCACCGCTTACAGAAGACGTAATCATTACTGTTTTTGAACCGGTAATATTCTTTTTTTTGTACAAAAATTGCAAGGAAGAACGCACTGCCCGAAACGACTCTGCTAAAGCCGATTTCGAATGCTCATAAACCTCTAAATTTGAATCACCTCGTTTTTTGGGTAAAACTCCAATAACGGGAACTTTTGATAAACGTGCCACATCTTCCGAATTACGAACACTACTATCTAAAAGAGAGGTAACAAGGAGTACCAAAACCGGTAAAAGTATTCCTAAAAATATGGCTAACACATAATTTATTCCCGTTTTTGGGCCTACTAAGCCTTTTCCTACATCTTTTGCTGTATCTATAAAATGAACATCGGACTGGTTAGCCGCTTTCATAATCTCTGCTTCGCTTCTTTTAGAAAGGAAAATACCCAAGAATTCCTGTTCTAAATTATATTTTCTGGCAATTTCCATTTGGTCTTGCTTCTCAAAAGGCAGTTTTTTAATGCTACTTTCAACACCTCCAATTTTGGAATTAACCAAATCTAAATCATACTCAAGTGCTGCTTTAGCAGAAGATATATTCTCTAACAACACCAATTTTCTGGATTCCATTTCGGAGTCAAACTGTTTGAATGTATTTTCATTTTTGATTCCGAAAGTAGTTTTTGACCTCTGAACAGAAAGTTCAACTAATTTGGATACATTCTCATAAATATTAGAATCTTCGATTCCTGCAACCGTAGGAGCCGGAAGCTCTGAGTAATCAGTACTTTTATTGAGATACTGCTCCAAAGATTTATAATACTGTATCTTTCTTAGAATAGTTTCTTTTTCTATATCATATTGAGTTAATCGACTCATAAGTAGTTTCTCCCCTTCTCCAGACAGCACATAAACATCTTTATCCCTCATAAAATCCTTCATTGCATCTGAAGTTTTAGAGTTTTCATTTTGCATTTTAGCCAAGGTACTGTCAATAAACCGAATAGTGTTTACCGCAAACTGATTTTTGTTTTCTAATTGGTTTTCTCTGAGTATATTAACAGTAGTATTAAGGTATTCGACTAACTTATTTTTGTTGGTTCCTTCTAGTTCAAGTTTCAAAATAGAACCTCCTGTTTTGTTGGCATTAGAAACCGAAATTTGAGAATATTTAGAAACCGTACTGTTAAAGCTATTAAAGCTAACGAAGTACTCTTTTCCTTTATAATCAAAAAAGTTGTCTTTGAGTTCGAGTTTCCAATTTAAAAATGGAAGACTTACGTGCTCCCCTATTTTGTATTTTTTAGAAAAAGTTGCTTTTTCTACATTAATATTAGAAGCCAAATCTAATGAATACGTGTAGGTTCTTGCTTGTTCTTCTTCAAAAATAACAGTGAGTTCGTATTCAGATTCGTTTAAAAATTTTATTCCGATATAATGATTGGCTAACTGCGGTTTAGATTTGTCTATATTGACATAAAACGGCACACGTCCGTAAGCATCGACATAGTTGTACTTGTCTTTAATAAGATAATCTATGTAATATTCTAATTGCTCGACAACCTGCTCGTTGTGGTGTCTGGATTTGAGTATGGCTGTTATAGTTTGTACCTTTTCTGAAACTCCTCCCCAATTAAAAATCAAACTGGTATTTGAAGTCAATAACGGACTTGCCTCGTCTCGTACTACGATAAGAGCATCTAATGCGTATATTTTTTCTTTTCTTATATTAATCTGATAAGCAACAAAAAGGAAGAGTAATATACATCCCAAAATCCACTTCCAGTAACCGGCAACTTTTAAAAAAAAACCTTTGAAATCAAACATCGTTTGATTTTCCATGAACGAGAAATCTTTTAAATCAAGCATCTTTTTTTATTGTAATCTTCCTATTAAAACAATGGTGGTCATCAAAAGTGATAGACTGGTAATTATCGTTGACATAGTTTGTGTACCGGTTGTACCTGTTCCCCAAGATTTTTGTGGAAGAGGTTTTACGTAAATATAATCATTTGGCTGGATGTAATAATGAGGGGATTCCATTATTTTTCGATCGGTCAAATCAATCGTATAAATTTCCGAACCATGAGGAAATCTTCTGATGATACTCACTTCTCTCCTGTTTCCAACAGTAGTTATATCTCCTGCGGTCGCAATAGCTTCCATTATAGTTACCCTATCTTGAAATAAAGTTTGAGTTCCTGTGCTTTTTACTTCTCCGTTTACCGAGAAGCGAAATCCTGCTAATTTAACATCAACAAAAAGATTAACATTTTCTGTGTAATGATCTTCTCTTAGTTTTTCTTCTACTTTCAGACGAATTTCGTCAGCAGTAAATCCGAGTGCGTTAACTTCTCCTATCAAAGGAATTCTGACATTCCCGTGTTCATCAACTACATACGAGCTAAAATATATTCCTCCTCCTTGATTGGCATTACCTCCTGTTTGACTACTTATTTTAAAAAGAGGGCTTAGTCTGTCACCTGGAACGTCTGTTTTTACATCTATTCTTAATTGGTCTCCTATCTGAATCCGGTAGGGTTTAAAGGCTTCTGCCTGAACATTCTGTTGTGAGGATTTTTCTTTTTCTTGTAAGTAAATCAAGTCTTTTGTAGGAACACAAGAAGACAGAAAAATCAAAAAAAGAACAGCTATAATATTTTTTTTCATAAATTTTTAAGGTTCATATTTTTTCAAGCTACAAATATATATCTTTTTTCGAATCTGAGAGAGGATTTTTTTAACTACATAGAGGTTTCAAAAGGAATTCTTTTTTGAATACTCCTACCCAGAGTAATCTCATCAGCAAATTCAAGTTCGTCTCCAACAGCAATCCCCCTTGCTATTGTTGAAAAAATCACATTATAATCTTTAATTTGTTTATAAATATAAAAGTTGGTTGTATCTCCTTCCATTGTGGGGCTTAACGCAAAAATAACCTCAGATATTTCTCCTGATTTTACCCTATCAATCAATGAGGAAATCGAAAGATTAGAAGGTCCGATACCATCTATAGGCGAAATTTTTCCTCCCAAAACGTGATATACTCCTTTAAATTGCCCGGTATTCTCAACCGCCATCACGTCTCTCACATCTTCAACTACACATACAATATTGTGATGCCTGTTTGGATTGACACACACTTCGCAAATGTCCGAATCCGAAATGTTGTGGCATTTTTTACAAAAAATTATGTTTTGAGTAACATCAATGAGCGATGTGGCTAAAATTTCGGTTTGTTCTTTGGGTTGTCTGAGCAGATGTAATACCAAACGCAATGCGGTTCTTTTACCAATTCCCGGCAATTGGGACATTTCCAGAACTGCTTTTTCTAATGTTTTTGAAGAAAATTCCATTTTGCAAATTTATAAAAAGTATTAAGACTAAAAGTATCAAGCAGTAAGACTTTAATAGTATAATTTTAACGTGTTAAGCAGTTTGATTTCAATATTGTCATTGATATTAAAATCCGTATTTTAGCACAAAATATAGTATATGAACTTAATAACCGGAGGAACGGGTCTTATAGGTGCTCATCTTTTGATTTTTTTACTCGAAAAAGGCGAAGATGTTCGCGCTGTTTTCAGAACCAAAAACAGTATTAATAAGACCAAAAAGTTCTTCGATTTTTATCAGAAAACCCATCTATTCTCAAAAATAGAATGGACACAAGCCGATATTAACGACGTTCCTGCTTTGGAAAAAGCTTTTGAAAATATTTCTGAGGTGTATCATTGTGCTGCTTATGTTTCTTTATCTGCTTCCGATGATAAAATGTATAAAATAAATATAGAAGGAACTGCAAATATGGTTAATCTTTCAATTGATTTTAGAGTAAAAAAGTTTTGTTACGTAAGTTCCATTGCAGCCTTAGGAGAACCTGAAAAAATTAGCCTAACCATTACCGAAAATACTCCTTGGAATCCCAACGCAAATAATGGAGATTATGCTATTTCGAAATATGGGGCAGAAATGGAAGTTTTTAGAGGTTCTCAAGAAGGGTTAAATGTTGTCATAGTAAATCCGGGAGTGATTTTAGGTCCTGAAATCTTAGACCACGGAAGCGCAAAATTTTTCAGAAAAGTCAAAAGTGGAATGTTTTTTTATACCAAAGGAAAAACAGGATTTGTCGCTGTTACCGATGTCGTAAAAGCGATGTATATGCTTATGAAGAGTGATATAACCTCTGAGAAATACATCTTAGTTGGAGAGAATATGTCTTTTAAGG
This sequence comes from Flavobacteriaceae bacterium, assembly GCA_041677865.1. GTDB lineage: Bacteria > Bacteroidota > Bacteroidia > Flavobacteriales > Flavobacteriaceae > Flavobacterium. The sequence continues at coordinate 93,127 of JBAYPE010000002.1, forward strand.
ATTTTCTATCGAAAATAGCGGTTTCGGTTCGAGCAAAAAAACCAAAATTTTATGCCAACCCAACAATGACAAATCTTGCCTCAAAAATAGATTGGCTGGTTGCTACTTTGTTTTTCAAGGAAAGAAAACTTACCAAATCGATGAGCGATGCGGCACATTCGCAAACTGTTTTCTCCAATCAAAAAATTAAAACCGACCTGAATTTTGAATTTACAGATATTACAGAATACATTAATATACTTGGCACACAACAAAAAATATAAAATAAATCATGGAAAACATAAGCCTTCAGGAAATGATTTACAACCAAATGAATCATTTTCTCAACAAATCAACCGACCAAAACGGACAAGTTTCTTATCAGACTGTTATTGATATAGCCTCTTGGACAGGAGCATACATCATCAGACAAAGACATATTCAAAATGGGAGTATTTCCGAAGATGAAATGCAACTCGTATTAGGAACAATCGGGAATTTCTGCAAAGAAAGTTTCGGAGAGGATTTCACCCAGGAAGATTTTGACCTGTTGAGTTCCAAAACTTTAGAACTGTTGCAAAAACCAACTTTTGATTCCGATTCAAAAGAGTATTTCGGACAGTTTTACGTTTGATTTTCGGAACAACTTTTGTTAGGCTTTGATTTGTTATCTTTACTGAAAATTTATTGAAATGAATTATTTTTTGAAAACACTATTACCGTTTCTGTTTTTGATTGGTTTTTTTTTGTGCAATGCACAAAAGTCAAAAGAAAAAAGCCTTCTCTTTGAGAACATCAAAACTGGAGCAGAAAACCATCAAAAATACCTCCCGTTACTTCAAAATAAAAAAGTCGGAATTCTCACAAATCAAACGGGAGTTGTTATTTCACAGTCTTTTCAGACCAAAAAAGAACGTACAATTACCGATACCGAAGAGTTTGTAACCAAAACATCTACTGTATATTTAGAAGAAAAACATCTTGTAGATTTCCTAATTGAAAACAAAATCAACATCCAAAAAATCTACGCTCCTGAGCACGGTTTCAGAGGAACAGCCGATGCAGGCGAACTCATCAAAGACGGAAAAGACACCAAAACAGGACTTCCGATAATTTCCCTTTACGGAAACAACAAAAAACCAACCAAAGAACAACTTTCGGGAATTGATATCATGATTTTTGATTTGCAAGATGTTGGAGCAAGGTTTTACACCTATATTTCTTCACTTCATTATCTAATGGAAGCTTGTGCCGAAAATAATATTCCGCTTATAGTTTTAGACCGACCAAATCCAAACGGAAATATCATTGACGGACCAACTTTAGAAAAAGAGCATACGAGTTTTGTCGGAATGCACCCGATTCCGGTGCTTCACGGAATGACAATCGGAGAATATGCCCAAATGATAAACGGAGAAAAATGGCTTAATCTTTCGACAAGCTCAGGACAAGCTCTCAAATGTGATTTGACGGTTGTAGAATGCACGAATTATAAACGAAATATGCTTTATAGCCTGCCTGTTGCTCCGTCTCCGAATCTTCCCAATGATAAAGCTATAAATCTGTATGCAAGTCTTTGCTTTTTTGAAGGAACGAATGTAAGTGTAGGTAGAGGAACAGATAAGCAGTTTCAGATTTATGGGTCGCCTTATTTACCAAAAGAAGTATATTCTGTTGTTGTGCAAAACCCTCATTCAGATAGGTGTGGAACAGATGAAACAGTTACTGTTTATAAAGAATTAAGTAGAGATGAAGTAAAAAAATATAATATTGAAACATTAAAAAAAGAAAGTCTTTTTAGTTTTGTTCCGAAACCAAATTTAGGGGCAAAAAACCCGTTATATAATGGAAAAACTTGCTATGGTAGAGATTTATCTCAAATGAAAGTAAGTAGTTTATATTTGGGGTGGCTGATAGATGCTTATAATAAGACCGAAGACAAATCAAAATTTTTCAATAACTTCTTTGTAAAATTAGCAGGAACAAAAAAACTGCAACAGCAAATCGAACAAGGATTATCGGAGTCTGAAATCCGAAAAACGTGGGAAAAAGATTTGGAAAAATTTAAACAAATCAGAAAAAAATATTTGATTTACAATTAATTACGAATGTGTGATTTATAATTCCGTAATTCGTAATTTACAACTTGTAATTTAACATACAACCATTTACTCCTATTTTTCGTCTATTGAAGAATATAGAACTAAACAATATGTACAAAAAACTTACTCTACTGCTTTTATTTATCGGTTGTTTCGTTGGTCAATCTCAAATCAAGGGAAAAATAACTGATGTTTATGGAAATCCGATTCCTTATGTAAGCGTTTTAATCGAAAATACCTATATCGGAACCTCGTCAAACAACAATGGAGATTATCGGCTTGATGTCAAAGAAACAGGAAATTACATCATCATTTTCAGAAGCTTAGCTTTCAAAACAGAAAAAGTTTCAGTGAGTGTTGATTCGCTTCCGTTTGTTCAGAATGTAACCATGGAAGACGAAAGTTATTTTATGGACGAAATTGTAATTTCCAGTAATGAAGATCCAGCACTCGAAATCATCAGGAATGCTATTAAAAATAAAAAAATAAATTCCGAGAAAACCGACAAATTCACAGCAGATTTTTATTCTAAAGGAATTTTTAAAGTAAAGGATTTACCCGAAAAAATATTAGGCCAGAAATTAGATTTAGACGGAATGGAAACCGGACTCGATTCAACCCGTTCGGGAATTTTGTACCTCTCGGAAACCATTTCTAAAGTTACTGTTCAAAAACCCAACAAACTAAAAGAACACATCATCGCTTCAAAAATCAGTGGAGACGACAAAGGTTTCAGCTATAATACTGCAGAGGGAACAGACTTTGATTTTTATGACAACTATATTGATTTTGGTGTAAAAATGATTTCACCTATTGCAGACAATGCTTTCAATTACTACAAATATAAATTAGAAAACTCTTTTTATGACGAAAACGAAAATTTGATTAACAAAATTCAGGTTATCGCCAAACGAGACAAAGAGCCTGTTTTTGAAGGATTTATATACATCATCGAAGATAATTTTGCCGTTTACGGAGTCGAGTTGAGCATAAAAGGATACCGAATGAATCAGCCTTTTTTGGATAATTTGCTACTTGCTCAAACCTACGGATATAATTCAAAAAACGATAAGTGGACAAAGAATTTACAAACTTTTGACTTCGAGGCAGGAGCTTTTGGAGTCAAGTTTCAAGGCAAATTTACTCATGTTTTCAGCAATTACGAATTTGTTGAAAATTTTGAAAGAAAAACCTTTACCAGAGAAATTATCTCTTTTGATAAAGAAGCCAACAAAAAAGATGACTCGTTTTGGAATGATTTCCGACCGGTTCCTTTAACCGGTGAAGAAATTACAGATTACATCAAAAAAGACAGTATTCAGACCTTGCGAAATTCAAAAACCTATTTGGATTCGTTAGACCGAAAAAACAATAAGTTCAAGATTACCGATATATTATTCGGATATACCTACAAAAATTCGTACAAAAAATGGAATATTTCGTATGACGGAATTTCTGATATAATGTCCACTTCGTTCAACACGGTTCAGGGTTGGAATTTTAATTCGAGTATAAGCTATTTCAGAAATAATGAAGAAAAAGGAACTTATACCAGCATCGGAACAGGATTCAATTACGGATTATCTGATGAAAGGCTTCGGGTAAACGGTTGGTTTAATCATCGGTTCAACCGATATAATCAGGCAACTATCAATATTTCGGGAGGAAGTAAAGTAAGCCAGTTCAATGAAAACAATCCGATAAATCCGCTTATAAATACGGTAAGCACCTTATTTTTTAAGGATAATTATATGAAAATATTCAACGAAGAATTTGCCAAATTAGCTTACGGACAAGAAGTCGTAAACGGATTCTATATGAGTGGCTCTTTAGAATATTCTAACCGAAAAGCCCTATTTAATACAACTGATTATGTACTGATAAAAAAAGATAAAGAATATTTGTCTAACAATCCGTTAAACCCGAATGACGATACAACTCCGGCATTTTCCGAACATCATATTTATAAAGCCAACATTGGTGCAAGAATTCGTTTTGGTCAGAAGTATATTTCTCGACCCGATGCAAAATGGAACTATCCGAATGAAGATTACCCGACTATATTTCTGAACTATCAGAAAGGATTTTCAGCAAACCAAACCAACTTGAATTACGATTTTGTGGCAGCTCGAATTACGCACTCCAAAACTTTTAGCAACAAAGGAACCTTAGGCGGAAATATCAAAGCAGGAAAGTTTTTCGGAGCAGATAATATTTCGTTTATCGACTATAAACACTTCAACGGAAATCAAACCCACGTAGCCACAAGCAACTGGTACCTGAATCAGTTTCACCTACTTCCCTATTACTCGCACAGCACTAACGACAGTTATTTGGAAATGCACTTCGAACATCAGTTTAATGGATTTATTATGAATAAAATTCCTTTGCTGAACAAGCTGCAATGGTCTTTGAATGTTGGTTACCACAATATCTCAATTCCTGAAAGAACTCCGTACAACGAATTTTCGGTTGGTTTTGACAACATCGGAATCGGAAAATTCAGAATGTTGCGTTTTGATTACATTAGAGCCTACAACGGTTCGGCTTACTCTTCAGACGGAATTATGATAGGATTGAAATTTTTGAATATGTTTTAGTTTAAACAAAAATAGGAAGCTGTTGTGCTTCCTATTTTTGTTTTTGTAAGCATTTAATTTAAATATTATTCTAAGACAAAAGTTATACTAACATTAGTATTCACTTCCATTTCTCCCACTGCTAAAGTCTCGGAAGCCATTTCTCCTTCTAATTTTGCATCAGCCATCATCATATTTCTGTAAATCGGAGGACTATATATAGGTTGCGAATTGTCAGAAATTATAATTGCTTTTCCTACTTTTTGCCCTAATGCTCCGGCAAAATCTTCTGCTTTTTGCTTAGCGTCTTTAACAGCCAAAACTCTTGCTTCTGACTTTAATTTTTCTAATTGCGAAGATTGAAAGGTAACATAATTGATTCGATTTACTCCCGCTTTGATAAGTCCGTCCATTACGGTTTCGTATTGAGACAAATCTCTCAAAAAGATGTTTATGGTTTGGTTAGCCACATAATAATCTTCTTTTTTGTTGTAATCATGGCGAGGAGAAAGCGAAACTCGCTCTGTTTTGATGTCTTTCTGCTCAATTTTAGTGGACTTCAAATATTTTAAAGCCTTATCTATAATGCGGTCATTTTCGGTTTTCACTTTTGAGGATTCTTTCCCCTTGGTTTCCACAGCTATCGAAATCATAGCCTGATCCGGAATTACTTTTACTTTTCCTTCGCCCGAAACAGAAATTTGCGGCTGAATAGTTTTGTCTTGAGCTTGCATAGCGGCTGTAGTTATAACAGTCAGAATTAAAATTATTTTTTTCATTGTAAAATTATTTTTGATTTATACTGATTCTTGGAAAGTCAAATCACGTGCCATTTTCCCGAAAGAACAAACAAATTATTTTTCGGCAAAATTTACCTTGATAAAAAACTTGTTTTTTGCTACCTCAATTGAATTTCCTTTTTTCTTTTTCGTTTTATAAAACTGTGGTTTATTGGTCGGATTTAAGCGAATAGTTTTTTCGTTTAGGCGAATTTCAACAGGCATTTCAAAGTTTTCAACATCGGTTTTCCAATAATAATTGAATCCTTTTTTGGTATTCTCTATTTGTAATTCGGGTAAATCGGAATAATACAGATATTGCTGAAAAACAGGTTTAAGATTGATTTGGCTTTGGGTTGTAAAAAACTCAATAACATCTTTGGCTTCGATAATTTGATGTTTAAAGTGATGAGAATAATCCAAAATCAGTTGCCACCATTTTTCATCATTGTTTATAATATGTCTGATAGTATTGAGCATCAAAGCTCCTTTGTAGTACATATCGGTACTTTTGGGTTTGAAGTTTACTCCAAACTGCCCGACAATTGGTTTTTGGTTTTCGACTATTCTGCTTTGCCCGTTGATATACAACATAGCTTTTTCGTACCCGAAGCGGCATTCAGCATAAACTGATTCAGAATAAGTCGTAAAAGCTTCGTGAATCCACATATCGGCTATATCTTTTGAAGTGATGGAATTTCCGAACCATTCGTGTCCGGTTTCGTGAACGATGATAAAATCGAACAGCATTCCTACTCCGCTTCCGGAAATATCATTTCCTAAATAACCTTTTTTGTATTGATTTCCGTAAGCTATGGCACTTTGGTGCTCCATTCCGAGATAGGGAGTTTCCACCAATTTATATCCATCTTCATAAAAAGGATATGCTCCAAATTTCTCTTGAAAACATTCCAACATCGGTTTTACATCATCTCTAAAATGCTTTTTTGCTTTTTCTTCATTCTCACGCAAAACGTAATAGTCTATACTCAATCCGTTTAATCTATCAGAAAAATGAACATAATCTCCGATATTTAAGGTTACATTGTAATTGTTTATCGGATTACTGACCTCCCAAATCCATTGACGATAATCGTCTTTTTGAATCAAGTCAGTAAAATACCTTCCGTTACTTACAGCTACCAAATCTTTTGGAATAGTTATAAAAACTGACACTCCGTTATCCGGTTCATCGGTTTGTGAATCTTTGCAAGGATACCACAAACTCGCTCCAGTGCCTTGCACGGCTACTCCTACAAAAGGTTTTCCGTTGTTGTCTTTTTTCCAAACAAAACCTCCGTCCCAAGGAGCGTTTTTAGCCTCTTGAGGTTTTCCCGAATAATAAAAGAAAATATCAACCTCCTCTCCTTTTTTTAATTCTTGTTCAAAGTTCACAAAAACTGCGTCATACTCCCTTTGATAGGTTAGTTTTTTGAAAAAAAGCTTAGAATTGTTTTCGTTGAAATTCACAATGCTATCTATTTTCATATTCTCAAACAAATCCAACTGAATTCGTTTTGTATTTTCAACTACTTTAAAAGAAATCGTTGTAAGTCCTGAAATAGACTTATTTTCTGCATCAACAGATACATCTATAATATATTTTTGTACATCAAAACAAGTGCGTTCGAAAGGTAGTCCGCCTTGCAGGGAATCTCGCTTGGTAAAGGTTTGAGAAAAAATAATTTGAGTAAGCAGGCACAAGCCAAAAGCCAAAAGTTTTTTCATAAATGGATTGGTTTAATGTTTTTGAATCTTGAACAAAAAGTTGCGTAAAGAAACAAAAAAAGTGTCTAATCAGACACTTTTTATCAGTAAAAGTTTAAGGTTAAGAACCGTGAACTTTAAACAAAATATTATTTCACTTTTGAGGTATGTACAGCCAAATCTACTAATTTTGCTGCATAGCCATATTCGTTATCGTACCAAGCTACAATTTTATAAAATGTAGCATTCAAAGCGATTCCGGCTTTAACATCGACTACACAAGTATGCGTGTCACTTACAAAATCTTGCGAAACCACATCGTCTTCGGTTACTGCCATAATTCCATTTAACGAACCTTCGGATGCTTTTTTAAGGGCAAGGATTATATCTTCGTAAGTAGTTTCTTTTGAGAGTTTTACAGTTAAATCCACCACGGACACATCGGCAGTCGGAACTCTGAACGCCATTCCGGTAAGTTTTCCTTTTAGTTCCGGAATCACTTTGGTAACCGCAGCTGCAGCTCCCGTACTGGCAGGAATAATGTTTCCAAGTACCGAACGACCTCCTCTGAAATCTTTTTTAGACGGTCCGTCAACCACCATTTGCGAAGCTGTAGCTGCATGCACGGTAGTCATCAATGCTTCTTTGATGCCAAATTCGTCATTCAGTACTTTTGCCAACGGAGCTAAACAATTAGTGGTACACGATGCATTCGAAATAATTGTATCTTGTACAGAAATTTTATCTTCATTTACTCCTACCACAAACATCGGAGCATCTTTGGAAGGAGCGGAAATAATCACTCTTTTAGCTCCTGCTTGAATATGCGTGTTTGCTTTTTCGAGAGTGGTAAAAATTCCGGTACAATCCAAAATAATTTCTGCTCCTACTTCATTCCATTTCAAATTTGAAGGGTCTTTTTCGGCTGTTACTCTGATTGATTTGTCGTTAACAATAAGTTTTCCGTCTTTTGCTTCTACTTTTCCGTCAAATCTACCGTGAACCGAATCGTATTTGAGAAGGTAAGCCAAATGATTTACTTCTAACAAATCATTTACAGCTACTACTTCGACATCATTTCTTTTTACTATTTCTCTTAAGGCTAATCGTCCGATTCTCCCGAATCCGTTAATTCCAATTTTAATCATATTTATCTAATTTTAAAAATTAAAAAAAATCGAAAACATCTAATTTTTGTTTTCTTTTCTCAATATTCATTTTCAACTTTCAGTTTTTCAACCTATACGCTCATTATATCTGATACTCTGATGAGTTCTTGGTCAATTCCGGAGTAGCCTTTTATGGCTTTTTCGAGCGGTGTGAGTTCTATCTTGTCATTAAGAAGCCCAACCATGTAACCGGATTTTCCTTCGAGTAGGCTTTCAACAGCCTTTACTCCTAAACGGCTTGCCAAAACTCTGTCAAAACAAGATGGTGCACCACCTCTTTGTAAGTGTCCTAAAACCGAAACTTTCACATCGTATTCGGGCATATTCTTTTCGACATATTCTTTGAGTTCCATTACATTTTTTCCCGTTGTGTTTTCGCCTTCTGCAACTACTACTATACTTGAGGTTTTTCCGGATTCTTTACTTCTGTGCAATGATTCCAACATTCTTTCTAAACCGAGGTTCTCTTCAGGAATCAGAATTTCTTCTGCTCCTGCACCAATTCCTGCGTTCAGAGCAATATGTCCGGCATCGCGTCCCATTACCTCGATAAAAAACAAACGATTGTGTGAGTTGGCTGTATCTCTGATTTTGTCAATAGCCTCGACCACAGTATTCAGAGCGGTGTCATATCCAAGTGTGTGACTTGTTCCGTAAATATCGTTGTCAATAGTCCCAGGAATTCCGATAACCGGAATATTAAACTCTTTATTAAAAACCATTGCTCCGGTAAAACTTCCGTCTCCACCTATTATTATCAGAGAATCTATATCTTGTTGCTGTAAGTTTTTAAAAGCAATTTTCCGTCCTTCTTCTGTCATAAAATCTTTAGAACGTGCCGATTTCAGAATAGTTCCACCTCTATTTATGATGTTTTTTACGCTTCTTGCTCCCATTTCTTTGAAGTCTCCTTCAACAAGTCCTTGGTAACCTCTGTAAATTCCCACACATTCCATATTATGATACGCACAAGTTCTTACAACTGAACGAATTGCAGCATTCATTCCCGGAGCGTCTCCACCCGAAGTCAAGACTCCTATTTTTTTAACTCTTGTCATTCTGCTAATATTTATGTAAAAATACGATTTTAAAAGCGAATTTCATAAAAAGTATTTTGCTTTTAATAAAAATATAACAGGGCAAATTTTAGTATTTTATTCGGATAAATTTTCGTTACTTTTGTCCTTTATCAAACTCATTTAAAATGTCTAAATCTGGTTGTATTACTTTTCAAAGTTCAGGTTATTTTTCAAAAATAATGGTTGATTATCTGAATCAATCCGAGAGTTTAAAACCGTTCTACAATCGTTTTCCTACTTTAGAAAACTTCAAACTTCAAATCGAAGAAAAGAAAAACTTTAGTCAGAAAAACAGAAATGTTCTGGCAGATTCGCTCTTGAATCAGTACAAAAATTTCGCTCTTTCTGAAAATACTCTTCAAAATATAGAATTACTCAAAAACAGTAATACATTTACGATAACCACAGGGCACCAGCTCAATCTCTTTACCGGACATCTTTATTTTTTATACAAAATTGTTTCGGTTATCAACCTGAGCAAAGAATTGAAGTCTGAACATCCTAATTATAATTTTGTTCCTGTTTTTTGGATGGCTACCGAAGATCACGATTTTGAGGAAATCAATCATTTTTATCTTCACGGAAAAAAAATTACTTGGAACAGAGAAGCTGGCGGAGCGGTAGGAGAATTGGACACTCAAGGTTTGAACGAAGTCTTTAAAGTTTTCTCGGACGAAATCGGGACTTCTAAAAATGCAGAATACCTAAAAACACTTTTCGAAAATGCCTATCTGAAACACGATAATCTTACCGATGCTACCCGATTTTTGGTCAACGAATTATTTTCTGAATATGGGTTGGTTATCCTTGACGGAAATGATAAATCACTAAAAAGTCTATTTTCTCCTTATATAAAAAACGAACTTTTGAATCAGACTTCTTTTGCGAAGGTATCCGAAACTATTGAGAATTTTCGATATTCTATCCAGGTAAATCCGAGAGAAGTCAATTTGTTTTATTTAGACAAAAACATTAGGGAACGAATTATAAAAGAAAACGACGCCTATATTATCAATAATACAAGTTTGCGTTTTTCGGAAAGTGAAATCCTTGAATTAGCAGAAAAACATCCGGAAAAGTTCAGCCCGAATGTGATTATGCGTCCATTATATCAGGAGGTTATTTTGCCAAATCTGTGTTATACTGGAGGCGGCGGAGAATTGGCTTATTGGTTAGAACTGAAATCTTTGTTTGAAGAAGTTAAAGTTCCATTCCCTGTTCTTTTGCTTCGCAATTCGGTACTTTTGGTTACAGAAAAACAAAACAAAAGACGAGAAAAATTAAATCTTTCTTTTTCGGACTTATTCGAAAAACAAACCGATTTAATAAACCGTAAAACTAACGAATTTTCGAAAATAGAAGTAGATTTTTCAGTACTCAAAAGGCAATTAACACATCAATTCAACATCTTGCGAAAGGCGACCGAGAAAACCGATAAATCTTTTTCAGGAGCGGTTAAGGCACAAGAACGAAAGCAAATAAAAGGATTGGAAAATCTCGAAAAACGCTTGCTGAAAGCCAATAAAAAATATTTTTCCGACAGATTAGAACAGATTATTTCACTACAAAACCAGCTTTTTCCTAACCAAACCCTACAGGAAAGAGTCGGAAACTTCTCGGAATTTTATGAATACTACGGAAAAGCTCTTATCAGTCGGTTATTTGAGGAGCAAAAACCATTAGAACAGGAATTTAATATTATGGTCTTTTATTAATGAGAAAAACCTAACAGTTTTTCCTGTTAGGTTTTTTGTTATGAGGCTAAGGTGTATATCATTTTCTTGAAATTCCTCTCGAAATAACAATTCTCTGAATTTCGGAAGTTCCTTCGTATATTTGAGTAATTTTAGCATCACGCATCATACGCTCTACGTGGTATTCTCTTACGTATCCGTTTCCTCCGTGAATCTGTACTGCTTCGGTTGTAACTTCCATAGCAGTTGTAGAAGCGTATAATTTTGCCATAGCACCGGAGATAGAAATATCTTTTCCTTCGTCTTTTTCGGCAGCAGCCTTAAAACAAAGCATACGTGCAGCTGAAATTTGTGTAGCCATGTCAGCTAATTTGAAAGCAATTGCCTGATGATGAATAATTTCTTTTCCAAAAGCCTTGCGTTCTTGTGCATATTTTAGGGCTAATTCATAAGCTCCTTGGGCAATTCCAAGTGCTTGAGAGGCAATTCCGATACGACCTCCGTTAAGCACAGCCATCGCAAAGTTGAATCCGAAACCATCCTCTCCGATGCGGTTTTCTTTCGGAACTTTTACATCAGTAAACATTAGCGAATGTGTATCAGAACCTCTAATACCCATTTTTTGCTCTTTCGGTCCGATTTCGAAGCCTTCCCAATCTTTTTCAACGATGAAAGCATTGATACCTTTGTGTCCTTTTTCAGGATGCGTTTGAGCCATTACTAAATAAGTCGAAGCGGTAGAACCGTTAGTTATCCAGTTTTTCGTTCCGTTCAACAAATAATAATCTCCCATATCTTTGGCTGTGGTTTTTTGCGAAGTTGCATCACTTCCTGCTTCGGGTTCTGACAAACAAAAAGCTCCGATAACCTGACCTGAAGCCAATGGCACTAAGTATTTTTGTTTTTGTTCTTCGCTGCAATATTTTTCCATTCCTGCACAAACCAACGAGTTGTTTACAGACATAACCACAGCAGCCGAAGCATCTACTTTTGCGATTTCTTCCATAGCCAAAACATAAGAAACACTGTCTAATCCGCTTCCTCCGTATTTCGGATCTACCATCATTCCGAGGAATCCGAGTTCTGCCATTTTCTTTACTTGTTCGGTTGGAAAGGTAGAATGTTCGTCACGTTCAATAACTCCAGGTAACAACTCTTGTTGTGCAAAATCACGAGCAGCTTGTTGTATCATTTGCTGTTCTTCTGTAAGATTGAAATTCATAGTTTTTAGCTTTAAGCCATAAGCTGTATGCTTTAGGCAAGGTTGTTTTTAAAATTTAAGTATTTGCAAATATATTAAAAAATGTTTTTATTTTTAGCTTATAGCCTATTGCTTATAGCTATTTAAAAGCCCTAAAAATATCGTTTCCGTTAGCAAAAAGCAGTAAGGCAATCAGGATGAAGAATCCTACCATTTGGGCTCTTTCCATAAACTTTTCGCTTGGTTTTTTTCGTGTAATCATCTCGTACAGCAAAAACATCACGTGTCCTCCGTCAAGAGCAGGAATCGGAAGTAGATTCATTATTCCGAGCATAATCGAAAGGAATGCTGTTACGTTCCAGAAATACTCCCAAGACCAAACATCGGGAAAAACATTAAAAATAGCGTAAAAACCACCCACTCCTTTGTAAGCTTCGGTTTTCGGGTTGATTATTTTTTTTAACTGATTCCAATAACTCGAGAATCGCTCGGTTGTTTTTTCAATTCCCCTTGGTATGGATTCTAAAAGTCCGTATTGTACTTTCTCGACATTATAAACTCCAAGTTTTTCTAAGTCTGAAACTCCGACAATACCGGGTCTTACTCCCAACAGACCTTCTTGGTTTACATGAAGTTCAACGGATTCCTTTTTTTCGTTACGCAAAATCGTTGCGGTTACTGTTTTGCCTTTTAGTGATTGAAGCAACTCAGAGGCTTGATCAAAATATTTGATTTCCTGACCGTTTATATCCAAAATCATATCTTTAACCCGAAGTGTATTCAGGTTAGGGGATTCTTCCTGTATTTCGGATATGACGAATGGAACACGTAAGTAAAGTAAAGATTTCTTGTTTTCGTCAACAATCTGCCCGATAAGATTTTTAGGCAATTCAACTGTGGTTTGGGCTTCGTTTCTGTTTACAACTACCTGACTGCTCAACATGATTTTTTCAGGTAAATCAAAGAAACTCTCTATTTCTTGTCCGTCAACCGAAATGATTTTATCTCCGGTTTGAAGTCCTGCCTGTTCCAAAATTGGGTTGGTAACCCAGATTCCGTCTTTTACATTAGAGTTTTTGATGTCTAATTCTCCGTAAAACCAAACTACTCCTATGTAAATCACAAAAGCCAATATGAAATTTACAATTACACCTCCAAGCATAATAATCAGCCTTTGCCAAGTCGGTTTAGAGCGAAACTCCCAAGGTTGTGGCTCCTGTTTCATCTGCTTGGTATCCATACTCTCATCTATCATTCCTGCAATTTTCACATATCCTCCGAGTGGTAGCCAACCGATTCCGTACACCGTTTCTCCTATTTTCTTTTTGAATAAAGAGAACTTAATATCAAAGAAAAGATAGAATTTTTCGACTTTGGTTTTGAACAATTTGGCAGGAATAAAATGTCCTAATTCGTGAAGAACAATAAGCAGTGATAAACTCAATAAAAATTGAGAGAGCTTTATTACGATTTCCATTTGAAATGACCTCTATTTAAGATAATGTTTTAAAAAGGTGCAAAGATAGCTTTTTTAGTCGAATGTCGAAAGTCAGAAAGTTTTAAAAAGCAACAAAAAAGCACCAACTCTCGTTGATGCTTTTTTAGTAATTATTTTAAGTAAGAATTACTTAACTACTAATTTTCTTGTAGCTGTTTTTCCTTCTTCGGTTACTTTTACGATATAAACCCCTGCATTAAGGTCAGCGATATTTACGCTCCCGTTTACAGTTTTAGTATTGATAACTTGTTTTCCAAGAACATCAAAAATAGCTACTGATTTTTCGATATTGTTGTGTGAAGTAACATTCAACACACTTCCTGTTGCAGGGTTTGGATAAATGCTTAATCCTGCAATGTTATTGTCTTTTATTGAGGCATTATTACAAACATTTAAAGCAGTAGCCATATTTCTTGGAGCAGGCTCGCTTGCTGTAAAATCAGCCGCATTATCATTTGTGTCTTGACAACCATTAGAAGCTCTAAAAACAGCTGTTGTATTTGATGCAGCAGGTGTAGCAGCTGAACCTTCATACATATTAGCAGTTCCCACACCTACAAAATCTAAAACATTTGAATCAGTAGGAGCGGTTACAGTTGTGTCATCAGAAGTAAGAGCAATTTTGAAATTAGCTCCAGCCATTGCTAAAACTTGATTGTCTTCCGTAGGAATAAAGTCAGGCTCTAAATCTACCGTTCCACCATTACCAGCAGCCATTTGAATTAAGTAATATTGTCCTGGCTGTAAAGTTACATTTGGTAAATAAGTTTTGTTTGGATTTGTAGATGTTCCTCCAAAAACACCTGCTGTTGAAGCATATTGAATTACATAACCATCTAAACTTACAGCTGATGTTCCTGCATTAAAAAGCTCGACATAATCATTCTTAATAGTAGCACCACTATTTCCTCCACCTCCGTAAAGTTGACTGAAAACTACTTGAGCTTGTGAAGAAGCTGCAATAAAAAGTGTAGCAGCTAAAATGTAAATTTTTTTCATAGCATTTCTTTTTTTAATTTGATTTGAATAGGACAAAGATACATAAAAAAAATTATATCAGAATTTATTGTTGATAAATAACATTTTTTTAATATCAGCGAAAAGTATATTTTTTTGTTTTTAACAAAATTTTAATATCTTTGGACTTTAACATTTAAATCGTCATCTTATGAAAACAACAAAACTATTTTTTACAGGATTATTTTTAGCAGGAACATTATTTGTTCAGGGACAATCTTCTATGTCTTCTACATTGACAAGGTTTGGGACAGAGACAGGAACAGGGGGAACAGGAAATACTTTTTTTGGGTATCAAACAGGAAAACAAACAACTGGAAATGATAATACTTTCATTGGTCACCGTACTGGGGTTTATAATCAAAATGGAAGTTTTAATACCTATGTGGGCAGGTGGGCAGGAGGAGATAACGATAATGATAATAACACCTGTATTGGAGCTCGTAGTGGTGTTGAAAATTATGGAAGTGGAAATACTTTCGTTGGGGCAGGTGCTGGGTATGACCAAGATGGTTCGAATAATATTTTTATTGGTAAATATGCTGCGTCTGGTGTGTCTATAAGTCCAATTAACAATAAACTTTACATTGAAAATTCTTCATCTACCATTCCTCTTATCTGGGGAGATTTTGCAGAAGACCAGTTAAAGTTTAACGGTAAGGTAGGTGTGGGTTACAATTTTGGAGATTTTCCGGCTTTGGCAGGTACGGTAGATGTGGAAAACTATAATCTTTTTGTTTACGGAGGTATTCTTACCGAAGAAGTAAGGGTAATGTTAGAAGGAGACTGGGCAGATTATGTTTTTGAAGAAAACTACCTTCTTCCAAAACTCGAGGAAGTTGAAGTATTTATCAAAGAAAACAAGCATCTACCTAATGTGCCGTCTGCTAAAGAAGTAGCAGAAAACGGTATTGAGCTTGGAAAAATTACAACAATCCAACAGGAAAAAATTGAAGAGCTTACTCTCTATCTAATCCAACAACAAAAAGAGCTCAACGAGTTGAAAGAGCAGGTTAAGCTCCTTTTAGAAAATCAAAAATAATCCTTAATACATTGAATTATGAAAAAAATAATTTTATTATTCGGGTTGTTTTTGTCCTGCTTTGCCTTTTCGCAGGGAGAAAACAACAACTGGTATTTTGGAAAGAAGGCAGGATTGTCTTTTAATACGAGTCCTCCTGTTGTTCTTACAGATAGCCAGATGGATACTAACGAAGGTGTTGCAACTGTTAGCGATGCTAACGGTAATTTACTGTTTTATACAAACGGGAGAACGATATGGAATAGGCAACATCAAATAATGACAAACGGAACGGATTTATCAGCGAATCCATCTACTCAGCAAACATTAATTTTACCTAAACCAGGTAGCTTTACACAATATTTTGTTTTTACAATGGCAGCAGGAGATGATTCTACAGCTTTTATTGCGTATTCTGTAGTTGATATGAGTTTGGGAGCAATTGAAACTGTTGGACCTTTGGCAGGTCAACCTTTAGGAGAAGTCAGTAGTATAAAGAATGAAGTAATTCTTAATGGTTCTGGATCATCTTTTGCGTTTACGTCGGAGGCAGTTACAGCTGTTAAACATTCAGATGGTCAAAGTTATTGGGTTTTGATCCCTAATGGTAGTTCATTGTATTCATACAAGTTAGACATTAATGGTTTTGATAATGATAACCCTCAAATAAGTAATTTAAACTTTAGTGAAAATTTTGAAGATTGGGGACACATCAGAATCTCTCCCGAACTACCTTCCGAATTACCTTATGGGGCAAGTATAGATTGTAGTCACCTTGTCGCTTTTACCAGGTGGAATAACCCTCTTTTGACTTTTTATGCCTATGTGAGAGGGTTTGATAATTCCGAAGGCCTCTTATGTAATTCATATTCATTGGATGCTTTGGCAAATTATAATTATTCACCTTATTCATCCGAGTTTAATTCTGATGGTACATTACTTTATATAGGAAGAAAAGCTGGTGGAGAGGTTGTAGTTTTTGACTTATTTAATCCAATTCAGCAAGATATGACGAGGGTAGTTTATAGTGCGGTAACAGGACACCATCATGGTAGTTTACAAAGAGGCGTGGACAATAATATTTATTATTCAAGATTGAATTCGAATTATTTAGCTCGCATTGAGAATTCAGATTCTTTTGATTATTCCTACGTAAATTTTGAAGCTATATATTTAAATGGTAAAAAATGTGAGTCAGGTTTACCTCAATTAATTCCAATACTTGATGAAAATCTATGTAAAGAATTTGTAGCATTAAGTTATCCAGAGACTTTAAATTATAAAATTTATGAATCATCAGATGTAATTACAACAATGTCAAATTATAGTGTGGAAACGAACCAAGATATAACTCTTAATGCAGGTAATGTTGTCTATATGTTACCAAATACGCATATAGATAGTAGTTCTGTTTTTTGGGCTATGATAGAAGGGTGTGAAGATTTGCCAAATACAAAACTTAAAAACAAGGATGTTAAACCAATAAAAATTCAGATTGTATTAGATGAGTCTAAGGATTCAGAGCTATTAGTTTACCCAAATCCTGCAAAAGATATAGTCAATATTAACAGTATATCTGTTATTGACAACATAACTATTATAGATATGAATGGCAGAGTGGTTAAAAATATAACTTTAGGTGTAAAAGAAGGGCAAATCAATATTGCTGACCTTTCTCAAGGAGTTTATATTCTTAATATTGTGTCAGGCAGTAAGTCACAAACTGTCAAAATCATAAAGCAATAAAAAGTAAAATGTTTTTAGTTTTAAATCCTGCTCTTTTGAGCAGGATTTTTAATACATTACCAGTTTTTTGGATTATTTCCCGAGCCTGTCCTTAACGTATTCTACTTTTGTTTTTCCGTGAGGAGCAGGTCTTCCTTCTTTATCGAGGTTTACCATAATAATCTGATCAACCGAAATAATGGTTTCGTGTGTCATTTTATTGCGCACTTCACCACGCAAAGTAATTGATGATTTTCCGAACTTTATAACCTCAATTCCGATCTCGACTATATCGCCTTGTTTGGCAGAAGCCATAAAATTGATCTCGGACATATATTTGGTTACTACCTTCGGATTCTCTAACTGTACGATAGTGTATAAAGCAGCTTCTTCGTCTATCCAAGCCAATAATCGTCCTCCGAAAAGTGTTCCGTTGGCATTCAAATCTTCGGGTTTAACCCATTTTCTGGTATGAAATTTCATGATAGGATTAATATTTTAAGATTGAATAGGTGTTGTAGTTTTTAATTTTTTCTCTTCCTTTTAAGAATTCTAATTCCATCAAAAAGTTAAGTTGAATGATATTTCCTCCTAATTTTTCAACCAATTTGGTTACGGCTTTTATCGTTCCTCCCGTAGCCAGTACATCATCGTGAATCAATATGTTTTCGCCTTTTTTAATAGCGTCTGTATGAATCTCTAAAATGTCCGTTCCGTATTCTAATTCATACGAAGCAGATACCGTATCAAAGGGAAGTTTTCCTTTTTTTCGGACAGGAACAAAACCGGCATTTAGCTCCTGAGCCAATAATATCCCAAAGAAAAAACCCCTGCTTTCTACTCCAATTACTTTGTCAATTTTTACATCGGGAATATTTTTAATTATATTTTTTAAAACTTCATTTCTTGCCGCTACATTATTAAGTAATGGAGTAATATCTTTAAAGATAATTCCCTCTTTCGGGAAATTGGGTATATCTCTGATGTAGGTTTCTATCATTTTTTGTAATATTTTTTGATTATACTCATATCATTCTCAAATGGTCGCACTTTTTGATAAAAACACCACTTTTCTGAACATTATCAAAAGTACGAAAAAATATATAAAATAAGTTACGGTATGAGCTATTACAAGCCCCTCAGTTCCGAAAGTTCTCATCAAATAATTACTCGAAAAATAAAGTACTGCTATCGAGAATATTTCGGTCACAAGAAACGCTTTGGTCATCTTTTTGGCAAAAAACTGATAGCCTAAAATCAGTGAACAGACCTTAAAGAAGTCTCCTACTAATTGCCATAAAAACAAGTCTGAAAGCACTAAAAAGCGTTCCGAATAGATAAGCGTAATAAAAATA
This sequence comes from Flavobacteriaceae bacterium, assembly GCA_041677865.1. Classification (GTDB taxonomy): domain Bacteria; phylum Bacteroidota; class Bacteroidia; order Flavobacteriales; family Flavobacteriaceae; genus Flavobacterium. The sequence goes on from JBAYPE010000002.1 coordinate 112,032, forward strand.
TCTCTTAAAAAATACAAAATCAAACCTCCCACCAAAAACATTGGAATTATACTTTTGTAATAATCAAAAAATACGGATTGAGTTTGCCTGTCCGATTCCGATTGTGCTAATTTCGGAAAGAAATACACCGACAACAAGGTCGAGACAAATATCAAATAAAAGTTAGCCAACCTGTTCATTGCTTCCCAGTTTCCCGCATTTTCTAACCCCACTACATCTATAGCGTTAGTTCTGATTTTTAAGTAAATAATCGGAAGACAAAAGGCAGAGACAAAAGCCATCAGTGAATACTCCGAAAGATTACGGATAACCGAAAAATCATATAATCCTTTTTTGATGTATCGCTTTAAATCAAGTGATTTTGAAATCCAAAACCAACTTACTACAAACAAAATAGCAGGAACAAAAGCCATAGCCAGTAAAGCTCCGTTAATTCCGTATTGCAAAACCATAAAGATTGTAAATCCAAAACCAAGGAGATTGCCAACAATATTGATATAAATTACTTTTTTGAACTCAGATAAACCGTTGATTATGGCAATCAAGAAAATATTTAAGGCAAAAAGCGGAATGGTTAATGCAGTCACTCTAAACACGATTGAAAAGTCAAATTCACTTCCAAAAATGAGTGCATTCCAATAGTTTGCAAAAACAAAAAGTGGGACAGCAACTAAAAATGAAACACCCAGAAGTGTCCAAAAAACCGTAGAAATAATTTTCTTTAATTTTTCCTCATTTTTGTTGTGTTGGGCGACGTATTTTACGATTCCTTGATTAAACCCTAAAACCGAAATCGTCTCTAACGAAGTGATAAAATTTCGTAAATTTCCCAATAAAGCCACACCACCCGGACCCAGAATTTTCGCAACAACAGAAGTAGAAACCAATCCTGTAACTATACGAATCAGCACACTTACGCTGTTTATCGAAGTGATTTTGAAAACCGGATTTTGGAATATAGATTTTATCAGTTTCAAAATGTTGAATCGTTTAATTGTTGAACTGTTTATTCGTAATTGTTCAAAACATTGATAACTTTCGAGATTTCATCATCTGTCAAAACAGGACTTATCGGGATGCTCAACACTTGATTGTGAATTTGTTCGGTTATTGGGAGGGATAAATGCGAAAAAGCTTTCATTGCCTGTTGTTTATGAGGAGCAATCGGGTAATGGATAAGCGTTTCTATATTATTCTTAAGCAAATATGATTGTAGCTCTTCTCTGTTTTCGGTGCGAATAACAAACAAATGAAAAACGTGATTTTCTGAACCGTTATAATACGGAAGCACAATTTTCGGATTTTTAATTTCCGATAAATAACGCTTGGCTACTTCCCTCCTTTTTTGATTCTGCTGGTCTAAATCTTTGAGCTTCACTCTTAAAAAAGCAGCTTGTATTTCGTCCAGACGAGAGTTCAGACCGATAAACTCATTTTCGTATTTTTTTTGCGAACCGTAATTTCGCAACGAAAATAAAGTTTCAGCTAAAGCGTCATCGTTGGTAGTAATGGCTCCAGCATCTGCCAAAGCACCTAAATTTTTTCCTGGATAAAAACTAAACCCCGAAACATTAGACAAGTTTCCAGCTCTTTTCGGGTTCATTGCACCATGAGCTTGTGCTGCATCTTCGATAACTAACAAATTGTGCTTTTTAGCAATTTCGTTAATGGATTTCATATCACATAATTGTCCGTACAGATGAACAGGCAAAATAGCTTTGGTTTTAGAGGTGATCTGCTTCTCTATTTCACTCGGATTGATATTGTAAGTTTCGAGGTCAGGTTCTACCAAAATCGGAACTAAATCATTCTCTAAAACAGCAATAATGGAGGCAATATACGTATTGGCAGGGACGATAACTTCGTCACCTTTTTGCAGTTTTCCGAGCTGTTTATAAGCTCTAAAAATCAATATCAAAGCATCTAAACCGTTAGCAACTCCGATGCAATGTTTGGTTCGGCAATAGATAGCGAATTCTTTTTCGAACTGCTTTACGTTTTCACCCAAAATATACCAGCCTTTATTCAGAAACTGTTGAAATTTCAGCTTAAATTCAGCTTCGTAAGGTTGGTTGATCTTATGTAAATCGAGGAATTTTATCATATTTTAAGTCAAGTTTAATTCGTAAAAGTCTTGTACTACGGTTTTTGCTCCGAAGCTTTCTTTCCAATACAACAATCCTTCATTTAAGGTTTTTCCGTTATTCTCGTTAGAAATTCCGAAGTCGAAAAATCTTTTTTCAGCCGCATATTTATCAATCAGAAAATCAAAAAGATAATCTAAACTTCCTGTTTTACTCCGCAATTCATTACTTGAAATATACTGAATATGAGCTACATTCTCCGTTTCAAAAACGGTAGTTCCACCTATGATTTTTCCTTCAAAATAAACATTATACTGTTTGATATGTTCAGGGAAATGATTTTGCAAAAGCGATATTTCTTCTAACGAATGAACTGGATTTGTATTGTATTTTTGTTGTAAATTCGGAGTGAGAATTTCGTTCCAAAACTCTGAAAAATCACTAGTTTGTTTTATTTGTAAATTATGCTTCTCTCCTTTTCGGATTTCGTATTTTCGTTTGGGAGAAATAGTAATTTCTTGCTGATAATCAATGACCGATAGCGTGTCTCTTCGGTATAGTGTGGCATTTTTTAAAAACATCACATATAAGAGTTCATCTGCAAAGTTATGGGCATAAATAGCGGGAAGAACTTTAAAATAAATCTTTTTAAATTTTGGATTTAAAAATGCACAAACACCATCAAAAATAAAGATAAACTCTTGTAATTTAATTGTTTCATTAATCACAATTCCTCCATACGTAAGTCCTTGATGAGAATGAAATTCATCATCTTTTTTATTGGCAGGAACAACAGCTACTAATTTATTTTCGTCAAAAACCAACAGCGAAAAATCCTCAAACCGATCTTTATGATATTCCATAAAATTCCGATGAAAAAGGAAGGTTGCATTTTTAGCTTTAGCTATAAATTCGTTCCATAAGTCGAAATCATCGGAGGTGTATTGTCTGACTAAATATTCTTTCACAAAGGTTGATTTAAAAAAGTAAAAGTACAATTTTTAGTTTCAAATTTTCAAGTTAGTGCGTATAATTGATTTAGATTGCTGTTTTATGTGATGTTTTTTTATCTCCTCAACTTATATTTTGTTTTATGTTTTACATCAATTACTCACTAATAGAACACAAAAAAAACAAATACAACAAATTTAATGCAATAAATTTTTGTTTTAAACATATTTTAAGCTATATATTTGCATATAGTTAAAAAACCAAAAGAAATGAATCAGGTCAATCCTAAATATTCGTTGATAAATTTAATAATGGGATTTTTCTTGGGACTTTATTTTATTTTTAAAGGTGTAACCATAAACTTCTCGCCTTCTTGTGAGAATTGGACAGAACCCATTACTTACGATTATGTTTATCTAATCACTATTTTCTGCAAATCAGGATTTTTTCAGGTTGTAGGAATATTGGTTATTCTGGGAGGGCTTCTAACCATAATTCCAAAATGTAGAGTAATCGGATGTTTTATTCTGTTGCCTATATCTCTGAATTTGTTTTTATTTCAATTGATGATAAACAACAATCCTAAGGAGCTTTTAAGTATCGGAGTTGCTTTGGGAGTAAACTTAATTATTTTGTTTTATCACAAAAAGAAATGGCTTCCGGCTTTTAGCTGATTTTTCCCAAAAAACACCTCAAAATTTTTCTTCAGCAATGTAACAAAAAGGGATTTTAGTCGTTATATAGAAAATTCTTTTCTTTATGAACCGCCTGAAATCAAAGGTTATTTTGTTTTTTAGTTTATTGATTAGTTCTGTCTGTTTTGCTCAAACTCAATACACACTAAGCGGAACTGTTACCGACCAAAACACTAACGAAACCCTTATCGGAGTTACAATTTCTATCAGAGAAGCCAACATCTATACCGCAACTAATGAATACGGTTTCTATTCCGTTTCCGTGCCCGAAGGAATTTATACCTTAGAGGTAAGTTACATTGGTTATGTTGTTTTATCAGAAAGTGTTACAGTTAGTGAAAATACCCGAAAAAACATTTCGATGCAATCTTCGGAAACGATGATTGAAGCTATCGAAATCTCAGGTAACAGCAAAGCAGTCAATATTAGAAAACCGGAAATGAGTGTAAACAAATTATCGGTTGAGGAAATCAAAAAAATGCCAGTTGTATTAGGAGAAGTCGATATTTTGAAATCTATCCTGACACTTCCGGGAGTGACCAATGCAGGCGAAGGATCTTCAGGGTTTAACGTAAGAGGTGGAGCGGCTGACCAAAATTTGATTTTGCTTGATGAAGCAACAATGTATAGTTCTTCGCATCTTTTCGGGTTTTTTTCGGTTTTTAATTCCGATGCAATTAAGGATTTGAAGTTGTACAAAGGTGGAATTCCTTCTCGATTCGGTGGTAGAGTTTCTTCCGTTTTGGATATTTACCAAAAAGAAGGAAACGGCAAAGAGTTTCACGGAACAGGAGGAATCGGAGCCATATCTTCCCGATTGATGCTCGAAGGACCAATTGTAAAAGATAAGCTTTCGTTTTTAGTAGCAGGAAGAAGCTCGTATGCTCATTTGTTTTTGAAATTAACCGATAACAAAAATTCGGCTTATTTCTATGATTTAAACACAAAAATAAGTTATAAAATAAACGAAAACAACAACTTATATCTTTCCGGATATTTCGGACGCGATGTGTTTGACATTCAGAATGCACTCAAAAACACTTTCGGAAACTCGTTTTTGAACCTTCGCTGGAATCATATTATTTCAGATAATTTGTTTACGAATATGTCAATGATTTATAGTGATTATTACTACGGATTAACTCTTGATTTTGTAGGGTTTAATTGGGATTCGGGTATTGAGAATTATAATTTCAAATACGATTTCAAACATTATCTGTCTAATGATTTACAACTGAATTACGGGACTAACCTGATTTATTACGATTTTAATCCGGGAAAAATAAGTCCGATAGACGAAACTTCGGGAATTAATCCGCAACAATTCGAGAAAAAATATGCTTTTGAACCTTCTTTTTATGTCGACGCAGAACAAAATATCACAGAAAATATTTCGGTAAATTACGGAATCCGATACAGTATGTTTTATCGTTTGGGAGGCCAGAATCTAAATGTTTATACCGATGATACTCCGGTTTTGTTCAATCAGGAATTACAGATTTACGAAAAAGCCACTCCTATTGGCATAAAACATTACGGAAGAAATAAAAAGATAGCTGATTTTAATAATTTTGATCCTCGTTTGGCTGTAGCTTTTACTCTTGACGGCAATCAATCCATAAAAGCGAGTTACAACCGAATGACACAATACATTCATTTGATTTCCAACACTTCATCTGCCACTCCGCTTGATGTTTGGGCTCCGAGCGGAAAGTACATCAAACCACAATTGCTTGACCAGTATGCTATTGGCTATTTCAGAAATTTCAAAGACAAAGAATATTCGTTAGAAACTGAAGTTTTTTATAAAGATGTCCAAAACCGAATTGACTATATTGACGGAGCTGATTTGATTGGAAATGATGCTATCGAACAAGTGATTCTCAACGGAAAATCAAGAGCTTATGGTTGGGAGGTTTTACTTAGAAAAAATACAGGAAAATTATCCGGATTTATAGCCTACACGCTATCTCGTTCAGAACAACAAACTCCAGGAAGAAACCAGTTTGAAACAGGAATTAACAATGGAGAATGGTATAAAACGCCTTATGATAAAGTACATGATTTGTCGGTTACAGCTTCGTATGAATTAAGTCCGAAATGGAACTTCGGAGCTATTTTTGCTTTGCAGTCGGGTCGTCCGGTTACGTATCCGAATGGCTTTTATGAGTACCAAGGAATCAACGTACCAAGCTATTCTTTGCGGAACGAAAACCGACTTCCTGCTTATCATCATTTAGATGTTTCGGCTACTTATATTCCAAAACCCCAAAAGAAAAAAGGTTGGCAATCAGAATGGGTTTTTAGTATTTATAACTTATACAATCGAAAAAATGCAGCCTCTATCAGTTTCAGGCAAAATGAAGATTCCGGAAGAAATGAAGCGGTTCGACTTTCGATTTTCGGAATCATTCCGAGTGTAACCTATAACTTTAAATTTTAAATATATAATGCTCTTTGCTACAGATTAAAAAGATTTTCTTGTTGTTTGTGTTTGAAAAATCCAAAAAATCATTTCATCCGTGGCTATAAAAAAATAAATTATGAAAAACTTAAGATATATAGTTCTATTAGCATTTTTCGGACTGTTTTCATGCGAAGAAATTATCGAATTAGACTTACCGGAAGCAGCACCTCGATTGGTAGTTGATGCTTCGATTGATTGGATAAAAGGAACAGACGGAAGTGCTCAAAAAATAAAACTTACCACTACTGCAGGCTATTACGATACTGAGGTTCCTGTAGTTTCTGGTGCAATTATCTCTATTGAAAACGAAGACGGAATCGTGTTTGATTTTGTCGAAAATGCAACTTCGGGAGAATATTTTTGTTATAATTTTATCCCTGAAATCGGACAATCTTATACGCTTACAATAGTTGTGAATGATGAGATTTATACTGCAACAGAAAAACTGTTTTCAACTCCCGATATTTTGTACTTTACACAGAGTAATGATATAGGTTTCGGAGATGATATTTATGAAATCCGATATTATTTTCAGGACAATCCCGAAGAAGACAACTTTTATGTAGATCGGGTACAAGAACCTAACAAGTTACTTGCCTCTTACGGAGCGATGAACGATAAATTCGATCAAGGTAACCTGACGTACGGATTGTATTTTTCGGATGAACTTGTAGCAGGAGATGTTTTGAATGTGAGGTTATATTCTGTTTCGGAGCGTTATTACAGTTATATGAGCAAACTTTTGGAGGCTGCCGATAGCGGAGGTGGACCTTTTCAATCTACACCTTCTACAGTCAGAGGAAACCTAATCAACCAAACTAACCCCGATAATTTTGCTTTGGGGTATTTCCGTTTGTGTCAGGTTTTTGAGGCAGATTATGTAGTTGAATGATTTTTTGTTTCAGGTTTATCTTCGGTTTGGCTGGATTGGCTCGTCGCAAAATTGTATCTTTGTTACTGTTCGCTGTAAACTGTCAACTAAATACTAAATGAAATTCTACTCAATCCTAAAACAAAACTTCCCTTTTGAACCGACCTCAAAACAGGATATTTTTTTCCAACAGGTTTCAGAGTTTGTGGACAGTTCGAGTAGATATGACATTTTCATTCTGAAAGGTTATGCAGGAACAGGAAAAACCACAATTATTTCGACTGTGGTAAATCATTTGAGAAATGTTGCGATGAATTCCGTTTTGTTGGCTCCAACCGGAAGAGCAGCCAAAGTGATTTCAAATTATTCCGGAAAGCAAGCCTTTACGATTCACAAAAAAATCTATTATCCGAACGTAAAATCGGGAAATGTAAATTTCACTTTACAACCGAACAAGCATAAAAATACGATTTTTATAGTTGATGAGGCTTCGATGATTTCGGATACTTCGACCGAAGGAATTTCGCTATTAGATGATTTGATTTCGTTCGTTTATTCGGGAGAAAACTGCAAATTGATTCTGATTGGAGATACGGCACAGCTTCCACCTGTTCATTTGACTTTAAGCCCTGCTCTGAATGAAGATACCTTGTCTTTGCAATACCAAAAAGAAGTCAGACATATTGAGCTGGACGAAGTAATGCGTCAGGAGGAAAATTCCGGGATTTTATATAATGCTACTCAAATCAGAGAACTTCTGAAAGAGGATTATATCACCGATTTTCAGTTTGATTTATTTGGCTTTGCAGATATTGTCAGGCTCACAGACGGAAACGATATTCAAGATGCGATTTTTGATTCGTACAACCGCAATGGAGTCGAGGAGACTTCGTTTATTGTTCGTTCGAACAAAAGAGCAAATCAGTACAATCAACAAATCCGAACTCGAATTTTAGACAAAGAAAGTGAACTATCGGCAGGCGATTTGTTGATGGTAGTAAAGAACAATTATTTTTGGATAAAACCCACCGATGAAGCAGGGTTTATAGCCAACGGAGATATTATCGAAGTGTTAGAAATTTTTAAAATCATCGAATTATACACTTTCAAATTCGCTAAAGTCAAAGTGCGAATGATTGACTATCCTAATCAAAAACCTTTTGAAACTATTTTGCTGTTGGATACCATTTCGAGTGAAACTCCTTCGCTTACTTACGAAGAGCAAAACCGGTTGTATCAAGAAGTTATGGCTGATTATGAAGATGAAAGAGCACAATATAAAAAATACAAAAAAGTAAAGGAAAACGAATATTTCAACGCTTTGCAAGTGAAGTTTTCGTATGCAGTTACGTGTCACAAAGCTCAAGGCGGACAATGGAACACGGTTTTTATCGAGCAACCTTACTTGCCCAACGGACAAGACAGAGATTATTTGAGATGGCTTTATACGGCCATCACAAGAGCTCAAGAAAAAGTATATTTGATTGGTTTTAAAGACGAGAGCTTTCTGGAGTGTTAACAAACGAATTTAAACACAAAAAACCTTAAAAAATTTCTTTTTAAGGTTTCGAAAGGTTTTTCTTTTTTGGTTATTTCAAAAAAGAATGTGCGGTTGTATCTTGGTGGTCTTCGTTATTATTAGCGAAAATACGCAATTGTTTAATCCAATATGATATGGCTACACAACAAATCAGGATAAAAATCCAGTTTATTAAATTAGCTGTCCACCAATTTTCTAATTCCAAAAAGCGGAAAAATTCCATCGGAACAAATAATATATCAAAAAAGTACTGAATTCCTTCGAAAAATGATTTCATCACTAACACGTTATTGTTTTACATTTGCAAATGTATAAAATTAAAATATGATTACAAACATTTTCAGCAGGTCAAATCCGATGAATTTTGCAATAATTGCCATATTGCTTCTGATTCCTTTTGTTTTGACTGTCCAAACACACTATACTTCGGAACTTCCCTTATCGGGACGCATTGTTTTTCTTTCGATATATCCCATTTTATTGTTCTCCTCTTTTTTAATTGATTTTATGTCGAAAAAAAATGCGTTGAACAAAAACGACGATTATACTCTTTTGTTTTTTGTCTTGTTTTTAAATTTAATTCCAGATGTATTCAAAAGTTTTTCAGTAGTGGTTTCTAATCTTTTTCTGCTTTTTGCACTAAGAAGATTACTTTCAATACAGTCTTTAATCGCTCCGAAGCAAAAGATTTTTGATGCTACCTTCTGGATAGCAATCGCTGCCATTTTTGAATTTGAAGCACTTTGGTTTCTGATTCTTGTTTTTGTGTCAATCATTATACATGTATCCAACGATTTCAAAAATTGGATAATTCCGTTTGTAAGTATTTTTGTGGTCGGAATCTTGGTATTAATGTATTCCTTTATGTTTGACTACCAAGTATTAGAGAACATTATTGAAGACGCAAGCAGAGTGAGTTTTAGCATTGAAAACATTTCAGAAAAATTGTCTTATTTTTCGCCAATAGCCTTTGTGTCTTTAGTAATACTTCTGTTTGTATATCAGTTATCAAGTATCGGGAATTATCTGACATACATACTGAATTCTGTCAGAAAAGTTATAATCCTTTTGCTTTTGGCATTGTTTGTTTACTTAATTTCTGACAGAAATGACAGCAGTATGTTGCTTTATGCAGTGGCTCCTATGTCAATAATAAGTGTCAATCTGATAAACTCCGTAAATAAAAAACCGATACGGGAAACCTTTGTCTTGTTGCTTCTTGTTTTAGGTGTAATTGCGCTATATCAAAACTAAGTCAGACTGTTTTTTCTTTTTTCAGCTCTTCGATAAAGGTCATCAAATCATCTACTTCAACGTGTGTCATAAGCACGACTTTATACCATCGATTGGTTTGGTCGTGTTTTTGTGGAACAAGCTGAAAGCGGTCTGCGAGTTCTTCGGAAATATGTTCTGATTTTATCGTTACGATATTCATAAATGGATTTCTGAAATACTCTATTCCGAGTTTGTCTAATTCTTTGCAAAACCAAGCGGTTCGCATCTGCAATACACTGATGTTTTCAAACCAACCATAAGGTCCGTAAGTAAAGAGAATCATCCAAACCGCTACAGCATTAGCTCCTGAACGGCTTCCACAAAGAGTCAAATCCATTCCTTCAACATATTCGGCTTCTTTGGTCAGCACATTTTCGATGAGTTCTTTTCTGCAGACAAAAATTCCGGTTCCGTAAGGAGCTTGTAGCATTTTGTGAGCATCAATAGTAATCGAACTCACTTTCGGATTGCTGAAATTTAGGTTATTTTCTTTGTTGCTAAACGGATAAACAAAACCTCCGTAAGCTCCGTCAATATGAAGTTTGTACTCTAATTTTTCATTTTCCAAAACATCAGTATAATCCGAAATATCATCAACAGAGCCAAACATTGTGGTTCCCATATTTACAATGGTAATAAAGTATTTTTTTCCGTTTTCTTTAGCCTTTGAAATAATGTTCTCTAAAGCTGGTTTTTCGATTTTTCGGGAATTGAAATCTACCGGAATACGCAACCAATCTATCATCAGAAGATTTGAACCTTTGGGGATAGAATAGTGAGTGTCTTCTGTAGCGATGATAGCTATTTCGTTCGGTTTGGCATTGTGTTGGTTGATAAAATAATTACGGTACATCCACAACGCCTGAATGTTGGCTTCTGTTCCTCCGGGAGCGATATATCCGTCAAACGAATTGGGTTCTGCTTTGAAGATATCAACTGCAATTACATCGAGAACTTCACGTTCTATGTTTTGTGTTCCTTTGAATGCTTTTTCAGACGTTCCTAAGGTATGACAACCGATGTTGTTCGGGTTGGCCACAAAAGCCTGCAAGGTCGGAGCTTCTTTAAGGAACGGAGCATCATCGTAAAATACTTTTCCGTCTAATTTAGAAGCGGGATAGCCCAAAGAAATATCGTCTGAAAAATTTACTACTTCGTTTATAGCTTTTGCAATACGCTCTCGCCTTTGCTGAACAGTGAGTTTTTTCCAATAATACATATATCAATCGTTTAGTAGTTTATAATTATTCTAAACTACAAAGATACGATAATTGAAAACGGAAAAATATGATTTAAGTTAGGTATGTTTCACGAAAACATATCTTTTACTTTCTCAAAAAACGATTTGTCTGATTTTTCGGGCTGAGGAAGAAAGTTTTCATGACTTATATTCTCTTCAAAAAACTGTTTTTGTTCTTTGCTGAGTTTTTTGGGTGTCCAGACGTTGATGTGCACCAACATATCTCCTGTTCCGTATCCGTTAATACTTGGAATTCCTTTAGAACGCAAACGCAATATTTTTCCTGATTGAGTTCCCTCTTCTATTTTGATTCGTACTTTTCCGGTAACGGTTTCAATCTCCTTAGATACTCCGAGAGCTGCTTCTGCAAAACTGATATAAAGGTCGTAATGCAGGTTCTCTCCTTCCCTTTTCAAGAATTCGTGTTCGATTTCTTCTATAACCACAATCAAGTCTCCCGAAACGCTGTTGGCTCCAGGTGCATCATTTCCTTTTCCAGATACTTTGAGCTGCATTCCATCAACTACTCCTGCAGGAATTTTGATAGATACGGTTTCTTCTTCGTAAACCATTCCTTGGCTGTCTGAATTGGCAGGTTTATGGTCAAGAATTTGTCCTGAACCTCCACAAACATTACAAGGCATCGAAGTTTGCATTTGTCCGAAAACAGTATTGGCAATACGGTTTACCTGACCTCGACCTCCACAAGTTGTACAATTTTTATACGTTACTCCTTGAGCTTTTATTTTTCGTTTGACTTTTACTTTTTTATCTACTCCGTTGGCGATATCCTCTAAAGTGAGTTTTACTTTAATGCGAAGACTGCTTCCTTTGGCTCTGCGCACACCTCCACCGCCTCCGAAACCGGAAAAAGCACCTCCGAAAGCACTCCCGAAAATATCTCCAAACTGGCTAAAAATATCTTCCATATTCATTCCGCCTCCACCTCCGAAGCCTCCACCTTGGTTGGTATAGGCATCGTGTCCGAATTGGTCGTAACGAGCTTTTTTTTGAGGGTCACTCAATACTTCGTAGGCTTCTGCTGCCAGCTTAAAGTTTTCTTCTGCTTCTTTATCTCCCGGATTTTTGTCTGGGTGAAATTCGATAGCCTTTTTTCGGTAAGCTTTTTTAACTTCTTCGGGGGTTGCACTTTTATTAACTCCCAATATTTCGTAAAAATCTTTCATTTATTTTTAGTCTTAATACCTTAAAGTCGAATGTCGAAATAATATTAAAATCTTCTGAACTTAAGACTTTCGACTTTAAGATTATTTTAATTACATTCCGGTTACTACTTTCGGGTAACGGATAATTTTATCTCCTAATTTATATCCTTTTTCAACAACATCAACTATTTTTCCTTTCAAATCCTCGCTCGGAGCGGGAATTTGCGTAACTGCTTCTGCAAAATCAGCATCAAAGGTATCGCCTGCTTTAACCTCAATAACTTCTAATCCTTTCGAGGCTAATACATCTTTCAATTTGAGATGAATAAGCTGAACGCCTTCTACCAAAAGTTTTTCGTCCGATTTCGAGATTTCGATCAAAGCTCTGTCAAAATCGTCTAAAATCGGTAACATTGACTGCAAAGTGTCTTGGTTGGCAGTTTTAAACAGTTCGATTCTTTCTTTTGTTGTGCGTTTTTTATAGTTTTCAAACTCGGCAAAAAGACGCAAAAACTTGTCTTTCTCTTTTGTTAACTCTTCTTTTAATTGTTCTTCAGCCGATAATTCTGTAGTACTTTCCTGGTTTTCAACCTGATTTTCTAAATCCTGTTGCTCTTCGTTTAGATGTTCTGTATTCATAATTCTTTTACAATTATTTCATTTCGCCTTTGCTAAAGCAAAAGAGTTGCCAATATCGTAAAAATGACATTTTGACATTGTTTTTCATCAGAATTTATTCCTCTTTCAAATCAGTTTTTTTTTAAACAATTTAATTCAATGTCAAAGCACCTAATATTTCTTGCGACATAAACGGACCTCCCGGATATTTAGCTGTATAATCAAGATTGAGCCAAATTTGCCCTCTTTCGTCTATATGGTAGTGTATTTTTTGATTTTTGCTTTCTTCTACAAAAAGAACTTCTTTAATAAGATAAACAACCGTTTCTAAGTCGGACTTGCTCCCGATAAGCATTTCAGGGTAAATATGAGCTTGGGTATGAATGAGCCTTGGTGTGCCTCCAATTGCCCGAATAGCAGCAGCCATCAAAATAGCGTGGTCGTCACAATCTCCCGAAAAATGCTGTAAAGACTCTGATGCAGTAGCAATGTATTCTCTCCCTTTCGGGTCGTTTACGTAGTTCCAATGATTCTGAATTTCTTTGAAAACCGCAAAACACTGTATGGTTTGCCTGTACTTCTGATAGCCTCTGATGTTTTTGAAATGTTTGGTTGTAGCACTCAAAGCAAAATTTCTTACCTGCGGATTATTGTATTCAATGGCTTTAATAATTGTTGAGCGATTTGGGAAAGGAAGTAATTTTGACACGATGATGTCTTGCGGATACGGATTTTCTGCCATGGCAAAAATCATTACTCTGTAATCGTCAAAAACACTCCGAAAACCATATCCTCCAAAAACAGTTCCGTACAGTAAGGCTATTAGGTACAACACAATGCAAACAATAATTACCTTACGCAACAACCTAAGTACAAGCTGAATAACCAGAATAAGTAAAATAAAAATCAGAATCCTATCGATATGAAATATCCATTCAGGATCAATTATGTTCTGATGAATAATAATAAAAATCGGTATGGCAATAAGTACGTTCAGTAGAAAAATAATGATACTATCCCAAGGCTTTTTTATAGACAGCTTTTGGTTAAGTAATTTTAGTTTTTCTTCGAAAGTCAGGGTCATTACCTCAATAGTCAGATGTTTACAATATCTGCAAAAGTACCTTTTTTATCAATAATGTTAAGCTCAAAAAGTTGATTTTGAATATTGTTTAACATTTTTTCGTTCGGTTTTTTTGAGCTCCATTGCGTAAGTTTTAACCATTGCTGAATATCTTCTAATTTCTGATCGTATCTAACTGATAATGTTTTATCTATGCTTGGTATGTACTTAAACTCATCGGTTGTTTGATTAACTATCCGAAGAATGGAATCAATGGTTTGAGGGTGTTTTTCTAACACTTCATTTCGAACAGCAATCACAAAACTAACCCAAGGCGTTGGGCAATCTGTAATTCGCCTGAAAATTCCTTTATCTACAATAGGCTTGGTCATAAACCGTTCCCACATAAAATAATCGGCTGTGCCTTTGGTAAGGGCAAGAACGGCTCCATCAAGTGTATTGACAACCTCGAATTGCAAATCAAACGGATTCCAACCTTGACTTTTTGCATTGACAAAAGCCATAAGGTGCGAACCCGAACCGTAACGACTAATCGCTACTTTTTTATCTTTTAAATCTTCCAACTGCTGATACGGAGCATTTGCACTTACGTGAATGCCCCACAAAAGAGGAGATTGCACAAAAACCTGAACAATTTTACTCGGATTTCCGTCTATAATGTCTTTTATGATTCCTTCGGTCAGGATAACGGCCATATCGGTTTCTCCCTCACGAAGCATCTGACAGAGCTTTCCCGTTCCTTCAGGAACATTGGCCCATTGCAAATCAATACCTTCTGACTCAAATTCTCCTGATTCAATACACAAGTGCCAAGGCAGGTTGAAATGCTCGGGAACCCCTGCTATTTTTATAGTTCTCATATCTGCTATTTTTATAATTTTGGATAAATTACAAATTTAAGGTTTTTGACTCGGTTTTAGTAACAAAATCTTAAAATTAAAACTGGAAAAAGTGAAATAAAAACTGTATTTTTGTGCATAAATATAAACACATTGAATTATGAAAGCATTTTACTTAAAACAATTTTTTAGATCATCTGTGATGACTTTGTTTTTGTGTTTTGGACTTACTAGTGGGTGGGCACAATACACAGGCGTAGGAACTTTTACGAAGGTTACTTCGGAAGCAGAACTTACTGACGGATATTACGTAGTTACTAATGAGACTGATGCGTTTGCTATGAATAATACGCATACTACTTTTTTCGGTCATACAGCAGTAACTCCATCTTCAGGAGAACTTATGAACCCTGACGCTTCAATTGTTTGGAAAATTGAAACTAACGGAAGTGGAAAAACTATTTATAATGAAGTTATTGAAAAATATGTCGGATGGATAAGTGGTAACGCAGCTTCTGCTGAAGATGCTCCTGCTGATACTAATAGATGGACTTTTAGTTATGCTGACAGTAAATGGACTGTAAATAACGTAGCTACACCTGTAAGGCAACTTTCATACAATTGGGGTTCTCCGAGATTTGCTGCCTATGGAAATAATAATCAGCAAGAATTACAGTTATACAAATTAGGCGAAATTCCTACCGATCCTGTACTTAACGCTTCTGAAACAGAAATTACCGGTTTGGGCTATATGGAAGGAAACACTCCTGCTTCTCAAAGTTTTTCTTTAAACGGATTGAACTTAGACCCTGCCAACGGAAACATTACCGTAACTGCTCCTGCAAATTTTCAGGTTTCAACAGATGACGTGAGCTTTAATAACAGTTTAAATATTGCTTATACAGACGGAGCTTTAGCAGCAACCGATGTGTATGTACGTTTGAACGAAAGTTTAATGGTAGGGGCATACAACGGAGATATTGAAATTTCTGGTGGAGGAGTAACCAATGTAACTGTTAGTGTAGAAGGAATTGTAACCGAATTTGTAAATATTTGTGGAGAAGAGGATTTTAGTAACATCCCTACGAACTCACCTACCTCTTATAACACTCGAACTTGGACAGGAAACAATGATGTAGAATGGACAGTAGACGATGCAAGAACAGATCAGACTATTGATGGAGAAGCAATATTGCTCCGTGCCAGTACGCTTACAAACACTACCCCTATTAGTGGAGGAGTCGGGACTATTTCTTTTGATTATAAAAGAACATTTGCCAATAACTCTACTTTAAAAGTTTTTGTTAATGGAACTCAATATGGAGGGGATATTACTGTTTCAGAAGAAACCCCTACCAATTTTTCTACCCAAGTAAATGTAAGTGGAGATATTACTATTGAAATTGTAAATACAGGGCAAAGAACTACGATTGATAATCTTACTTGGACTTGTTATTCTGCAGGTCCTCCTACTCAGGTAGCGACTCCAACATTTATGGTTACGGGGGAAGCTAATGGCGTGGACACGTACTGGAATACTGCTTCTATAACATTAGAAACAACTACAGACGGAGCTACTATTTATTATACTACCAATGGTGATGACCCTACCACATCATCAACATTATACACAGGAGTTTTCGTTGCAAGTTCAACTACTACCATAAAAGCATTTGCCGTTGCAGATGATTTAGACGACAGTGCTATCGCTGAAAAAACTATTACCATTACAGAACCTGCTACGACTACAATTCCTTACTCGGAAGCCTTTAGTAATACTTTAGGAGATTGGATAAGTTATACTAATTCAGGTGTAAACTGGGTTGCCGGTTCTGCAGGTGTTTCTGTAAACGGATACAATAGTCAGTCAGAATTAGTTTGGTTGCTTTCTCCTAAGTTCTTATCTATCGAGGTAAATTCATTGTTGTCTTTTGACCATGCTTCACAATTTACAAATGGTAATGATTTAGAAATCAGATACTCTACGGATTATGCCGGTTATGGCGATCCAACAGCCGCTAATTGGACTACATTGCAAGCTATTGCATCAGTATCTAATGGCTCTGTTACCGATTTGGCTATTCCTGCCTCCGGAGATATTCATATAGCCTTTGTTTACACAGATATTTCTTCACCTTATGCACAATGGACAGTTTCTAATTTTTCTATCGAAGAACCATCAACAGACCCAGTACTTTCTGCTTCTGAAACAGAACTTACAGGATTTGCCTACGGACTGGGTAGCGGACCTTCGGCTTCACAAAGTTTTGTATTGAGTGGCGAAAACCTTGACGGATCAGAAGATGTAACGCTTTTGGCAGATACAGGTTTTGAGATTTCATTAGATGATGCAAGTTTTGACAATGAGCTTGTTCTAACCGATTATGAAGGAGAAAACACAACTATTTACGTTCGCTTGGCTTCAGGTTTAGCTTTAGGTGCTCATTCAGGCGTTATCTTAATTGACGGTTATGGAGCTGAAGAAGAAGTAAGTATTTCAGGTTCAGTATTAGCTGTTCCGGTAGTTACCGAAGCAAGTGACCTAACGGCTCAGGTAGATGTAGCTTATTCTTATCAGATTATAGCCTCAGACGAGCCTTTTAGTTATGTTATTTCTTCAGAAGCTCTGCCAGCAGGTCTTAGCTTAGATACAGAAACAGGTTTTATTTCAGGAACTCCAACTGTAGCAGGTGAATTTATATTTGGTGTAGAAGCTACTAATAACATAGGAACTAGCGAAGAAGGTGTTTTTATACTCACTGTAGCCAAAGGAGTGCAAACCGTTGATGGATTAGGAAATGTTGATACTTATTTGGGTGATGCTGACATAACGCTACCTACTATTACAGACCAAGGATTTACCCTTGTTTATGAAGTTGAACCGAATGCAGTTGCCTCTATAAGCGGTAACACCATTAGCTTTACAGGTTTAGGAAGTATTGATTTTATAGCTTATACAGAAGATGAAGATGATAACTACGAAGATTATTTAGAAATTTTTACCATTACTGTTACAGAAGCTCCGGAAACACCTAAAGTTATCATTTCTCAAGTTTACGAAGGAGCCTCAAATAACAAATGGATTGAACTTGCCAACGTAGGAGATACAACAATTGATTTATCTCAAGTAAAAATAGCTATATGGAGCATAGGAGGAAGTGCCGGAAATGGAGATACTTCAGAAGTACCTACAACCACTACTTTATCTGGTTCGTTAATCCCTGGTGCAACATTTTTGATTAGGAATGCAAATGCTTCTGCAACAGTCCCTCATAACCCGATGCCTACTGCTGATTTATCAGGTACAGCTCAAACTAATTTTAACGGAAATGATGCTTTAGCACTAATGGACTTAGATGACAACATCATTGACGCTTTTGGAGATGGAATCAACAATTTAGATAAATCTTTCCACAGAAAAGCAGGAGTATTAAATCCTAATTCTTCATTTACTTTATCGGAATGGGAAGAAAGAACTTTAGCTGATATCGCTGCTGCTGATGACACAATGACTGAATATATTGGCACTCATATTTATGGAGTTACAGCGGTTGTTTGGACAATCGACAACCAATGGAGTGGAACTCCGTCTATTACCGAAGATGTAGTTATCGAAGGAGATTTAATCGTAACAGATTTAAACAGTTTTGAAGCAAAAACGCTAACAGTTAATGGTTCACTTACTATCGAAGCAGAAGGTTGGGTAACGATAGCAGAAAACATCACTAACAACGGAACTTTTGTAGTTGAAAGCGGAGCTAACCTTATTCAGCTTTCCGCCAACACAGGCGACAATGTTGGGGCAATTAGCGTTCACAGAAACAGTTCACTTATCAAGCATTTAGATTATACACTTTGGTCTTCGCCAGTTGCAGGACAAGGTTTACAAGCATTTTCGCCTCTAACTTTATGGTACCGAATTTATACTTATGATACAACATTAGATGAATGGGAAAGCGTATTTAGTAGCCAAGAGGACAACGATGTCAATTTTGAACAAGCAATAGGTTATATGTTCCGTGCTCCGAATGATTTTGAAACAACTCCTTATATTTATGACGGAACATTTACGGGAATTCCTCAAAGCGGAAACGTAACTGTTACATTTGGTACTACAGGAACTTATCAGGGAGTAGGAAACCCTTATCCTTCTAACATCAAAGTAGAAGGTGCTGACGGATTTTGGAATGAAAACCCAAACACAGGAACCTTATATTTTTGGACAAATGTTAATCCGTGGGACAACCAAGACGAAGACTATACCGGAAACAATTGGTCAACTTACAACAAAGTAGGAGGAGTAGGTGTAGCCAATCCTGCTGATAACGATGCTAAATTAGCAAACGGAATCATTCCGGTAGGACAAGGTTTTATGGTAGAAACTGACGGACTAATAACCGATGTTACTTTTACCAACAGTATGAGAGCAACTGACGAAGGAGTTTTCTTTAAAGTAGCCGATGCAGAAAAAAACAGATTGTGGTTAAGTCTATCGCAAGACAACAATATCTTTAACCAACTGCTTGTAGGCTATCTCGAAGGAGCTACACAAGGATTCGACTTTGGGTTTGATGGAAAAATATTCAATTATACCGGAAGTGCCTTATACAGCCTTATAGATAACAATGAAGGAAGCTACACCATTCAAGGACGTTCTTTACCGTTCGACGATAATGATGTTGTTGCTCTCGGATTTAGAGCGTCAAACCAAGGAACATTCACTATTTCTTTGACAGATTTCGACGGATTATTTACAGAAAGTCAAGATATTTTCCTTAGAGATAATCTTACACAAAATGAACAGAACCTCAAAACAGGAAATTATACTTTTGTATCAGGAGAAGGAACTTTTGACAACAGATTTGAAATCGTTTACAAAGAATCGGGTGACCTAAGCACAACCAACCCTAATTTGAATAACAACTGGTTGGTTTATACAAAAGACAGAAAATTCCAAATCGAAACGCAAGGTTTCGAAATAAAAGAAGTGGTGGTTTATGATATGCTTGGAAGAGTAGTTTATCAGAAACAGGCAAACGGAACCAGCCATACCACTTCAGATTTTCGAGCTAATGGAGTGTTGGTTGTAAAAGTTATTACTACCGATAATCAGATTTTAACTAAAAAAACAACTATCTGATTACGCTCAGATTAACATACAAAGAAAGAAGCCGCCTCGCAACCGAGGCGGTTTTTTATGTCTTTTCTAATGCTAAAAACCGATATAAAATCGATATTTGTTTCAATACAAGCTTTGTTATAGTTTAATATTGGGTGGCTTTTGCTTGTGAAATTAAAAGTGTCTTCATTTGAAACAGCTAAAACAAAATCGAAAAAAAGCATATATTTGCTCCTTATAAATAATTCTAATACATCAAAAAAAATGAAAGCATACGTTTTCCCTGGTCAAGGGGCACAGTTTACCGGAATGGGAAAAGATTTATACGAAAAATCTTCTTTAGCCAAAGAAATGTTTGAAAAAGCAAACGAAATTCTCGGTTTCAGGATTACAGATATCATGTTCGAAGGCACGACAGAGGAACTCAAACAAACCAAAGTTACTCAACCTGCTATCTTTTTGCATTCGGTTATTCTGGCTGTTACTTTGGGAGATTCCTTCCAGCCCGATATGGTTGCAGGACATTCGCTTGGAGAGTTTTCGGCTTTGGTAGCCAATAAAGCCCTATCTTTTGAAGATGCTCTAAAATTGGTTTCGCAAAGGGCTATGGCTATGCAAAAGGCCTGCGAAATTACTCCTTCGACAATGGCTGCTGTTTTAGGATTAGAAGACCATATTGTTGAAGAAGTTTGTGCTTCTGTTGACGGAGTTGTGGTTGCGGCTAACTACAACTGCCCCGGACAACTTGTAATTTCGGGAGAAACCACAGCTGTTGAAAAAGCGTGTGAACTTCTTAAAGAAAAAGGAGCTAAACGAGCTTTGTTGCTTCCTGTAGGTGGAGCTTTTCATTCGCCTATGATGGAACCTGCCCGTGAGGAATTAGCAAAAGCTATTGAAAATACTAAATTTTCGACTCCGGTTTGCCCTGTGTATCAAAATGTAACTGCAAAGGCTGTTGCTGACCCAACCGAAATCAAAAAGAACTTGATTATCCAATTGACTGCCCCTGTAAAATGGACACAATCGGTGCAACAAATAATTGCAGACGGAGCAAGTGAATTTATCGAAGTAGGCCCGGGAAATGTGCTTCAGGGATTAGTAAAAAAAATAAATAAAGACGTACAAACATCTTCTGCTCAACTATAAAACGAAAACTTTATAGCGAAAAAAAACAGAAAAACCTTGGTTAAAACCAAGGTTTTTTGCCTACCTGATAAGTCTGATAAAATTCTTCGTCGGTTTTGGTCAAATAAATAATTCCTTCGATAAGTCCGATAATTATAGGAATATAAATCGTAAGAAGTCCGATAGCTAAACACGACAAAGGAATAGAAATCAATGTTATACCCAAAAGAATAAACCCTTCCTGGTTGTATCCTAAGATAAACTTGTGTATTCCTAAACCTCCAAAAAGAATTCCCAAAACCCCTGCCAGAACCTTTTTGTTATCTTGTCTGTACGGAGGGTGGTTATGTGAGGCAGGATTATTTTCGGGAGTATTCCAATTCTGCTCTGTCGAATTTTTGTCTTTGTTGTTTTCTTCCATTTTATTAATTGTTTGCTTAAGCAAAAATATAATTATTTTTTTAGTGAGCAAACAAAAAGTAAAAAGTTGAAAGGGCTAATAGGCTTAATATCTAACTTCTTTCCAGCCAACACCTTGCAGATCTACACGGATTTTTCTTGTCTGACTACAAATTATCCGCTACAAACTGATTGCAATAATCTTTAATTTGTTGTCGGACTTTTCTGAACTGCTCTTTGATTTCTTCTTCTGTTCCTGTTGCTTTTGCCGGATCGGGGAAGTTGTGATGAAGTTTTTTTGCTTGGGTTGGGAAGAATGGGCAACGCTCTTTGGCATTGTCGCATACGGTAATGACAAAATCAAAGTCAATGTCATGATATTCATCAATATTGTTTGAAGTATGACCGGATATATCAATACCATCTTCCTGCATGGCCGCAATGGCCTTCGGGTTTACCCCGTGTGTTTCTACTCCTGCACTGTAAACCACTGCTTTTTCTGCGGAAAAATGCCTGATATAACCTTCTGCCATTTGGCTACGACAACTGTTTCCTGTACAAAGTACTAAAATTTTTTTCTTCATATTTTGATTATTTAATATTTCCATTTATTGGCTAAAGCGACTAATGAAAGCATAACCGGAACTTCAATCAGCACACCTACTACCGTTGCCAACGATGCTCCCGAATTAAGTCCGAATAAGGCAATGGCCACAGCTACTGATAATTCGAAAAAATTACTGGCTCCAATCATAGCTGCCGGAGCACAAATTGAATGTTTTAGTTTCAGATACCTCCCAATGAACCAGCTCAAAAAGAAAATAAAGTAGGTTTGAATAGCCAAAGGAATTGCGATAAGCAATATGTCAAAAGGTTTTTCGATGATTTTATTTCCTTGAAAAGCAAAGAGAAGAATCAATGTGGTAAGCAATGCGATAATCGAGACAGGTTTGAGTCGGGGTATAAAATTATTCTTAAACCAATGCTCGCCTTTGGACCTGATAAGCAGTTTATGACTTAAGTATCCTGCTGTTAAAGGAATGACCACAAAAATAATAACTGACGAAATAAGCACATCATAAGGAATATGAATATTGGTTACCCCCAACAAGAATTTTACAATAGGAATAAAAGCTATTAGTAAAATCAAATCATTGACAGAAACCTGAACAAGTGTGTAATTGGCATCTCCTTTTGTCAAATAAGACCACACAAAAACCATAGCGGTACAAGGTGCAGCTCCCAGCAGAATGGCTCCTGCAAGATATTGTTCAGCCATTTCAGGTTGTAGGTAGGCGGCAAATATTTTCTCAAAAAATACCCATGCAAAAAATGCCATTGTAAAGGGTTTGACCAACCAATTGATAAATACGGTTAGTCCTAATCCTTTCCAGTTGTTTGATACGTTTTTGATGGACGAAAAATCAATCTGTACCATCATCGGGTAAATCATTAACCAAACCAAAACAGCGACAGGAATATTAACCGTGGCTATTTCCCATTGGCTTATGATTTGAATCTGCTCACCGAACACATTACCTAATAACACTCCGACTATGATGCATATTATAACCCAAAGGGTTAAGTATTTTTCAAATTTTCCCATTGCGAATACTTAATTAACAGCAACCCGAGTTCGGGGCACAACAAGAAGAACTCGAAGTTTGCAATTCCGATAATTTAACTTTTGGCTTTTCTTCCGGAATACCACATTTGTCACTTGCTAAGCAAGTGGTTGCTTTGTTTTGCAAAATAAAGTTGGTGCCGTCAAAAGCCAAGCCGTACTTTCCAATAGTTTCGCTTTGATACTCCACCTCAATTTCTGCATCTTCAATCCCTAACTGTTTCTCCGATAATTCGATGATGTGTAGTAATTTAGAAGGCTTAAGTCGATGGTCATAATCGTTTGCACTCCAAAGCTGAAAGTTTACCGTTTTTTCATGACGAATAACTCCTCCGCAATCAATGAAATCTTTGGTTACCATTCCGACTTCGGTAACGTGAAAATATTCGGGAACAAAAGTTCCGTTTTCTAATTGGAATGCTACGTTGTCTAATGTAGGCAAAAGTGCCTTTACTTGTGATAGTTTCATTTTTTATCTTATTTTGATTAACAACAATTATTTTTCTTATTTACGAGATGGTTTGAAATATTGGCAAAGTAATTTTGTAACTCTTCAATGATCTTTTCGTCAATACAATAGCAAATAGCATTACCTTCAATATTTCCTTTTATAAGCCCTGCATTTTTGAGTTCTTTCAGGTGTTGCGAAACAGTGGGCTGAGCAAGAGGTAATTCGTTTACGATGTCGCCACATATACAGCTATCAACTTTCATTAAATACTCGATAATAGCTACTCTGGCAGGATGTCCAAGTGCTTTTAAAAGTATGGCTATGGCGTTTTGTTGGTTAGTAAAATGTTCGGTTTTGGTTGCTCCCATTGTTTTATACTTATTTAATATTGCAATATTACGATAAAGATGATGACAACACAAGATTATATGATTTTTTTTGAAATTTTTTTCTTATGTCTAAAACAACACCATAGAAACTGAAAACGAGTTTAACTTGATGAGGTTGATCTTTTTCCCTTGCTGTTATCTTGAGCTTATTTCAGGGTCTAAAGCATATAAAACTTATTTCCGTCTCCATATCCAAGGTTCTATTGGGTTTCTGTCTATCCACAAACCGACTTTGTTTTTCTTTGCAGAAACTTCAAGTTCTGCTAATTCTTTTGAGGTAGAATATTGTTTGTAATGCCAGCCCATACCCGCTTTGATTATCTCTGCGGATAAATATTTATTATCTTGACCATAATATATCTTTGCTACACTTCTCTCGTATTTATCTATACTGATAACAACGTATTTTATTGTTCTTAGATATATCTGATCCGAGGTAAATTGTTTTGCTTTTGTACTAAAGGGCTGAGCCCTTTCCGGGCAATCTACCTCTGCTAACCTCAGTATGGTCTGGTTGTACAAACTGTCTATAACTACTACTGTATCTCCGTCTTTGATAGCTACAACTTTTGCTTTTAAAGCTGTTTGACTAAATCCCGTAATTGAAATGAAAAATAATAAGTACAAAAGTTTTTTCATGATGAGTAATTTCCCTCGTGTATTTTTATTTTTTTGCTATCAGTATGGCGTGTATATCAAATGTCGTTTTGGAGGTTTTGTATTTAACTTTAAAGGTTTTTATTTTACTAAATCCAGCCTCAATAAGTTGAGTTTTTAGACCTTCTAAAGTATGAAAATAAAAATAAACTCTTCCTCCGCTTCCTGTTTTAAAATCAGAATCGTCAGGATTTCCTTCTACAAAACTCAGATATATAAAACCATTTTGGTTGAGTAAGTCATACGAATCAACAATCAATTTACCGGATTCGGCTTGTGAGAGATAAGGCAAACAAAATCCTGCAATAATTCCGTCATATTTTGTGTTGAGTTTACCGATTTCCCGACTGTCCATAACCGCAAATGTTGCAGCAGGATTGTTCCTTCCTGCCAGCTTTACCATATTGGGGGCAATGTCAATTCCGAAAATGTCAAAATCAGAGCGTTTAGACAGGAGGTACTTCGTGATGTTACCAGGTCCGCAACCTATTTCCAATAACCTGGCTTTAGATTTTTCAATCGAATCACAGATGTAATCATAAGTATCGTTATACAAATCCAAATCCATAAACTTTTCTTGGTATAAAGAGGCAATGTTGTTCCACGTATCAAAAGTTTCTTTGTATTTGTTCATTGTTATTTACTTAAAATTTCTAATGATTTACAGACAGAAAAATGTCTATTTCTGCATTATTCCAATTCTGACTTCTTTGATCATAAACTTCAAAGTCAAATTCAAATTTTCGGTTGATGTCGGAACTCCAAATTTTTTTCCAAGCATCGATTATGCAACCTGTCATTTGACCTTTCGCTACTTCTTTATGATAATGTTGCTCAGGAATTATAATTTCATCTAAATCTTCGGGTTTATGAGTGTTTTCTGTAACTTTACAACCAATAAAATACGAAAACAGACCACTTTCATCACTTTCATAATCGTAATAAACCGCATAAACTTCGTTTGATATTTTATTAGGTATTAGTTCTGCAATTTTATGGCTTTCAAACTGTTGCCATAACTGACCACAATCTTTTGTCGATTGTCCGTTTTCGTTTTTTGTCTTTCCTTTTAACTTCAATCCTATAAGCTTAAAACCTTTCATTATACTGTTGATTTTTTGAGTTTGATTCGCAATTTTTTAACCTTACAAAAGTACTATTTCTACTTTATGTTTTTATGGAATTTATTCTTTTGTACCCAAAAAAATCATTTTTTCTACACCTTTCACTTTCCCTTCATATCTTTAACAAATCAAATCTCTGATAGAGGCTCAGATACTTTTTAACCTATTTTATTTTTTAGTAACTTGCGAAGGAAACCAATATTTAAAACAGTAGCACCTAACACAGAAATAACTCAATGCCACTTTTTCAAAAAACCAAAATAGAACTTTCGCTTGCTCAAAAATCAGAACCCGAATCAACCCACAGTTCAAGAAATTGATCAAATGGCTTATGAGTTGTACGGTTTAACCCAAGAGAAAATAAACATTGTGAGAAATAATTAGTTGATTTATATTTTTTAAATTCTTTTAATCCTTTAATTAATCCGTAGCTAACAAATAATGAAAGCAACCTACCACAAATACATTCTCAATTTCAAACGTCCGAGCGGGACTTCAAGAGGAGTTCTCACTCAAAAAGAAACCTGGTTTATTGTTTTAGAAGAAAACGGCAAAATCGGAATAGGAGAATGTGGAATATTGAGAGGACTGAGCATTGACGACAGAGCAGATTATGAAGACAAATTAAAATGGACTTGTCAAAACATCAATTTGGGGAGTGAAAAATTATGGGAAAAACTCATCGAATTTCCATCGATTCAATTCGGAATGGAAACTGCCTTTTATTCGCTTAAGGCTAAAAATAATCCGTTCGAAATTTTTGAATCTGACTTCACAAAAGGGAAGAAAAACATTCCGATTAATGGACTGGTTTGGATGGGTAAAAAAGAGTTTATGAAAGAGCAAATCGAGGAGAAAATAGCACAAGGATTTTCGTGCATAAAACTCAAAATAGGAGCTATAGATTTTGACAAAGAACTCGATTTACTACGCTTTATTCGAGCCAATTTTGACGAAAATCAAATCGAAATCAGAGTGGATGCTAACGGAGCTTTTGATAAAAGTGAAGCTTTATATAGATTAAATCAATTATCTGGTTTTAAAATACATAGCATAGAACAACCTATACGAAAAAATCAGACTGACAGTATGTCAGAGCTGTGCAAAACCACCCCATTTTCGATTGCTTTAGACGAAGAGTTGATTGGAGTCTTTTTGTACGAAGAAAAGGAAACATTGTTGCAAAAAATAAGACCTCAATACATCATTTTAAAGCCAAGTTTAGTGGGCGGATTTCGGGGCTCAAAACAGTGGATTGAGCTGGCTGAAAAATACAATATCGGTTGGTGGATAACTTCGGCTTTGGAATCTAATATCGGGCTGAATGCAATTGCTCAATTTACTTTTTTACAAAACAACCCGATGCCTCAAGGACTTGGAACCGGAGGTTTATATAACAACAACTTCTTCTGTCCTTTGGTGGTTAAAACAGGAAAATTATGTTACGATACATCTCAGAAATGGAATTTAAACGGAGTTTTAAACCAGATTAAGGTTAATCATTCAGTTTCAAAACAGCCATAAAAGCAGATTGCGGAATTTCGACATTCCCTACTTGTCTCATACGTTTTTTACCTGCTTTTTGTTTTTCGAGAAGTTTACGTTTTCTGGAAATATCACCTCCGTAACATTTTGCGGTAACGTCTTTACGTAAGGCTTTGATGGTTTCACGAGCAATAACCTTTACACCTACTGCAGCCTGAATCGGAATATCAAACTGTTGTCTTGGGATAAGTTCACGCAATTTTTCACACATTTTTTTACCTATATGATAAGCGTTGTCTTCATGTATAAGAGCAGAAAGTGCATCTACGTTTTGTCCGTTCAAAAGCACGTCCAAACGAACCAGCTTTGAAGTTCTCATTCCGATTGGGTGATAATCAAACGAAGCATATCCTTTAGAAACTGTTTTTAAGCGGTCATAAAAATCGAATACGATTTCGGCCAAAGGCATATCAAAAGTAAGCTCGACTCTTTCTGTAGTTAAATAGGTCTGATTAATGATTTGTCCTCGTTTTTCGATACAAAGACTCATTACGTTACCCACAAAGTCAGCCTTGGTAATAATAGTTGCTTTGATGTATGGCTCCTCTACCCTTTCCAATCTTGATGGTTCTGGTAAGTCTGACGGGTTATTTACAACAAACGGAGTTTCCGGATCTTTTTTGGTATAAGCCAAATACGAAACGTTGGGTACGGTTGTGATAACCGTCATATTAAACTCTCTTTCCAGACGTTCTTGAACGATTTCCATGTGTAGCATTCCTAAGAATCCACAACGGAAACCAAAACCTAAAGCAGCTGAACTCTCAGCCGTAAACACCAAAGAAGCATCATTAAGTTGTAATTTTTCCATCGAATTACGAAGCTCTTCGTAATCTTCTGTATCAACCGGATAAATCCCTGCAAAAACCATTGGTTTTACGTTCTCAAAACCATCAATCATATTTTGAGTGGGTGTTTTAGCATCAGTAATCGTATCTCCTACTTTTACTTCTTTAGCTTCTTTAATTCCGGAGATTAAATAACCTACGTCACCTGTCCCGATAGTGTTTTTGGGAACTTGATTTAGTTTTAAGGTTCCTACCTCATCTGCAAAATATTCTTTTCCGGTAGCCATAAATTTAATCTTCTGGCCTTTAGAAATGGCACCATTCATCACTCGGAAAACTACTTCAATTCCACGAAACGGATTATAAACCGAATCAAAAATCAAAGCTTGTAAAGGTTCATCAGGATTTCCTTTCGGAGCAGGAATTTTTTCAATTACAGCCTCTAGGATTTTATCAACTCCAAAGCCTGTTTTTCCGGAAGCATGAATAATATCTTCTAGCTTACAACCTAATAAATCAACAATATCATCACTAACTTCTTCAGGATTAGCACTTGGTAAATCCACCTTATTAAGAACCGGAATAATTTCCAAATCGTTCTCTAAAGCTAAATATAAGTTTGAAATCGTTTGAGCCTGAATGCTCTGAGCAGCATCAACAATCAATAACGCTCCTTCACAAGCAGCAATTGAACGAGATACTTCATAAGAAAAATCTACGTGACCCGGAGTGTCAATAAGGTTTAAGATATATTTTTCGCCTTTATACTCATATTCCATTTGGATAGCGTGAGATTTAATGGTAATTCCACGTTCTCTCTCCAAATCCATATTGTCTAAAAGTTGGGCTTGTTTTTCACGTTCGGTTACGGTTTGGGTAAAATCAAGCAATCGGTCTGCTAGAGTACTTTTTCCGTGATCAATATGGGCAATAATGCAAAAATTTCGGATATTCTTCATCTTCATAAAATAAGTGAGCAAAGATAACCTTTTTTAGCTACAAATAATGTGAATTTTTACGAATGAAGCTAAAATCAACTTGTTAAAAATAAGCTATTACCAACCGTCAAAAACACATTGTATTTTCGTTAAAAAAAGAGGTAATTTGAGTATGCAAATCGTGTGGTATTTTTACCAAAAAAAAAGAGGCTGTCCTTTTCGGACAGCCTCTAATAAAAGAAAGGCGATGACATAC
This sequence comes from Flavobacteriaceae bacterium, assembly GCA_041677865.1. Taxonomy (GTDB): domain Bacteria; phylum Bacteroidota; class Bacteroidia; order Flavobacteriales; family Flavobacteriaceae; genus Flavobacterium. The sequence continues at coordinate 141,277 of JBAYPE010000002.1, forward strand.
TCTCCCACAAACTGCAGTACCATCTGCGCTGTCGGGCTTAACTTCTCTGTTCGGAATGGGAA
>JBAYPE010000003.1:0-121942 GCA_041677865.1 Flavobacteriaceae bacterium
CAACGAATAGGAATAGTTCCCGACATTGAAGTGAAGCCAACAATTGAGGGTATCAGAAAAGGAAAGGACGAACTGCTCGAAAAAGCGATAGTAGTAATATTGAATGAATAAAAACCTGCACACTTTTTGACTAACCATTCTACTACACTTTTTAATATCTTTGTGGCTTGTTGTTTTGTTTCTTTTATAAAAAAACATAAAAACCAACTAGATGAACAGGTGGAAAAAATCATATACATTCGTACTTTTGGCAAATGCAATTTACATTTTGTTTTTCTATTTGCTGACTCAAATTTATTCATAGCCAATGCATAGTATCGACTGGATTATACTTATTGTTGCCCTCTCGTTTATAGTAATTTACGGAAGTCTGAAAACCAAAGGCAGTAAAAACGTAAAAGAATATATCCTCGGAAATAACGAAACGCCTTGGTATATGGTTGGGATTTCGGTTATGGCTACTCAGGCAAGTGCTATTACTTTTCTTTCCACTCCCGGACAAGCCTATCATGACGGAATGGGATTTGTTCAGTTTTACTTCGGATTACCCTTAGCAATGATTGTCATTTGTGTCACCTTTATCCCAATTTATCACAAACTCAAAGTTTATACGGCTTATGAATACCTCGAACAGCGTTTTGATTTAAAAACCCGTTCGTTTGCTGCTATACTGTTCTTAGTTCAACGAGGTTTATCAACCGGAATTACTATTTATGCTCCCTCTATTATCCTTTCTACGATTCTGGGTTGGAATCTTACTCTGCTCAATATCATTATCGGAATTTTAGTTATCATTTATACGGTTTCGGGGGGGACGAAAGCTGTAAATGTTACCCAAAAGCAGCAAATGTTCGTGATTATGGGAGGCATGTTTGTAGCTTTCTTTTTGATTTTAAGCAACTTACCTCAGGAAGTTACTTTTTCTAATGCTCTGAAAGTAGCGGGAATAAACGACAAGATGAAAGTAGTAGATTTTTCACTTGATTTAGAAAGTCGTTATACGTTTTGGAGTGGAATTACGGGAGGATTTTTTCTGGCTCTTTCGTATTTCGGGACAGACCAATCTCAGGTAGGGCGGTATTTATCAGGAAAAAACGTCAAAGAAAGTCAGCTCGGACTTATCTTCAACGGACTTCTGAAAGTCCCGATGCAGTTTTTTATCTTGCTTGTAGGAGTAATGGTTTTTGTGTTTTTCCAGTTCAACTCTGCTCCGATTAACTTTAATCCGAACGGAAAAAAAGCCGTTGAAAAATCGGAATATGCTGCTCAATATGCTTCTTTAGAAAAGCAATTAGAAGACATTGCACAAGACAAAAAAGACTTTACCTTGCAGTATGCCTATCAGTTGAATCAAAATTTTGAAAACAAAACTCTTCAACAGAAAATAACTGCTTTAGGATTGAAAGAAAAAGATTTAAGAGAACAAGCAAAAGAGCTTATCAAAAAAGCAGATAACACCATAGAGACCAACGACAAAGATTATGTTTTTATTCATTTTGTCCTGAATTATTTGCCTATGGGATTTGTCGGATTGCTTTTGGCTATAGTTTTTTCGGCTGCAATGGGTTCGACTGCTTCTGCACTAAATGCACTTGCTTCAACCACAACCATTGATATTTATAAACGAAATCTCAAAACTCCAAAAAGTGATATGCACTTTGTGAAATCTACCAAGTGGTTTACAGTTTTGTGGGGTGCGATAGCCATTGCTTTTGCCTGCTATGCTACGCTTTTCGAAAATCTGATTCAGTTTGTAAATATTTTGGGTTCGGTATTTTACGGTACAATTCTCGGGATTTTCTTGGTCGGATTTTATTTTAAATTTACCAAAGCACAAGCCTTGTTTTGGGGAGCGGTAATTTCGCAAACCTCTGTCTTTTATATTTACTACCTTGATATAATCGGGTATTTGTGGCTGAATGTAATCGGAGCAGGATTGACCATCATTGTTTCGGCTATTTTGCAGAAAACGGTTTTTGGCAGAAAATAATTGATTGTTAATCAATACCTCTTATACAACTATCACAAAAGTTGATATGTTTTTAAAAAACAAATAAAAATAAAATCGTATTTTTGTATTTCATTTAAAATAACATAAGATTATGGCTTTAGAAATAACAGATGCTACTTTTGACGAAGTAGTTTTGAAATCAGACAAACCTGTAATGGTAGATTTTTGGGCTGTTTGGTGTGGTCCTTGCAGAATGGTAGGGCCTATCATTGACGAAATCAGCAACGAATACGAAGGAAAAGCAATCGTAGGAAAAGTGGACGTAGATGCCAATCAGGAATTTGCCGCAAAATACGGAGTAAGAAACATCCCGACTGTATTGGTTTTCCAAAACGGAGAAGTAGTAGCACGTCAGGTGGGAGTGGCTCCAAAGAAAAATTATACTGACGCGATTGACGCTTTGTTATAAAAGCTCGATTCATTCAATTATAAAAAAGGCTGATTCTTTCAGCCTTTTTTGACTTTAAGACATTAAACTTTCGAGATTATGATAGAAATAGGCAAATACAACACACTCAAAATAGTTCGGGATACTTCGGTCGGATTATTTTTGTCTGATGAAAATACCGATGTGTTGCTTCCGAATAAATACGTCCCAAAACGCTTTGAAATTGGAGATGAAATCAAGGTTTTTGTCTATCTCGACCACGAAGAACGACTAACGGCCACAACCCTGAAACCCTATGTCCAAAGAGGCGAATTCGCTTATCTTCAAGTGAGCTATATCAACCAATACGGAGCTTTTATAAACTGGGGATTAGAAAAAGATTTGTTCGTTCCCTTTAAAGAACAAGCTCGGAAAATGGAAGAAGGAAAACGGTATTTGGTTTATGCGTATTTGGACGAAAAAACCAACAGATTGGTCGCTTCGAGCAAACTAAACCAATTTTTGGAACACGAAAATATCGAACTTGAAACAGGAAAGGAAGTCGATTTGATAGTTTCGCATATTACCGAGCTCGGAATTAATGTAATTATCAACTCCAAATACAAAGGACTGCTCTATAAAGACGAGGTTTTTGAGAATTTAACTCCCGGAAAAAAACTCAAAGGCTATATCAAAAATATTCGGGAAGATAAAAAAATAGATGTTTCACTTACCCAATCAGGATTTGACGGAATTGAAGACAACGCAAAAGCTGTTTTGGAAGAGCTCAAAGCCTCCAACGGATTTTTGCGACTCACAGATAATTCACACCCCGAAGAAATCAAAACTGTTCTGAAAATGAGTAAGAAAGCCTTTAAAAAAGCTATCGGAAATCTTTATAAACAGAAGCTCATCGCAATTAAAGAAGACGGAATTTATTTGAACTGATTTTCAAAAAAAAAACTATGAAATTTCTTACATCTCTTTTATTAGCCTTTATTTCAACTATTTCTATTGCTCAAGTACAATTTGAAAAAACTCTGGAAGATGCTTTTACCAAAGCAAAAGCAGAAAACAAATTGGTTTTTATCGATTACTACAATTCCGAATGCAGTATCTGTCAGCAAGTAGAACCGATGTTTGACATAAAAGAAATCGGAGATTTTTATAACACTCATTTTGTCGGATTTAAAATCAACACGAACAGTTATTTATCAAGAAAAGATGTTGATTTTATAATTCAAAAAGGGTTGCGTATAGATGGAGTTCCAAAATTTATATTTTTTGATTACAATCAAAATTTTATTCATTATTCGGGGATAGCTCCTGATATCAAATCTTTTTTCGATGTAGCAGAAGCTGCTATTGACCCTGCCAAACAACTCTCCAAAACTCCCGAGTTGTACAAAGCAGGAGATCGAAGCTTGAAGCTACTGTATGCTTACTCTTCGTATGCTTTGCTCTTTGACGAACACGAATTGGCAAACCAGATTTCCGATGATCTTTTTGAAGTATTTCCTAAAGAAAACCTCAACAATCTCAGTAGTTATTTTTTGCTTAAAAATGCTGTTTTTACTACTGACAACGGCTTTTTTCAACATTGGATTAATAATCTGGACAAACTCAAAGACTTTGAAACAGGTTATAAAAAAGGAAAAGAAAAAGAACAATTAGAGCGTATTATTGCTCTTGATTTAAACGATAAAAACAGAGTTTGGACAACCCAAAACTTGCTACAACTCCGAAAATATATGGAACTTGTTCGGTATTCTTCTAATATTGATATGATTTTGTGGGAAAAAGAATTGAATGCTTTTGTAAAAGAAAACAAAACATCAGAGGCAAATGCTCTTCTGAAAAAAATTATCTCTAAACAGAAATCCGAAAAACCAATAATTCTGTATGCCTTTAAACACTTTTTACGAACCGTAAAAAATGAAGAAAATATAAACTTTGCTTACGCAGAAATCCAAACCATTTTAAACCAACATCAAAATCCAGCAACTCAAGAAGAAAAAGATTTTATCGAAAAATTAAACCAACTTTTAGAATAACAAACCTTATTAAAAGCTTTATCCTACAAGACGCTTTTTAGTTTTTGGGAATTTATTGAATTTCCGTTTAAATTAGTATCTTGCGGGTTGTTAAAAAAAATACTTATGAAACTATTTCGTTTACTTTTTATTTTAGTATCGTTTTCGGCTTTTTCTCAACAAGGAGGAATGTGGATTCCGTCTTTGCTTGAAGGAGAGCGTGAAAAAGAAATGCAAAAACTCGGAATGAAAATTTCCGCCTCAGACATTTATAACCACAACAAATCCAGTATTAAAGATGCTATTGTGCATTTCGGAGGAGGCTGTACCTCAGAGATGATCTCTCCCAACGGACTTTTACTTACCAATCATCATTGTGGTTACGGAGAAATTCAATCACATTCTACCATAGAAAATGATTATTTAGAAGACGGGTTTTGGGCTATGTCCTTAGATGAAGAATTGCCGAATCCGGGACTTACAGCTACTTTCATTGTAAAAATTGATGATGTAACAACTACAATTTTAAGCGGAGTAACTTCTACCATGACCGAAGAAGAGAAATCTAAAAAAATAGAAACGAACACCTCGGGTTTATCCAATTCATATTCCAGAGAAGAGCATCAAAACATAATGATTCGTTCGTTTTTTGAAGGAAATCAATACGTTTTGTTTGTAACCGAAGTTTATAAAGATGTACGTTTGGTGGGAGCACCTCCTTCGTCTATCGGAAAATTTGGTTCGGATACCGACAACTGGGTTTGGCCAAGACATACCGGAGATTTTGCTTTGTTCAGAATTTATGCAGACAAAGACAACAAACCTGCGGAATATTCAAAAGATAACGTACCCTACAAACCAAAACATTTCTTACCTATTTCGTTAAGCGGAATCGAAGAAGATGATTTTACGATGGTTTTTGGATTTCCAGGAAGAACTATGGAATACCTCCCGTCTTTTGCGGTGGAACAAACTATCAATAATATAAATCCTGCAAGAATCGGGCTTCGTGATAATTCGCTTAAGGTGATGGATGAATATATGAGAGCCGACCGAACAGTGAAAATTCAGTATGCTTCTAAATTTGCCCGAATTGCAAATGCTTGGAAAAAATGGATCGGTGAAAAGCAAGGTTTAGAAAAAAGTGGAGCTCTGCAAATCAAACGTGACTTCGAAAAAGAGTTTACCACTCGTGTAAACAAAAAAGGAAAACAGAACGAATACGGAAATCTACTTTCGGATTTCGAAAAGGATTATAAAGCTATCGAAAAATATGCGGTTTCCTATGAGGTTTTTGTGGAAACGTTTCTACGAAATGTAGAATTACTCACCACTGCCTATCGTTTACATCAATTAGAACAAGTGTATAATTTGAGAGGAGAACAATCTTTTACGGATCGAAAAAACACCTCGATTGCTTCTCTTGAAGGATTTTACAAAGATTTTAATGCAACGGTTGACGAAAAAGTTTTTGAAAAAGTAGTGACTTATTTCATTGCAAACACACCCGAGGAACACCTTCCGAAAGGGTTTAAATCGCTTGATATTGTTGCTTTGACAAAAGAAATTTACTCCGAGTCAAAAATTACTTCATACGAAGGAATTCAAGAGTTGTTATCAGGCAATACAGAAGAGGTAATCCAAAAATTGAACAATGATAAAGGTTATGCTTTTGTGAAACAAGCAGCGGAAAACTTCCTAACCAATGTCAATCCGCAATACGGAGAAATCAATACCAGAATAAGTGCTACGCAACGCACCTATATGAAAGCTATTTTGGATTTATTTCCAGACGCAAGAATTTTTCCTGATGCAAACTCAACCATGCGCATTACCTATGGTAAAGTGGGTGGATACGCTCCGAGAGATGCCGTTTATTACGAGCCTGTAACCTATTTAGACGGTGTAATGGAAAAATATATTCCGGGAGACTATGAGTTTGACGTGCCACAAAAACTAATCGATTTACACAACACAAAAGATTATGGAATTTACGGGAAAGACGGAAGAATGCCTGTAAATTTTATTGCAAGAAACCATACCACAGGAGGAAATTCCGGAAGCCCTGCCCTTGATGCACACGGAAACTTAATCGGGCTAAATTTTGACCGAGTGTGGGAAGGAACTATGAGTGATATTCATTACGACCCTGAAATATGCAGGAACATTATGGTTGATGCAAGATATATACTGTTTATTGTGGATAAATATGCAGGGGCAAAGCATCTGATTGACGAAATGAAAATTGTTTATCCGAAGAAAAACGATAAAAAAAAGAAGAAATGATTTATAATTTTGAGTTATGCGTACTGCCTTTGTTATTTGTTTTTTTTTAGTTTATATAACCTCTGCCGCACAGATAGAACTTTGTGAAGGTAATAAGGGAGAAGTTGTTTTTTATGAAAACTTTGGAGAAGGTATCGGCTATGGTTCCGCAATGTCCGCAGGTACAACGACATTTTCTTATACATCCGGTTTTCCTGAGGAAGGCAGATATACAATATACAGCAATACTTTTCCCGGCTTGGTAAATTTACCTGACCCTGGAGATCCTTGGTTGTGGCATCTGACAAATTCTGATTGGTCATATAACCTGAACTCCCAAACAGGTAAAATGTTACTAATAAATGCTAATGAAATTCCGGGTGTATTTTATAAAAAAAAGATTACTAACCTTTGTGAGCGAACTTCATATGAATTCTCTCTATGGGCAGCTGCTTTATATAACGTCAATTCCGGGATTTGTAGTGAAAATAATGGAATAGGCACACCTATTAATTTAAAATTAGAAGTTTGGGATATAACCGAGACTCAGCTGTTAAAAGAGGCTGAAACAGGAAATATTAACAACACTTCTTCTTTAATTTTTGAAAACTACGGGGTGCTTTTTACTACACTTCCAGGTCAAACAGAGGTTGTGGTAAAGGTCATTAATAATAACCAACAGTCAGGATGTGGTAATGATATTGCTATTGATGAAATTATCGTACAGGTTTGTGGAGGAGCATCTATTTTGTCATCTCAAGGATATGATGACAATATTGCGTTGTTTTGTGCGGAGGATGTTCCTGTTAGCCTAACCTTGAATCTCGAAACTTTTTATCAGGGGAGTTATTTTATATGGCAACAAAGCACAAATGGATCCTCTTGGGTAGATGTAGGAGGAGTAACTACATTCAATACAGGAGGCATTTACTCTTTTAATGCAAACAATATTAGCTCTACTACTTATTTTAGGGTCAAATTTGCCTCTGTGATTTCAAACTTTGACAGTCCCTTAACAAGTCCTGACAATATTAGATGTCTTTGGTACTCAAACACTTTTATGATAAATATTTTTACAGCCGGGGCTCCTTCAAGTTTTAGTGGAGACCCGATATATTGCGGGAATTCTCCAATCCCGCCTTTAGCGGTTTTTCCTGTGCCCGGAGTAACCGTCAATTGGTATGATAGCCCTAATGGAGGAAATTTATTACACAGTAATTCTTTTAACTATTATCCTCCCGGTCCTGGCACTTATTATGCTGAGTTCGCTACTTCCGGAATCTCTTGTAACACGGAGAGAACCCCTTTTACCCTTACTTGGATTCCGGGTGTTGAGCTACCTGAAAATCCAGATCCGATATTTATTTGTGGAGGCGAAACGGTAATATTGGATGCAGGGTATGAAAACGGAATTTATCAATGGGAACCTGCTTGGCTTGGTAATACCCAAACAGTAACAGTATCCGACCCCGGGATATATACTGTCACAGTACAAAACCAATCGAATTGTACAGACTCCAGAACATTTATAATAGAGGGATATACTGCTCCTCAAATAGTAGATATTTTTAATGTCGGAACAACTGTAACTGTAATAATGTCTAATGAAGATACTTTTGAATACTCGTTGGACGGGGTATTCTGGCAGACTTCTAATATTTTTGAAAATGTTCGTCCCGGTATAGTAACTGTTTATGTAAGAGATGTTATACAATGTGGCTTAGATATCCAAGAATATTTTTTATTATTTCCTCCCCTCTTTTTTACACCTAACGGAGATGGTGTTAACGACATTTTTTTAATAGAAGGTATTAACCGTTTTGATCTTGAAGTTATGATTTTTGACCGATATGGAAAACTCCTAACAGTTCTAAACTCTAACAACCCTTACTGGGATGGAACTTATAGAGGAGAAGATCTTCCAAGTAGTGATTATTGGTATAGCATAACACACAATAATAGCGTAGTAATGAAAGGGCATTTTACCCTTAAAAGATAAGTATGATATACCCTGTTACATTTACATACAAATTAAGGATTTAGTAACTTTTTTTCAGTATTACACCTACTTTATAAAATATTTTTGGCACGCAATTCGTACATTATTTTGCAGGATAAAATTTTTAACTTTTTGGATTTCAATATTTAAACCTTTTAAAAAAAGTTTTCCAAAAAAATATTTTGAACCAAAAAAGTTATATCTTTGTCCCGAATTAATAATTAACCTTAATAATTTAAGTAAAATGAAAAAAGTTGTTTTAAGTTTAGCTGCAGTTGCTTTGTTAACTGTTGTTTCTTGTAAAGATGCTAACAAAGAAGCTGTTGAAGAACAAGCAGAAGAAACTATCGAAGCTGTTGAAGCACAAGCTCAAGAGACTGTCGAAGCTGTAGAAGAAGCTACCGAAGAGGCTGCTGAATCTGTAGAAGAGGCTGTAGAAGAAGCTGAAGAAGCTATCGAAGAAGCTGCTAAATAATAAATTAGTAGTTTTTACAAAAATAAATCTCGCAATTTGCGGGATTTTTTTTATTTAAGAAAGATGCTTTTTGTATTTTTTGTTTGTAAGTTTGAATGCTGCAAAAGTTAAATGTTTACTTTTGTTTAGTTTTTCGGTTGAGAGCACAAAAATTAAATTCAAAAAAAAGATGAGAAAAGCTGTTTTTCCGGGTTCTTTTGACCCGATCACCTTAGGACATTATGATATTATAAAAAGAGGAATCTCTCTTTTTGATGAAGTTGTTGTGGCTATCGGAGTAAATGCAGACAAAAAATATATGTTTTCGCTCGAAGACCGGAAACGCTTTATTGAAGAGGCTTTTAAAGACGAACCAAAAGTTTCTGTTATTACTTATCAAGGGCTTACCATTGAACTTTGTAAAAAATTAAAAGCTGATTTCATCTTAAGAGGATTGCGTAATCCTGCTGATTTTGAATTTGAAAAAGCTATTGCACATACCAATAGAAAACTCTCTAAAATTGAAACCGTTTTCCTGCTTACTGCAGCAAGCACATCTTTTATCAGTTCGAGCATAGTTCGTGATGTAATACGAAACAATGGAGATTACAAACAACTGGTTCCCGATTCGGTTTGTTTAAAAGAAAATCAATTATAATTTTAGGCAAACTTTATAGTAAGCCTATTTTTAAACTTTGCTTTTCTAACTCCTTAACCATACCTTTGCACAATGGAAACAAACAGACAGAAAAAAATAGGAGTTCTGCTTCAAAATGACTTGGTTGATATTCTTCAGGGAGAGGTTCGCAAAAACGGAATTCCCAACCTGATTATATCTGTATCAAAAGTCAGTGTTACCACCGACTTGTCTGTGGCAAAAGTATATTTAAGTATTTTTCCAAACGAAAAGTCAGAAGAAATCTTAAAAGCTGTTCGCTCCAACACCTCGCTTATCAAACACGATTTGGCTCAAAGAGTCAAACAACAGCTTCGCAAAGTTCCCGATTTGAGTTTTTTTGTTGATGATTCACTCGAATATCTCGAAGGAATCGAAAAGGCTCTCAAAGGAAAAGAAAATCCAATAGAAAACAGAGAACTTTTGGTAAGAAGAAAGAAACTGTAAATCAAACCATAATGAACCGCTTTTTATTTGTTTTACTCACTTTTTTTGTAATTTCTTGTGGAAAAAAAGAGCCTGAAGCAAAGTCGTCACCTTCAAAAGTTGAAAAATCGGAAGAACAGGCAAACTTAGATTTAGGAAAAAAAATATTCAACGGCAAAGGTCAATGCCTGACCTGTCATAAAACCTCTCAAAAAGTTATCGGACCAAGCGTTTCGGAAATCGTTTCGATTTACAAGCAAGAAAATGCCGATATGGTGGCTTTTCTCAAAGGAAATCTCGATCCGATTGTCGATCCTTCGCAGTTTATGATAATGAAAATAAATATCAATATTACTAAAAAAATGACAGACGAAGAGCTTCGGGCTGTTGTTGATTATATGTATCACCTGGCTGAAAAATAATTCGTTGAAATTTCCGTTTAATAAAAAAATATTTATGAAGAAACTCACTCTTTTGTTTTTATGGTTTTCGCTTGCTGCTTTTTCTCAGGACTCTTTAAAAGTGCAAAAAGATTCCATTTATTGGACACATAAGAATGAAGTGGGTTTTGACATCAGTCAAGTTGCTTTTATAAATTGGAATATAGGAGGAAATAATTCCATTTCGGGACTTTTGAAAGGAAGATTTGAAAGACGTTACGAAAAAGATATGCTCTCGTGGAACAACGACCTTACTATTCGTTACGGAGTCAATAAACAAGACGACAGAGAAATGCGGAAAACAGATGATATCTTTCAGTTTGTTTCTACTGTCGGATACAAAATGTATAAAGATTCTAAATGGAGTTACAGTTCCAAGTTCAACTTCAACACACAATTCACAAACGGATATGCCTATCCGAACACCGATTCTCCTATTTCTCATGCTTTTGCTCCCGCCTACATTTTTTTAGGGGTCGGAGCAGATTATTTCGAAAAAGAAAAGGAGAAAGAACAGGAATTAAACTTTTACGCTTCTCCACTTACTTTGAAATCCACTTTGATTTTTAATCAGCGATTAGCAGATTTGGGTTCGTTCGGGGTTAAACCAGCAGAATATGACGAGGAAGGAAATCGCATCAAAAAAGGTAAACTTCACAAAACCGAAATCGGTATTCTTCTTACTAATGGATGGAAAAAGAAGATTTATGAAAACATAAATTTTGAAAACAGAATAAGTCTTTTTTCTGACTATTTCAATAAATTCGGAAATATTGATATTGATTGGCAAATGCAATTAGACTTTGTTGTAAACAAATATGTTCGAGCCAATATAAGTTTCCACTTAGTGTATGATGATGACGTAAAAGCCAAAGAAGAAGTCAATGGCGAACTAATTACAGTCGGACCAAAACTTCAGATAAAAGAAGCTCTCGGAATAGGTCTGGTTTATACTTGGTAACAAATTATTTGTTACGCAATCATAAGTTATAGCCTGAAAAACAAACCATTAGTTGATTTTTTAACAAATATTTTGTTTCTTTGTTGTAATTTATATTTACCGCCTTGCCTACTTCAAAAAACATATTGGTTGCTCCGCTTAATTGGGGATTAGGACATTCTGTGAGATGTATCCCCATTATCAACAAGTTGATAGCCTTCGGATTTAATCCCGTATTGGGCTCTGATGGAGTTGCCTTAGAACTCTTAAAAAAAGAGTTCCCAAATCTTACAGCTGTCGAGCTTCCTTCATACCAAATCAAATATACAAAAAAGGGGAAATTCTTTAAATGGAAAATAGTTCTTACCCTTCCAAAAATGCTGAGGGCAATCAAAGCTGAAAAGAAATTAACCGAAAAAATTATTGATAAATATAACATCAACGGAATTATTTCCGATAATCGGTTTGGAGTAGTGAGCAAAAATGTTCCGTCTGTTTTTATGACACACCAACTCAACGTGCTTTCGGGAACTACAACTTATCTTACCAGTGCCGCTCACAGAAGATGGATAAAAAAATTCGATGAATGTTGGGTTCCTGACGCTCCAACAAGACCAAATTTATCCGGAAAATTGGGACATTTAAAAAATCATATTTTTCAAGTAAAATACTTAGGACCTTTGAGTCGATTTGAAAGAAAGGATGAAGAACAAATCTATGATTTGGCTGTTATTCTGTCTGGCCCTGAACCGCAACGAACCCTTTTTGAGAATATCATTATCGAACAGCTCTCGGAGTATGAAGGAAAAGTAATTTTTGTAAAAGGAAAAATAGAATCTGATAAAAAAACAGTAACCGTCAATAACGTAACTTTTCACAATTTTATGAATAGCTCGGAATTGGAAAAAGTCTTAAATCAAAGTAAAACGATACTTTGCCGCTCCGGATACACCAGCATAATGGATTTAGCCAGACTTCAAAAGAAAGCCTTTTTTGTTCCGACTCCCGGACAAACCGAACAAGAATATTTAGCCCAAAAATTCAAAAAAGAAAATATCGCTCCTTATTCATCGCAAGAAAGGTTTAAAATAGCAATGCTGGACAAAGTTCCTCTTTACAAAGGGTTTCAGACCATATCTTTTGAGCCGGATTGGAAAAAAATATTTGAAATTTTTGATTGACTTCTTCCGAAAAAATTCTTCAAAAAGTGATTAAAAGAGTTTAGCGTATATTTGCTTAACAAAACCAAATATCATGAAAGTAGCTCTTATTCAATCTGATTTAGTTTGGGAAAACATCGACGAAAACCTCAAAAACTTCGAAGCTAAAATAAGTGCTTTAGCCTTGGATACTGAATTGATTGTGCTACCCGAAATGTTTTCTACCGGATTTACGATGAATCCCGATAGAGTAGCAGAATCCGAAAGCAAAAAAGCGGTTTTGTGGATGATTCAGACTGCAACCCAAACACAAAAAGCCCTTACAGGAAGTTTGGTTATCAAAGAAAACGGCAATTACTACAACCGACTATTCTTTGTTTTTCCTGATGGAACTTATAAAACTTACAACAAACGTCATTTGTTCTCCTTAGCAAAGGAACACCATTATTACACAGCCGGAAAAGAAAAGCTGATTGTAACTTACAAAGGTTGGAACATCTGTCTTTTGATTTGTTATGACCTTCGTTTTCCTGTTTTCTCCAGAAATACCGAAAATTACAACTTGCTTATATATGTGGCAAACTGGCCAAAAAAACGTATTGATGCTTGGGATATTTTACTAAAAGCACGAGCAGTTGAAAATATGGTTTACACCATCGGTGTGAATCGATTAGGGACTGACCAGAACCAAAACAAGTACTCAGGACACTCTCAAATAGTGGATTATTTAGGAAAATATATAATTGAACCCCAAACTTCGGAAGGAGTTTTTTACGCTGAATTAGATAAAAAACCCCAAAATAAAATTCGAGAAAAATTAGGCTTCCTGAATGATAGGGATAATTTTAAGATAGATTAAACTTTTCCAAAGTTTAGAACTTTAGAAAAGTTCGCTAATTCTTTAAGACACCTCTTTTCAGTATCTGCCCGAAGTGATACATATCTTCATAACTGCAATACAATGGCACAGGTGCTAAACGAATAACGTTTGGTTCTCTCCAGTCTGTAATTACTCCGTTTTTCATCAGATATTGGAAAAGTTCTTTTCCTTCTCCGTGCAGGAAAACCGAAAGTTGATTGGCTCTTTCTTCAGGATTTTTAGGAGTAATCACTTCAAAAGTACTATCTACTTCTTTGTCGATTTCTTCCAAAACAAACTCCAAATAAGCGGTAATTTTATTTCGTTTTTCGATAAGAGCGTCCATACCCACCTCGTCAAACATTTCAACCGATGCCAAATAAGGAGCCAACGATAAAATCGGTAAATTACTAACCTGCCATCCGTCTGCTCCCTGAACCGGATCAAATTGTGGTTCCATCAAAAATCTTCGCTCTTTGTTGTGCCCCCACCAACCCGCAAATCGAGGCAAATCAGAATGGTGATGTCTTTCGTGAACGAAAACTCCCGAAGCATTTCCAGGCCCTGAATTCATATATTTATAACTACACCAAGCAGCGAAATCTACGTTCCAATCATGAAGTTCGAGTTTGATATTTCCGGCCGCATGAGCCAAATCCCAACCGACTTTTGCTCCAACTGAATGTCCTTTCTGGGTAATTGTTTTCATATCAAAAACCTGTCCGGTGTAGTAATTCACCCCTCCGATTAAAACCAAAGCCAGTTCCTCTCCTACTTCTTCAATTTTAGCCAAAACATCTTCTAGTCGAATGTTGTGCTCTCCTTCTCTACGTTTGATTTCGACAATCACTTCTTTCGGGTCAAAACCGTGATGTCTCACTTGTGATTGCAACAAATATTGATCTGACGGAAACGCTTTTTCTTCACAAAGAATTTTAAATCTATTTGCTGTCGGGCGATAAAACGAAACCATCAACAAATGTAGGTTTACCGTCAACGTATTCATTACTGAAACCTCTGTTGGTTTTGCTCCTACGACTCGGCTCAAAGGCTCTGCGAAACGTTCGTGGTAATCCCACCAAGGTTTATCTGCATAAAAATGACCTTCTACAGCCAATTCTGCCCAATCCTCCATCACTTCATCTACATATTTCTGAGCTCTTTTAGGTTGTAGTCCAAGGGAGTTCCCCACAAAATAAATTACCTGTTTTCCGTTTACTTTTGGAAAAATAAATTCATCTCTGTATTTAGCTAATTTATCTTCTCGATCTAATTGTCGGGCAAATTCAAGTGTGTTTTGAAAGTTCATTTTTGGTCAATTGTTGTGATTAAATGGTTAATAGTTTCAAAAGTTGGATAAAAAATACATAACTTGAAGTTATAATTTTAACCTTTTCCGAAACTTTATAACTACTACGCCTCAAATTTACTCATTTTTCGGTTGCATCAAATTCACTGGGAGAAAAAATTGCTTTCATCTCGTAATTTACGCCTATAAATTTGTTCTTTTCTTTGACAAAAAGAAATTGAAAATGTTTCTTTATTTGTAATTAATTGAAAAATACTTTAGTTTTAACATAGCTAATTTTTGGTTTTTTTATTTAATTTAGCCCTTTCCTAATTTCCAAAACGTAATTTGCAATTAAAAATATGAAAGACAATTTTGCGCAAAACAGCTTACCGAGTTTGGATTTGCAACCCAACTATACTTTTTTGGACTTACCAGAGTTTAGTCGGCCCGAAAATCTGAATTGTGTTCAAAGGCTTTTGGATGATCATATCCGTAATGGCAAAGGCGATAACGTTTGTATCAGAACTTTTGATGAGGTCTGGGCATATCGAGATTTGTACGAAAAAGCCAATCAAATTGCTCACGTTTTGGTCGAAGATTTAGGACTAGAATCTGGCAATCGCGTTCTGATTCGCTCGTGCAATAACCCGATGATGGTAGCCTGTTGGTATGCTGTACTGAAAGCAGGCGGAATTGTTGTAGCTACAATGCCTTTACTTCGTTCAAAAGAACTGAAAACCTTAATTGATTGTGCCGAAATATCTCACGTTTTGTGCGATTCCGATTTGGCTGATGAGATGAATTTAGTGCAATCAGAATTTCTGAAAACAAGTTGTTTTTTCGGAAACGGAGATTTGGAAAACAAAATGGCTTCCAAACCGAAAACATTTGAAAATTATCCTACAAGAGCGGATGATGTCGCCATAATCGGATTTACTTCAGGTACTACCGGAAATCCAAAAATGACGGCTCATTACCATAAAGATATTTTGAATATTTGTGAAGCGTTCCCGAATTATTCTCTACAACCCACCGAAAATGATATTTTTACAGGAAGTCCACCCATCGGGTTTACTTTTGGTTTAGGCGGATTGGTTTTGTTCCCGATGTATTTCGGAGCAAGTACGTTTTTGATTGAAAAACCTTCACCTGATTTGCTTTTAGAGGCTATCGAAAAACATAAAATCACGATTTGTTTTACGGCTCCAACCGCTTGGAGAATCCTCACCGAAAAAGCAAAAGATTACGATATATCGAGTTTAAGAAAATGTATTTCGGCTGGTGAAACGCTTCCTTTGAAGATTTGGGAAAATTGGTATAAAACCACAGGACTGAAAATCATTGACGGAATCGGTGCGACTGAAATGCTGCATATTTTTATTTCTTCGAATGAAGAAAATATGCGACCGGGAGCAACCGGAGTTGCCATTACAGGATACGAAGCCAAAATTATTGATGAAAACGGAAATGAACTTCCACCAAATGAGCACGGAAGACTGGCTGTTCGTGGAATTACGGGATGTAAATATTTGAACCGAGAAGAAAAACAACGTGAATATGTCGAAAACGGTTGGAATCTGACAGGTGATATTTTTCGAAAAGATGAAGACGGTTACTTTTGGTTTGTGGCTCGTGGCGACGATATGATTATTTCGTCTGGCTATAATATTGCTGCTATTGAAGTAGAAAGCGTACTTTTAACCCACGAAGAAATTCTGGAATGTGCCGTTGTGGGTCTTCCGGATGAAGAACGAGGAATGTTGGTGTGTGCCAATATCGTACTGAAAAACCAAGAAAAGGCTTGTGATGAGTTGATAAAATCCATTCAAAATTGGTTTAAAGAAAATGCGGCACCTTATAAATATCCGAGAGTGATTAACTTTTTGGATAAATTACCAAAAACAGAAACTGGGAAGATTCAAAGGTTTAAGTTGAAATAGTATTACGTATTGAATATTAAGTAGTAAGACATATAATGAGTTATTTTATAAAACAAGAAAAAATACGCTTCCAACATATTGATTATGCAGGAATTGTTTTTTACCCGAGATTTTTAGAGATGTTGAACGGGTTGGTTGAAGACTGGTTTGAAGAAGCTTTAGGTAGGCCTTTTTCAAAAATGCACGAAACCAACGGAATCCCGACCGTAGATTTAAAAGTACAGTTCAAAAAAGCCGCTCGTTTGGGAGAAACGCTAACCAAAAAATTATGGGTAAAAGAACTAAAATCTTCATCTCTGATTTGTGGTTTCCGATTTGAAGACGAAAGCGAAAATACGTGTTTAGAAGGCGAAGTTACTTTGGTCAACGTAAAAATATCCGAAGACAGAAATAGCATTAAAGCAGAGGCTTTTACGGAAGAAATGAAGAAAATAATTACGAATTACCAATTGTAAATTACGAATGATGAAAAGTGATAATATAATTCAGATTAAAAGCTACGCTTTTGCTGTTAGAATCATAAAGGTTTATCAGTTTTTATCAAACGAAAAAAAAGAATTCGTATTAAGTAAGCAACTTTTAAGAAGCGGTACATCAATAGGAGCAAATATTGAGGAAGCTATTGGTGGACAATCAGGTAAAGATTTTTTTGCTAAATTGACCATTGCTTATAAAGAAGTTAGAGAAACTCATTACTGGATAAGACTATTAAAAGATACAGATTATTTAACTAAAGAACAAAGCGAAAGTTTGTTAGAAGACATTAATGAATTATTAAAGATAATTGGCTCTATTCAAAAGACCATCCGCTCTAACAATTCGTAATTCGTAACTTATAATTCGTAATTTAATACAACTATGGATTTCAAAAAATTTAAAGCCGCAACCGTTCAAACGGCTCCCGTTTTTCTAAACGTAGAAAAAACGATTGACAAGGCTATTTCCTTTATTAGCGAAGCGGCTCAAAACGGGACAAAGCTTATTGCTTTTCCGGAAGTATTTATCGCAGGTTATCCGTATTGGAACTGGATTATGACTCCTGTGCAGGGCAGTAAGTGGTATGAGGAATTGTATAAAAATTCAGTCGCCACAGATGATGCAGTGATGCAAAAACTCTATAAAGCGGCCAGAGATTTTGATATGCACATCGTTATCGGGATCAACGAAAGAGGTAATAGCTACGGAGAGATTTATAATACAAATCTCATTATTGATAACACAGGAAACCTTATCGGAAGACACAGAAAGTTAGTCCCTACTTGGGCAGAAAAACTCACGTGGACTTCGGGAGATGGTTCTTCTTTAAAGGTTTACGATACTGAAGTTGGCCCAATCGGAACGTTGGCTTGTGGAGAAAACACCAATACGCTGGCTCGATTTACGCTACTTTCTCAAGGGGAATTGATTCACATTGCCAACTATATCTCACTTCCGGTTGCTCCACCCGATTACGATATGGCAGAAGCCATTAAAATCAGAGCAGCAGCTCATTCGTTTGAAGGAAAATTATTTACAATCGTTTCGTGCTCTACCATTTCTCAAGAAATTATGGATAGACTAAAATCGGATGTTCCGAATGTAGAAGAATTATTATCTCGAAAAAGTAGTGCTTTCTCTGGATTTATCGGGCCAAACGGAGCTGTTATCGGAGAACCTTTAATTGATGACGAGGGTATCATTTATGCTGAGATTGATTTAGCAAAATGCATCCAACCCAAACAAATGCACGACATTCTGGGGCATTACAACCGCTTTGATATTTTTGATTTACGAGTGAATGTAGCTCCGACCAAGAAAATAACTTTTGTAGATGATAAACCTTAATTTCTTTCTATTTCTAAAAATAGTACTTTTGATGATTGTATAATTTGTATTTAAATGAAGGTAATTTTCATTTTTGTTTTTTGTTTATTATTGTGTTCGTGCAATTTCATTGATAAAAAAGTTCCTGAAAAAGAAGTTTTATTAAAGGAACGTTTGCAGGAAATAGACTGGAGTGAGCCTACGCGATACCCGTCTGTTTTTATTTGTGATTCGATTACGGATAAAGCAATGCAAAGAGCTTGCTTTCTTGATTATATGACCAGAATAGTACAACAACGATTGGCTGTTGATACTCTTTTGATTCTATATCCTGAGATTGACACAATTAACGTAAAAGTTACCGTAAATCCTGATGCTACAATTGTTTTTGAACCACACTTTATCAAGGAACTCACTTATGCAAATCGGAAAATAGACAGCATCATCCAAGTTCGTTTACAAGACTTTCCAACCATTGAGCCAGCCCAAAAAGAAGGGATTCCCGTAAAATCGGAATTTGTACTTCCCGTAATTCTTAAATTAGAATAACTTATTTGAAAATCGCAGAATCAATTAACGAATGTGATTAAAAATAAGACTGCTGGCTGATTCAATAGACTTTAACCCATCATGTATACGAGATTAGCAACTTTATTTTCTAATAAATATGTTGTCAAAGTGTATATTTTTTAGTTTTTCCTTTTGTTAATTCACTTTAACATAGTACATTTGCAGTAATAAACTTTTTTTAAAAACTTAAGTATGAAACATCTTAACAAACTTTTTGCTGTTGTGTTGTTGACAGTTGGGCTTAATATGCAAGCTCAAGATGAAAACAACAAGTGGGCTGTTAGTTTCGGAGCTAATGCAGTTGACACGAGAGTGAGTGCTGCATCGCCTGTAGCAGATCAGTTCTCAGAGTATTTTAACGTAAGAGACCATTGGAACTATATTCCTTCTGTATCTTTTGTATCTGTTGAAAGATACATCAGTAATGGTTTTTCTTTCGGTCTGACAGGATCAATCAACAAAATCGACAAATTTGTTGAATTTCGTGATGCTGCGGGAGAGTATAATGTAATAAACCCAGGAGATTTGGAGTATTACGCTATTGATGGAGCAGTTAAGTACTCTTTCCAAAATCTTATTGGTTCTAATTGGTTTGACCCTTCTGCACACGTCGGAGGAGGTTATACTTTTGTCGGAGATCATAGCAATGGAACAGTAAACGGAGGCTTAGGAATTACTTTCTGGTTTACAGAAAAAATAGGCTTAATGTTCCGCTCTACTTACAAACATTCGTTTGATGACATGAGAGAAGGCGTTCCTTCTCACATGCAACATTTTGTAGGTCTTACTATCAAATTCGGTGGTAAAGATACAGATGGAGACGGAATCTACGATAAAGACGATGCTTGTCCGAACGAAGCAGGATTACCTGAATTCCAAGGATGTCCTGATTCTGATGGAGACGGAATTCCTGATAAAGACGATGCTTGTCCTTACGAAGCAGGTTCTGCAGAGTTCCAGGGATGTCCAGATACAGATGAAGATGGAGTAGCTGATAATGTAGATGAGTGTATTGATGTTCAAGGTCCAAAAGAAAACAACGGTTGCCCTTGGCCTGATACTGACGGAGACGGAGTTCTTGATAAAGACGACAATTGTCCTAACGTAGCTGGCCCTTCTGAAAACAACGGTTGCCCTTGGCCTGATACTGACGGAGACGGAGTTCTTGACAAAGACGATAAGTGTCCTACTGTAAAAGGAACTGTTTCTAACAACGGATGCCCTGAACTTACTGAAGAGCACGCTGCTCAATTAAAACAATATGCTAAAACTATTTTGTTTGATACAGGTAAGTCTTCATTCAAAAAACAAACCTATCCGGTACTAAACTCAATTGTTTCAATCCTGAAAGAATATCCGGATGCTGAATTTACTATCGAAGGACACACAGACAGCACAGGAGGTAAAGCTCTTAACCAAAGACTTTCTGAAGAAAGAGCTGCAGCTGTTAAAGATTTCTTGATTGAAAACGGAATCGATGCAAGCAGATTGTCGTCTGCAGGTTTCGGACCGGACAAACCAATCGATACAAACAACACTGCTGCGGGTAGAGCTAACAACCGTAGAGTTGAAATCAACTTAGTAAACTAATTTTTTAGAATATTAAGTCAATAAATTAGATAAAACGTCCCGAAATTCGGGACGTTTTTTTATTTTTACTCTATGGAAACATTTTTGAGTAAAATCGCAAAATTACTGGTCAACAAGCCCAATACTATACTGGTCAATACAACGGTTGTATTACCTAACAGAAGAGCTAAAATATTTTTGATTAACCAAATCAGGAACAATTCTCCCAAAACGGTTTTTGCTCCCAATATTTATAGTATTCAGGAATTTATGGAGCACATTTCAGGGGTTCGTGTTTTAGACAATGTTGAACAATTGTTTGAGTTTTATAAAGTGTACTCTGATGTTTCTCCAAGTCAAGACAAACAGAGTTTTGAGCAATTTTATCCTTGGGCAAAAGTCTTACTCAAAGATTTTAGTGATATTGATGCACACCTGGTAGTTCCAAATAAAATTTTGCAATACCTGAAAGAAATAAAAGACATTGAACATTGGTCTTTATCAGAAAAACGAACAGCAATCATCGAAAAGCATCTTAAATTTTGGAGTCTTATTCCTGAATTTTATAATGCCTTTTATCAGTATTTAACTCAGAAAAAAGCAGGTTATCAAGGACTAGTTTTCAGAGAAGCCGCTCGGAATATTTTAGATTTTACAAAACACGAAAAGAATCGTTTTTTTGTATTTGTAGGACTTAATGCCTTGACTCCTTCCGAAGAAAAAGTCATTCAACACCTACTAAAAGAAGGCAAATCCGAAATATATTGGGATATTGACAAAGTGTTTGTGGAAGATTTTTATAATCAGGCAGGATATTTTATCAGAAAGTATAAAAAAGAGTGGGCTTATTATAATTCCAATCCGTTTGAGTGGATAATTGATGAGTTTTCCAAAGAAAAGAACATCAACATTATCGGGACTGCCAAGTCGGTCGGACAAGCAAAAGTTGTCGGAAATATTTTGGAACAACAGCTAAAAGAAAAGCCTGAAAGCCTAAATAAAACAGCCTTGATTTTGTCTGAAAAAAGCCTTCTTATTCCCCTGCTATACTCGCTTCCCGAAAGTGTAAAAAACCTTAATATTACCTTAGAATATTCTGCTCGGAATAATCCTGTACAGTTTCTGATAAACCGAATTTTCAGACTACATATCTATGCCAAATCCCGAAAAGATAATTATACATTTTATTACAAAGATGTGTTAGAAGTACTTGGTAATCCTTTTGTTGAGCCTTTTGCAAAAACAGATAATGTTGTAGAGATTATTAAATCAAATAATTTTTCCTTCCTCTCCCATCAACGACTCTATGAACTAATAGAAAATAAAAATACCTTTTTCAAGCTTGTGTTTGACAAATGGCCAAACGACAGTTTACCGGTTTTAGACAGAATTACAGAAATTTTGTTACACATAAAAAACAATCTTAATCAAAATACAGAGTCGGACAAAGTTACTTTAGCATTTGTTTTTGAGATTCATAAAATTATCAATCAGTTGAAAAATTATTTTTCTATTACTGCTGATGCAAATAGCATTGAAAATCTCTATTCGATTTACAAACAAGTAATTGATGCAGCTGAAGTTGCTTTTGAAGGAGAACCTCTTTCGGGATTACAAATTATGGGAATTCTCGAATCTCGTACTTTGGACTTTGAAAATGTAATTTTTACTTCTATGAACGAAGGTAAAATTCCGCTTGGTAAATCGCATAATTCATTTATTCCGTATGATGTAAAGCACGAATTCGGACTTCCTGTTTACAAAGACAGAGATGCCATTTATACCTATCATTTTTACAGACTGATTTCAAGAGCTAAGAATATTTTTTTGGTTTATAATACAGAAGATGACGGATTAGACGGAGGAGAAAAAAGCCGTTTTATAACTCAACTCGAAATCGAAAAACACCCTAACCACAACTTAACAAAAAGCATATATAATTCCGAGCTGCCCGATATTGCCACCTGCCCGATACAAATTGAAAAATCAGATACGGTTATGGAACGACTCAAAGAAATTGCGGAAAAAGGGTTTTCGCCTTCTTCCCTTTCGAGTTATATCAGAAATCCGATTGATTTTTATTTTCAGAAGGTTTTAAAAATTGACGAAATCAAAGAAGTAGAAGAAACCATTGAGGCCAATACACTCGGAAGTGTCATTCACAATACGTTAGAAGACCTTTACAAACCTCATATCGGGATTTTGCTTACTGTTTTTGATGTGCAACAAATGGAAAAACAGTACGAACAGATACTACAAACCAAATTTAAAGAGCAATATAAAGAGGGGGAAATAAACAAAGGAAAAAATCTACTGGCTTATGAATCGGCAAAAAAAAGCATTGGCAATTTCCTGAAGATGGAAAAAGAGATTATTTTATCGGGTGATGAGGTTACGATTTTGTATTTAGAAGAAAGATTTGACCGCAAATTGGAAGACGAAAAATTGCCATTTCCGGTAAATATTTCGGGAGTTATTGACCGAATAGAAAAACGAAACGGAAACATCAGAATAGTAGATTACAAAACGGGAAAAGTTGATAAAGTGAATTTGGAACTCAGTAATTGGGAAGATTTTTTAAGCAATGAAAAGAAAAACAAAATTATTCAGATTTTGAGTTACGTCTTTATGTACGGAGAGAAAGCAAGTGAAACTCCTATAGAAGCTGGAATCGTTTCTTTTAAAAACCTGAAAAAAGGATTTATACCTTTCGGATTTAAAACCGGAAAAGAGGTTCAAAATAATATCACTCCCGAAATTATTGAACAATACAAGGAGCAAACCATAAGATTACTCCTTGAAATATTAGACCAAAATATTCTTTTTGAAGAAAAAAGAAATTAATAGGCTCTTTTATTAGTTCCTTCGTAAAAATTAATAAACGCCTGATTAACCACCCGATTTCCTCCAATCGTAGGATATTCTCCGGTAAAATACCAATCTCCGAGGTTTTCCGGACAGGCCTTGTGTAGGTTTTCAACCGATTGAAAAATAACTTTCAGTTCGGCTTTTAAATCATCGGGAGCCACAAGTTCTGCTATTTTGTCCGAAATTTGTTCATCGGTAAAAGGAGTATAAATTTCTTTGACGTAATTAACCACTTCGTAATCTTTCAATCGTTCTTGTGCTTTTGATTTTTTGTAAACTTCTT
Source organism: Flavobacteriaceae bacterium (assembly GCA_041677865.1). GTDB lineage: Bacteria > Bacteroidota > Bacteroidia > Flavobacteriales > Flavobacteriaceae > Flavobacterium. The sequence continues at coordinate 23,955 of JBAYPE010000003.1, forward strand.
CTATAACACCAGATTTTCCTTGTTCTTTAAGAAGTTCGAGTGCTGCTCTAAAAGCCACAAAATCTCCAATTTTTGCCATATCAATTCCGTAACAATCCGGATAGCGAATTTGTGGAGCAGAGGAAACAATCACAATTTTTTTCGGATTTAGCCTGTCGAGCATCTTGATAATACTTGTTTTTAGAGTTGTCCCTCTAACAATACTATCGTCAATAATTACCAAATTATCGGTTGGTTTTACTACTCCGTAAGTTACATCATATACGTGAGCCACCAAATCGTCACGCGAGTTATCGGCTGTAATAAAGGTGCGGAGTTTGGCATCTTTAATCGCAATTTTCTCGGTTCTGATTTTAACCGAAAGCAGAGTTTCTAATTTTTCTTTGGTTAGAGTTTTTCTCGTATTGAGAATTTCCTGATTTTTTCGTTGGTTCAAAAAGTCGTTGGCTGCTTCGCTCAATCCGAAAAATGATGTTTCGGCTGTGTTTGGAATATACGAGAAAACTGTGTTGTCTGTGTCGTTGTCAATGGCTTTGAGTACATCGGGCAAGATGAGTTTTCCGAGTTGCTTTCTTTCCTGATAAATTACAGCATCGCTTCCTCTGGAAAAATAAATCCTTTCGAAACTACACGCTTTTTTGGGAAGTGCAGGAATGATTTCTTCTTGATATACTTTTCCGCTTTTTTTGATGATCAAGGCATTTCCGGGATTAATTTCTTTGATGTCTGTAAAAGGAACATTAAAAGCGGTTTGAATTACCGGTCTTTCGGAAGCTACTACCACAATTTCATCATCTTGATAAAAATAAGCCGGACGAATTCCTGCCGGATCGCGGAAAACAAATCCGTCTCCGTGCCCGAAAAGTCCTGCCATTGCATAACCTCCGTCCCAAAATTTGGAAGCACGTTTGAGTATGTTTTCGATACTGATGCGTTCTGCTATTTCGGGAGAAGATTCTCTTTTGCTCAAACCTTCGTTTTTGCATTGTTGGTACAAGTCAGAGACTTCATCGTCCAAGAAATGTCCGATGTTTTCCATAACGGTTACCGTATCGGTCATTTCTTTAGGGTGCATTCCCAGTTCGACCAAATTGTCAAAAAGTGTTTTTACATTGGTCATATTGAAGTTCCCTGCCACAATCAGATTTCTGTGCATCCAGTTGTTCATACGCAAAAAAGGATGAACATTCTCGATGCTGTTCTGTCCGTAAGTTCCGTAACGAACGTGTCCTAAAAATAACTCTCCGATATATGGAATATTTTGTTTTTGCCACTTTACATCGTCCTCTTTGTCGGGATTTTCATCTAAAGTAATGTTGATTCTTTGGTTGATTTGAGTAAAAATATCCTGAATGGGTTGTGGCTGATTCGAGCGAATTCTTGAAATATATCGCTCTCCTGCCTCTACATCGAATTTGATGCTTGCCAATCCTGCTCCGTCTTGCCCTCTGTTGTGTTGTTTTTCCAAAAGAAGATACATTTTTTCTACTCCATAAAAAGCTGAACCATATTTTTCTTTGTAATATTCCAAAGGTTTTAAAAGTCGTAGAACTGCAATTCCGCATTCGTGTTTAATGCTGTCACTCATAGTTGGGTTTGTGTGTTTTAGTCAAAAAAAGCCTCATAAAGAGGCTTGGGTTTTTATTTTTGTAATGATATGTCGAATTGTGTCAGGGCTTTGAATTGCTGTAATCTTCTGAAAATTTCGTCTTTTCTGAGGTCGAGCATACGTTCTGTTCCGAATTTTTCTACGCAAAATGAGGCCAGGTTCGAACCGAAAATTATGGCATTTTTCATATTCTCAAAAGAGATATTCTCGCTTTGTGCGATATATCCGGAGAAACCTCCTGCAAAAGTATCTCCCGCTCCTGTCGGGTCAAAAACTTCTTTCAGAGGAAGTGCAGGTGCAAAAAATACTTCATCGTCATTAAAGAGTAAAGCTCCGTGTTCTCCTTTTTTGATGACTACGTATTTCGGGCCCATTTCGTGTATTTTCTGTGCTGCTTTTACCAAGGAATATTCTCCTGAGAGTTGTCTTGCCTCTTCATCATTGATGGTAATTACGTCAATCTTTTTCAAAACTGCTTTTAGTTCTTCAAGTGCACAATCCATCCAAAAATTCATCGTGTCTAAAGCCACAAGTTTCGGTCTTTCGGGAAGTTGATTAAGTACTTCCATTTGGATGTTCGGATGTAGATTTCCGAGCATTACCACATCGGCATCTTTGAAGTTTTCGGGAACAATGGGTTTAAAATCAGCTAAAGTATTGAGTTGAGTTTCGAGCGTATCTCTTGAGTTCAAATCGTTGTGGTAGCGTCCGCTCCAAAAGAAAGTTTTTCCTCCTTTTACGATTTCGATTCCCGAAATATCAATGTTCCGATTTGTGAGCAAATCCAAATATTCTTGCGGAAAATCATCGCCTACAACCGATACAATACCGATTTCTATATCAAAATTAGAAGCAGACAAACCTATAAAAGTTCCTGCTCCTCCCAAAATTTTATCTGTTTTTCCGAAAGGGGTTTCGATAGCATCAAAAGCAACCGTACCAACAACCAAGAGTTTGTTCATAGTTACAAGTTAAATAGAACGGCAAAGGTACTTATAAAATAAAAACTGTGCAATTGGTAAATTGAAGTGATTTACTTTTTTTAAATTAATGAGCTTCTAACCAGTTTTCACCCGTTCCCATATCCACAACAAGCGGAACAGCCAAAACAAAGGCATTTTCCATCTCGTGCTTTATAATTTCCTTCAAATGGTCTAATTCGACCTTATAGGCGTCAAAAACAAGCTCATCGTGCACCTGTAAGAGCATTTTGCTTTGCAGTTTTTCAGCTTTCAAACGTTTATGAATGTTTATCATCGCAATTTTGATGATATCAGCTGCACTACCTTGAATCGGAGCATTCACAGCATTTCGTTCTGCACCACCTCTAACCACTGCATTTTGAGAATTTATATCTTTGAGATAACGTCTTCTTCCTGAAATGGTCTGCACATATCCGTTTTCTCTGGCAAATTCTATTTGTTCATAAATATATTCTTTTAGTCTGGGATAAGTCTTGTAGTAGGCTTCAATTAGAGCAGCACTTTCGGAACGGCTCAAATCGGTTTGGTTTGAAAGTCCAAAAGCTGAAACTCCGTAGATGATTCCGAAATTCACGGTTTTAGCATGACTACGTTGCTCTCGGGTTACCTCTTCCAAAGCTACATTGAACACTTTTGCAGCTGTTGAACGGTGGATATCCTCACCTTTAGCGAACGATTCAATCATATTGGGTTCGCCACTTAGAGCTGCGATAATTCGAAGTTCGATTTGAGAATAATCGGCAGAAAGCAATGTATAATTTTCATCTCTCGGAACAAATGCCTTACGGATTTGTCTTCCTCTTTCTGTACGAATCGGAATATTTTGCAAGTTCGGATTGTTCGAACTCAAACGACCCGTGGCCGCAACGGTTTGCATATAGTCGGTATGCACACGTTGCGTTTTTGGGTTTACCTCGTTCGGAAGCGAATCCACATAAGTGTTTTGCAGCTTCACAAGTTGCCTCCAATCCAGAATATCCCTCACAATTTGATGATCTTTAGCAAAGAAGCTCAACACTTCTTCACCTGTGGCATATTGTCCGGTTTTGGTTTTGGTTATCTTCTTATTGGGATTACGAATTTTTAGTTTGTCGAACAAAATTTCTCCCAATTGCTTAGGCGAAGCCAAGTTGAATGAATGTCCTGCTGCTTCATAAATTCGCATCTCCAACGTTTTGATGTCTAATGCCAGCTCTGAAGACAAGGTTTTTAGATAATCAACATCTAGTCGAACTCCTTCAGATTCCATATCGGCTAAAACCGGAACAAGCGGAATTTCTATTTCATCAAAGAGTTTTCGGGTATTGGTTTGTTCTAAAATGGGTTCGAAAACTTCTTTGAGTTGTAACGTGACATCTGTATCTTCAACAGCATATTCTTTTACTTGCTCTACTTCAACATCACGCATTGATTTTTGGTTTTTGCCTTTTTTACCAATTAATGTTTCGATAGATTTTGGGCTGTATTTCAAATAAGTTTCAGAAAGTACATCCATGTTATGTCTCATATCCGGATTAATGAGATAATGAGCAATCATGGTGTCGAATAGTTTTCCTTTAATCTCAATTCCGTAACGTTTGAGTATTTTGATATCGTATTTGAGGTTTTGTCCTACTTTTTCGATGGTTTCATCTTCAAAAAACGGACGTAATTTTTCAATCAACGCTTGTGCTTCTTCCTGATTTTCCGGAAACGGAACATAATATCCTTTTCCTTTTTCGTAAGAAAAAGCAATCCCGACAAGTTCAGCATTCAGGGCATCTAATCCTGTGGTTTCGGTGTCGATACAAACGGATTTTTGTTGTAAGAGATTCTGCAAAAGCAACCGAATCCCTAAATCTCCTTGAACCGTTTGATACAGATGTTCTGTATTTTCTAAATTATTAAAAAGCGATTGAGAAGCTGTAAACAAGTCTGTACTTTCATCACCAAAAAGTGAAGTTTGATTTTCGTCTTGTGGTTTTTTCTTAGCTACTTTCAGGTTTTTTTCATCGGTTTTGCCTTCTTGTGAAATAGGCGTGTCAGGAGAAAAAATCTTTTGAAACTGTTCTGCCATTCTACGAAACTCCAAATCATTAAAAATTTCGGCTATTTTTTCGTAATCAGGAGTGTTGAGCTCGAAATCTCCTTTATGAAAAGTAACCGGACAATCTAGAAAAATAGTTGCTAATTTTTTAGAGAGTATTCCTTGCTCTTTGTTGGCTTCAATCTTTTGTTTAAGTGCTCCTTTGAGTTTGTCTGTATTGGCTAAAAGGTTTTCCATCGAGCCGAATTCGGCCAAGAGTTTTTTAGCTGTTTTTTCGCCAACACCCGGAAGCCCCGGAATGTTGTCGATGGCATCTCCCATCATTCCTAAAAAGTCGATGACTTGTAACGGATGTTCGATTTCGAATTTTTCTTTCACTTGATCAACGCCCCAAATTTCGATTCCGTTGCCCATTCGAGCAGGGCGATACATAAAAATATTATCAGAAACCAATTGTGCAAAATCTTTATCAGGAGTAACCATATAAACTTTGAAACCTTCTTTTTCTGCTTGTTTCGAAAGGGTTCCAATCAAATCATCAGCTTCAATTCCGGGTACTTCTACAACCGGAATGTGCATGGCCTTGAGGATTTCTTTGATGTACGGAACTGCAATTCTGATAGCTTCGGGAGTTTCGTCACGATTGGCTTTGTATTGAGGGTACATTTCATTTCTGATTTGGCTTCCGCCATTGTCAAAAGCTACCGCCAAATATTCTGGTTTTTCACGATTTATTACATCTAAGAGAGAATTCATAAAACCCATAACAGCAGACGTATCAAGCCCTTTGGAATTGATTCTCGGGTTTTTTATAAAAGCATAATATCCTCGGAATATCAAAGCATAAGCATCGAGCAGAAAAAGACGTTTTGATGAGGTCATTTTATTTATTTTTAGCATCTGTATAGCGGAAATTAAAATCTTTATTATAATGAATCAATTACAGTACGTTGAGTAATTGTTCTTTTATTTTTTCGAGTTCGTCTTTCATTTGAACTACTAATTTTTGCATTTCGGAGTGATTTGATTTTGAACCCATCGTGTTGATTTCCCGACCGATTTCTTGTGTTATAAAACCTAATTTTTTTCCGCTCGAAGATTCTGTTTTCATGGTTTGGATAAAATAATTCAGGTGGTTTTCTAAGCGAACTTTTTCTTCCGTAATGTCATACTTTTCGAGATAGTAAATTAGTTCTTGTTCAAATCTGTTTTGGTCTATGGCAACTTTAAGTCCGTCCAAAGCATCTCGCAATCGGGTTTTAACTGTTTCGATGCGTTCTTTGTCAAACGATACGGTTTTTATCATCAACGAGCGAATTTTTTCAATACGGTACTGAAAATCAGCCTGTAGTATTTCACCTTCTGTCTGTCTGAAATCATTAAAAAGTTTTATAGCCTCGTTAATGTTTTGTTGAATTGCAGACCATTCGTTTTCGTCTATTTCATCACGTCCGGCTTTGATTGAATCGGGCATTCTTACAGCCATTTTCATAAGTTCGGTCTGGTCTGCATCGGGTAAAATTTCCTGCATTTGTCTGATATAACCTTTTACGACAGGTGCGTTTACTTTTGATGCAGTTTCTTCGGCTGTAATTTCGGTAAATATTGAAAATTCTATTTTTCCTCTTTCTGTTTCCTTGGCAATTTGGTTGCGTAAAGCAAATTCTTTTTCTCTGTAAGCAGACGGAATTCTTACATTCAGGTCAAAGTTTTTGCTGTTGAGCGATTTTATTTCGACTGTGATTTTTTTTGTAGGAAGCTGCAAAGTCGCTTTCCCAAAACCGGTCATTGATTGTACCATATTTATATTAGTTAGAGTACAAAAATAACGAATTTAAAACATTTTTATACCTTTGGACAAAGTATTCTACAAAATGAAAATTATTATTATCAATGGTCCGAACCTCAATCTGATAGGAACAAGAGAGCCTGAAGTTTACGGAAATCATACCTTTGAAGATTATCTGAAAACACTTCGAGATGATTTTAAAAATACTCAAATTGACTATTTTCAAAGTAATATTGAAGGAGAAATCATTACTAAAATTCAAGAAACAGGATTTTCGTATGACGGAATTATCTTAAATGCAGGAGCTTATACGCATACCTCTATCGGAATTTCAGACGCAGTAAAAGCAGTTAGTACTCCCGTTATAGAAGTTCATATATCGAATACTTTTTCAAGAGAGTCATTCCGACACACTTCGTATCTTTCGCCTATTGCCAAAGGTGTGATTATCGGTTTCGGATTAGATAGCTACAAACTCGCCTTATTGAGTTTTGGAATTTAGAGGAACTCCGTACAAATCAAACTCCGTAGCATCAGTAATTTGAATATCGACAAACTCTCCTGTTTTGAGATAGGTTTGTGTAGCATCTACAAGCACTTCATTGTCCACATCCGGACTGTCAAATTCGGTTCGACCAATAAAGTATTGTCCTTCTTTTCGGTCGATTATACAACGAAAAGTCTTTCCTATTTTCTTCTGATTCAGCTCCCACGAAATCTGAGCCTGAATTTCCATAATTTCGTTGGCTCTTTGTTGCTTTACTTCTTGCGGCACATTGTCTTCCAGCTGATAAGCATGTGTGTTTTCTTCATGCGAATAGGTAAAACAACCCAGTCGCTCAAAACGCATTTCTTCGACCCAGTTTTTCAGGATTTGGAAATCCTCTTGGGTTTCTCCCGGATAACCAACAATCAAGGTTGTGCGAATTGCCATTTCGGGAACAGCCTGACGAAATTCTTTAAGAAGTTTGGTGGTTTTCTCGTAAGTTGTTCCTCTACGCATCGACTTGAGAATATTATCTGAGATGTGTTGCAACGGAATATCTAAATAATTGCAAATTTTCGGTTCGCGTTTCATCAACTCCAAAACATCCATCGGAAAACCTGTCGGGAAGGCGTAATGCAAGCGAATCCATTCGATTCCCTCTACCTTGACAAGGTTTTCTAAGAGTTCGGCAAGGTTGCGTTTTTTGTAAATATCCAACCCGTAATAGGTTAAATCCTGTGCAATAAGGATGAGTTCTTTTACTCCGTTTTTGGCTAAACTTTTGGCTTCTGCCACCAACTTTTCGATGGGTTGCGAAACGTGTTTTCCACGCATAAGTGGAATAGCACAAAAGCTACACGGACGATCACAACCTTCGGAAATCTTTAGGTAAGCATAGTTTTTCGGAGTTGTTGTAAGTCTTTCGCCTAACAATTCGTGTTTGTAATCGGCTCCAAGAGCTTTTAGCAAAAGTGGAAGTTCGGTTGTTCCGAAATATTGATCAACATCAGGGATTTCTTTAATCAAATCAGGCTTATACCTCTCGGATAAGCAACCTGTTACAAAAACCTTATCTACCAATCCTTGTTCCTTTTTATCTACATAATTCAGAATCATATTTACAGACTCTTCTTTGGCATTGTCGATAAATCCGCACGTGTTGATTACGATAATATTGCCCTCGTTTTTTCCTTGGGCTTCGTGAGTAACATCTTTTCCACTGGCTTTGAGTTGTCCCATAAGCACCTCGCTGTCATACACATTTTTTGAGCAACCTAAGGTAACTACGTTGATTTTATTTTTCTTGATGGATTTGGTTCTCATAATTATGATTAATAAAAGACTGCAAATGTAAGGTTATTTGAATTATTATCGTTAGCAGAATCCATAACTAAAAACCAAAGCCTCTTAAAAAGCATTAATTTTTGTTCTTATACCGCATCGGTTTGCTCGTTTTTTAATTTTTAGGCGAATTATAAAACTTCTCAAATTTGTGTGAGGAAGACTTAATAAGTTTTTGTCATATCTTCGTCAACCACCAAAATAAAATCTGCTTTTTTAAGGTGTTCTTTTTCGAGTTTGGATAAATCTTTTTGAGAAACGGTGGCAATGGTTACAATTTTCATCTCGGGCCGTTCTTGCTTTACATACCAGTAAATTCCTTCATAAAAATCACTATGATAGCTTCCATGATAATGAACAAAAACTGAATTTGGATCTAAGTTTTGCATAATGGAGTAACTCATTGTAGCGTCTTTAACTGCTTGTGCTTTAAGTAGGTTATCTCCTCCATGTCCTTGTGCCATCTCTAACATTTTTTGATATTGCGGAAGCGAACCATCATATTTTATAGGAAGCGGAGCAATCCAATCTTTTTGTGTTGCAGAAAGCGTATCTAAAGCTTTAAAACCACCCCTGTACACCATACTTGCGTATCTTCTGGGAATATTGGTAGCAATAAATTTCAGTTGGTTTTCTTTAGCAAAATCTACTAAGGGCTTGTAATCGGTTTTGTAGTTGTTCCAAAGTCTTGCCAATGTATCAAAAGCCTTTTGATTTATTTCTCCCGAAAGATATTTGTTGAGTTGCTTCTGATTATCTCTCTCAATCATTTCTGCTCCTAAAATCAATGATTTTGTTTGGTATAAATCTTTAGTAAGACTTAATTGCAACCAGTGCGAAATCGGGTTGTCGTGATATTCTCCAAACAAAACAAGTTGGGATTTTTCTGATGCTTTGAGCAGTTTTTTATACGTAGTTTTCTTTCCTTTAGCATCAAACAACTGGTAGGCTTTTTTGTCTTGCGAAAAACCAAAAACCGTGACCCATACTAATAAGCCACAAAGTATTTTTTTCATAACAGCTTTTTTTATCCTTGCAAAAATACATCTTTTAAGGCAATTATCAGGCAGCTAATTGTTAAGGATTTTCCGGAATTTGAGAATAATTTTTATGTGTTCCGAAACCATAAAAATGGCTTCTATCGAAATCATTAAAATTCCCTATTTTTGCAACTTAAATTTTTTATGATGAAAAACCCGAAAAGATATACAATTACAGCAGCACTTCCTTATACAAACGGTCCTATTCATATTGGTCATTTGGCTGGAGTGTATGTGCCGGGAGATATTTATACAAGATACTTACGCCTTCAAAATCGCGATGTAATTTACATCTGCGGAAGTGACGAACACGGAGTGGCGATTTCGATGAAAGCCAAAAAAGAAGGAATTACTCCACAACAAGTCATCGATAAATATGACGGAATCATCAGAAAATCGTTTGAAGATTTCGGGATTTCATTTGACAATTACTCTCGTACATCCAGAGAAATTCACCATAAAACGGCTTCGGAATTTTTCAAAAAACTATACAACGAAGGAAAATTCATCGAAGAAACTACGGAGCAACTTTATGATGCCAAAGCCGAGCAGTTTTTAGCCGACCGTTTCGTAACCGGAACTTGCCCGAAATGTCAGAATCCGGAAGCGTATGGCGACCAATGCGAAAAATGCGGAACATCGCTTAATGCAACAGATCTTATCAATCCGAAATCAACCATTACCGGAACTGTTCCTGTTTTGAAATCGACCAAACATTGGTTTTTGCCTTTGAATGAGTATGATGCTTTTATGAGAGAATGGATTTTGGAAGGCCATAAAAACGACTGGAAACCGAATGTGTACGGGCAAGTAAAATCTTGGCTCGATGACGGATTGAAACCAAGAGCGGTAACCCGTGACTTGGATTGGGGAATTCCCGTTCCGGTTGAAGGTGCTGACGGAAAAGTACTTTATGTTTGGTTTGATGCTCCGATTGGCTATATTTCGTCAACTAAAGAATGGGCTGAAAGAGAAGGTAAAGATTGGACTCCGTATTGGAAAGATCGAGACACTAAATTGGTGCACTTTATTGGGAAAGACAACATCGTTTTCCATTGTGTGATTTTTCCTGCGATGCTAAAAGCTGAAGGAAGTTATATTTTGCCAGATAATGTTCCTGCTAATGAATTTTTAAATTTGGAAGGAAATAAACTTTCTACTTCTAAAAATTGGGCAGTTTGGTTGCACGAATATTTAGAAGATTTTCCTGGTAAACAAGACGTTTTGCGTTATGTTTTGACAGCGAATGCACCCGAAACCAAAGACAACGACTTTACGTGGAAAGATTTTCAGGCTCGAAACAACAACGAACTGGTTGCCGTTTTTGGTAACTTTATCAATCGTGTGGTGGTTCTTACTCATAAATATTATGACGGAATTATTCCAACTCCGAATGAGTTTAGCGAAATAGATGAGCAAACATTGACCGAATTAAAAGCCTATCCGGAAGTTTTGGAAAGCTCTATCGAAAGATATCGTTTCAGAGAAGCATTGAACGAAATGATGAATGTTGCTCGTCTTGGAAACAAATATTTGGCAGACGAAGAACCTTGGAAACTCATCAAAGAAAACCCGGAACGAGTGAAAACGCAAATGTATGTAGCCTTGCAAATTGCGGCTGCTTTGAGTAGTTTATGCGAACCGTTCTTACCGTTTACTTCACAAAAATTAAACAGAATTTTAAATCAACATCAAGGAGAAATTACTTGGAAAAACATTTCAGAAAATTCAGATTTGATTAAAGCCGGACACAGTATCGGTCAAGCCGAATTGTTGTTTGACAAAATAGAAGACGAACAAATTCAAAAACAAATCGATAAATTGGAAGCTACCAAAAAAGAAAATTCAGTTCAAGCGGCTCAAATTACTCCTCAAAAAGAAGCAACCACTTTTGATGATTTCGTGAAAATGGATTTGAGAGTAGGTACCATTCTCGAAGCCGAAAAAATGCCAAAAGCCGATAAATTATTGGTTCTGAAGGTTGATACAGGAATTGATGTAAGAACCGTTGTTTCCGGAATTGCAGAGCATTTTTCTCCAGAAGAAGTTGTCGGAAAAAGAGTTACGATTTTGGCTAACCTTGCTCCGAGAAAACTTCGTGGTGTTGAAAGCCAAGGAATGATTTTGATGACCAACGACAAAGACGGAAAATTGGTTTTCTTGAATCCTGATAAAGATGGTGTTGAGAATGGAGCTTTGATAAGTTAAGCCCCTCCCAGCCTCCCCAAGGGGGAGGGAGTAAAAAAATAGAAATTAAAATGAACGTCAAGATTAATAATAAATCCCCCTTTAAGGGGTTAGGAGGCATCAAAGTCATCGCTTTTGATGCAGACGATACCCTTTGGGAAAACGAACCTTATTTCGAAGAAATCGAAAAGAAGTTTTGCGTGTTGATGGAAGATTTTCTTTCGCATCAAAGTATTTCACAAGAAGTTTTTCGAATTCAGATTCACAATCTTCCGCTTTACGGGTACGGAATTAAGGCTTATATCCTTTCGCTTATCGAAACTGCGATTGAAATTTCGGGTAAAAATTTACCTATAGAAATCATCGAAAAAATATTACAATACGGAAAGGAGTTACTTTCAAAACCAATTATTCTGATTGACGGAATCGAAGACACTCTAAAACAACTTCACTCCAACTACAAACTGATTGTTGTAACCAAAGGAGATTTGCTTGACCAACACAGAAAACTGCACAATTCAGGTTTAGGGCCTTTTTTCCATCATATAGAAGTATTGTCTGAAAAAGCAGACGAAGATTACAGAAAACTTTTAAAACGACTGGAAATTCAGCCCGAAGAGTTTTATATGATTGGAAATTCGTTAAAATCTGATATACTTCCGGTATTGAACATAGGCGGATATGCTACGCATATTCCGTTTAGAACCACGTGGGCACACGAGCGAATTGATTTCGAAATAAAACACGAGAATTTCAGTTCGGCTGAAAAAGTATCCGACATATTGGAATTACTCCGCTTATGATTTCTCTGTAATCTCAAGAATTTGAAAATAGACTATATTTGTTTCTTTTAAATTAAACGCAGATGTCTCCAATTACCATTCTTACGATAATGATTCTGTATTTCGGAGCTTTAATTCTGATTGCCAATGTTGTCAGCAGAAAAGATTCCGGAAATCAGGCGTTTTTTATTGCCAACCGAAACTCTAAGTGGTATTTGGTAGCTTTCGGAATGATTGGAACCGCTCTTTCGGGAGTTACTTTTATTTCCGTACCCGGGGAAGTCGGTTCTCCAAACGGGGAACAATTCAAATATTTCCAGTTTGTCTTAGGAAATGCAATCGGATTTGTCATCATTGCAAAGGTTCTTCTTCCACTTTATTACAGACTGAATCTTACCTCTATTTACGGATATATCCAGCAGCGAATGGGGCTTTACAGTTATAAAACAGCTGCCTCTATATTTTTAATTAGCAGAACAATAGGGTCGGCTTTCAGGCTGTATTTGGTTGTAATTGTATTGCAACGATTTGTGTTTGACCACTTCGAAATTCCGTTTTGGACTACGGTTCTAATTTCGCTCGGGCTGATTTTTGCTTATACCTACAGAGGAGGTCTCAAAACAATTATCATAACCGACACTTTACAAACTTTTTTCTTAGTTTCTTCTGTAATTTTCACCATTTACTTCGTTTGCAAAAGCATGAATTACAGTATTCCCGAAGCTTTTGAAGCTGTGAAAGAAAGTAATTATTCCAAAATATTTTTTTACGAAGACTTCATTGGCAGTAGATTTCATTTTGTCAAACAAATTCTGGGAGGAATATTCGTAACTATTGCTATGGTAGGGCTTGACCAAGATTTGATGCAAAAAAATCTGAGTTGTAAAAACATTGGTGATGCTCAAAAAAACATGCTGACTTTTACCGGAATCTTTGTGATTATCAACTTGTTGTTTTTGAGTGTGGGAGCTTTGCTTTACATTTATGCAGGCAAAAACGGAATAGATGTTCCTCTTGATTTGATTTCGGGAAAACCTCGTACTGATTTACTCTTCCCCGAAATTGCATTCAATCATTTTAGCATAATTCCTGCTGTTGTTTTTTTACTCGGACTTACCGCTGCCACATTTGCCACAACCGACTCTGCTCTTACGGCACTTACCACTTCGTTTTGTATTGATTTTCTGGGAATGGATAAGGCTAAGAATCCGTCAGACAAAAAATTAGTCAAACAGCGGTATATAGTGCATTTAGGTTTTTCATTGCTTATGTTCTTAGTGATTCTGATTTTCAACGCTATTAATGACGCTTCGGTTGTGAGTATGATTTTCAGAGCAGCTTCTTATACTTACGGACCACTTTTAGGACTTTATGCTTTTGGATTGATAATGAAAAACAGGAATGTAATAGATAAAATCGTGCCTATTATCTGTATTTTATCTCCATTACTAACATTTCTGATTGTTGAGAATTCACATCTGATTTTCGGAAATTATAAATTTGATAATGAGCTCATAATTCTTAACGGATTAATCACTTTTTCAGGACTTTTAATCTTTAGCAGAAAAAACAAAATATCTTCTCTTTGATTTAAAGTAAGTAAAAGTAGCTGACATTCAACAACAGCATTTAGTAACTATAAAAGTTAAGGGCAAAAATAATTTTATTTAATTTTATAGTTTTAAAACATGTTATGCCTTACAATATCCCTGCTTACCTGACCGGCCTTACAGACCAAGAGCTAAAGGCCTCCCGTAGTCAGTTTGGTTATAATCAACCTGCTGAACTCAAAAAAAGTGCCTGGTACACCATGTTGCTCGACATACTGAAAGAACCGATGTTGCTTTTGCTCATAGCTGTGGCCGTGATTTATGTAGTGGTAGGCAATTTTTCCGAAGCACTCTTTATGTTGGGTGCAATCATAGCTGTATCGGGAATTTCGTTTTATCAAGACAACCGTAGCAAAAAGGCGTTAGAGGCTCTGGAAAAATTAAACGAACCTCTAAGTACAGTCATTCGAGATTCAAAAGTGATACAGGTTCCTACACACGAAATTGCCGTAGGAGATTTATGCATTATCGAGGAAGGCAAAATGATTAATGCCGATGGCAAAATTGTTCACAGTAATGATTTTTCAGTCAATGAAGCTTCACTCACAGGTGAGAGTTTTTCGGTGTTTAAAGGCGTAGAAACCCAAGATAGAAAAGTGTATAGCGGAACTTTAGTAGTTTCCGGATTGGCTGTGTTTAAAGTAGAACATATAGGTAGCGAAACCAAACTCGGGAAAATTGGGCAATCCATTTATGATATAAAAGAAGAAGCGTCACCTTTGCACATCCAAATTACTAAATTCGTGAAATGGATGGCTGTAATCGGTATCGTTGTGTTTCTGTTGGTTTGGGGTTACAGCTATTGGCAAACCGAAAATATAATCGAAAGTTTGTTAGTCGGTCTAACCTTAGCTATGTCTATTTTGCCCGAAGAGATTCCGGTAGCTTTTACTACATTTATGGCTTTAGGAGCGTGGAAACTCATGCAAGAAGGTGTTATCGTAAAACGAAGCAGTGTGGTAGAGACTCTTGGAAGCACAACAGTAATTTGCACTGACAAAACAGGAACCATCACAGAAAACTCCATGAAGCTCAAAGCTTTATATGACTATAAAAGCAACACCGTTTTTGACGAGTTGCATTTTGCAACTCCTGAGCTATCGGAACTTATTCAATATGCGATGTGGAGCAGCGAACCCGTTCCGTTTGACCCGATGGAAAAAACCATTCATCAGGCCTATGAACAAACCCAAACCCGAGACCTGCGGAAAAATTTCAAAATGATACACGAATATCCATTGGAAGGCAAACCACCTATGATGACACATTTGTTTGAAGATGACCAAGGTAATCGGGTTATTGCTACCAAAGGTGCTCCCGAGGCTGTTTTAGAGGCTTCTAATTTTTCGGAAAGTGAAAAAGAAAAACTACGTCAGTACGTCCAAGACTTCGGAAAACAAGGTTATCGGGTGTTGGGTGTGGGTAAATGTGATTTCAAAGGAAATGATTTTCCTGAAAAACAACAAGACTTCAGATTTGATTTTTTAGGATTTACGGTGTTTTATGACCCTCCCAAAAAGGGAATTCAAGATGTGTTTAAAAAAATTTATCAAGCCGGAATAAAAGTAAAAATCATCACGGGAGATAATCCGGACACAACCAATGCCATCGCTAAACAAGCAGGAATCACCAACGAAGCTCCTGCTGTAAATGGCGCAGAGGTGGTTCAACCTACACAAGCTGAACTCATCGAATTAACCCGTAAAACCACTTTGTTTACCCGTATGTTTCCACAAGCCAAACTGGCAACTATTAAGGCTTTGAAGCAAGATGGTGAAGTTGTGGCTATGTTGGGAGATGGTGTTAATGACGCTCCTGCACTCAAAGCAGCACACATTGGTGTGGCTATGGGAAACAAAGGAACCGAGATTGCTAAAGCTGCAGCTTTGATAATAATTACAAATGATGATTTAGGAAAACTCATCACGGGAATTGCAGCCGGAAGACGCATCTATACCAACATCAAAAAAGCTATTCAGTATATTATTTCTATTCATATTCCTATTATTTTGGTCGTTTCACTACCTTTGTTTCTAGGCTGGGTTTATCCTCATATTTTTACTCCCGTACACGTTATTTTTCTGGAATTGATTATGGGACCCACTTGTTCTATTGTTTATGAAAACGAGCCTATGGAAAAAAATACCATGCAACAAAAGCCACGAAAAATGACCGAAACTTTTCTGAATTTTAAAGAACTTAGTATCAGCATCATTCAAGGTTTACTAATAACAGTCGGAGTTTTGGTTGCGTATCAGTTTGCCGTTCAAAACCAAAGTAATGAAGAAACCACAAGAGCCATGGTGTTTACGACCCTGATTTTTGCTAATGTATTTTTGAGTCTGGTTAACCGTTCTTTTATTTACAGTATGCTTGATAGTTTTAAAAATAAAAACAAGTTGTTCCCGCTTATTATTGGTACGACTTTGATACTTCTTTTTGCTATTTTGTATGTTCCGACTTTTGCTGAATTCTTTAAAGTGGAGGGCTTAAGTGGTCAAAATTTGGGAATTTCTATTTTAATAGCAGCAGTTTCGGTATTGTGGTTTGAGGGATATAAGTGGTGGAAAAGAATTAAGATGATTCGATTTCGAGAAAATGAAAAATAGAACAAGTTTAAAAGAAATCGCTAAACTGTTTTTCAAATTGGGTATAATTGGTTTTGGTGGACCGGCTGCACATATTGCGATGATGCGGGAAGAAGTGGTAGTGAAAAGAAAATGGTTTAATGAACAACATTTTTTAGATTTAATAGGTGCAACCAGTTTGATTCCCGGACCTAACAGTACCGAATTAGCCATACATATCGGACACGAAAAAGCCGGCTGGAAAGGGTTGATCACAGCAGGACTTTGTTTTATTTTACCTGCGGTTTTCCTTACCGGAATTTTTGCCTTTCTTTATAAACAATACGGACAATTACCCGAAGTTCAGCTTTTCGGGTGCGGTAATTTCTACCATTGCCATTTTCTTGCCTTCCTTTGTTTTTGTGACATTATTAAATCCTTTAGTAAAGAAAATGCGAAATTCAAACCTGTTCTCAGCATTTTTAGATGCGGTAAATGTGGCATCGGTAGTCATCATCATTGCGGTTTGTTTCGAAATGGGTAAAGACAGTATAACCGACTGGAGAGCTATGCTCATTGCGGGTTTAAGTATCATTATAGCTTTTGGATACCGAAAGCTGAATAGTGCATTTGTTGTTTTGGGTGGATCGCTACTCGGATTTTTATTAACCTTAATTTAGCTCAAAACAAGCCTCTTAAAATCAAATTTATTAATACTTTTTAAAATGATAGCAAACACTCCTCCCCCACCTTATTATGCAGTGATTTTTACTTCTATCCGTACAGATATAGATAATGGCTATTCCGAAATGGCAGATTTGATGATTAATTTAGCTAATCAGGAAGAGGGATTTTTAGGGATTGAAAGTGCAAGAAATGAAATCGGAATTACCGTCTCTTATTGGAAAGATTTGAAATCTATCAAGAAATGGAAACTTAATGCACAACACTTTATCGCTCAAAAAAAAGGAAAATCGGATTGGTATAAACACTACAAAACACGAATAGCTTTGGTAGAAAGAGATTATGGCTTTGACAAACTTTGAAAATCGTATCTTAGTCGAGTCAAAAAATGGTAACAACTGATTAAAAACACTTAGCTTGAAACCCTTAAACCTGAAACAAAAAATCCAAAGTCAGAACCAAAAAATCGAATTTGATTTATTTGGACAAGAGGTCGAGGTATTTATCAAAAGAGAAGATTTGTTACACAAGTTTGTATCGGGAAACAAGCTCCGAAAACTCAAATATAACCTGCTCAAGGCTCAAAAAGACAACTACAATACGGTACTGACTTTCGGAGGGGCTTTTTCCAATCACGTTTCGGCTGTTTCGGCTGCTTGCAAACTCTTCGAATTAAATTCTGTGGGAATAATACGAGGCGAAGAACTTTCAGATAAACCGGAGTTGAACCCAACTCTTGCTTTTGCCCAACAAAACGGAATGAAATTCGAATTTGTTTCCAGAGAAGATTACAGAAAAAAGAATGACGAAGATTTTATCGGGAATCTAAAACACAAATTCGGTGAGTTTTATCTGATTCCCGAAGGAGGAACAAATGATTTGGCTGTAAAAGGCTGTACAGAAATCTTGACCGAACAAGATAATATTTTTGATTATATTTGCTGTCCTGTCGGAACGGGAGGAACAATTTCGGGAATCATAAATAGCAGTAAACCACATCAAACAATCTTAGGTTTTCCTGCCCTAAAAGCAGATTTTTTGGAAGATGAAATCCGAAAGTTCACAAAAAATAACAACTGGAAACTGATAAAAGAATATCATTTCGGAGGTTATGCTAAAATAAATCAGGTGCTTATTTCGTTTATAAATGAGTTCAAAAAACAAACTGATGTTCCGTTAGATCCTGTTTATACAGCCAAAATGTGTTACGGAATTTCCGATTTGATACGCAACAAATATTTTGAAAACAAAGCAAAAATCCTGCTTATCCATACAGGGGGCTTGCAGGGAATTGAAGGAATGAATCAAAGATTAGAACAACAAAATTTACCCAAAATCAATGTGTAAAAAAGTTTTTATTTTAGCCGTTATATTGGTTTTAGCTTCTTGTAAAGGAACTAAATACGCAACCCAAAAAACTGTTGCCACAACTCCAAAAACAGAAAAGCCCGTTCCTGCCACTCCACAAGCCGCTCCTCAGCCCGAAGTCGAAACTTTAGAATCGACTTCATCGACAACAGTTTATGCAGATGTAATTCGAAACTACATCGAGCAATACAAAGAAATAGCCAAGGACAATATGCGTACACACGGAATTCCTGCAAGTATTACTCTATCTCAAGGGATTTTGGAATCAGGCTCAGGGAACGGAAGATTAGCTAAAGAAGCAAACAATCATTTCGGGATAAAGTGCCACACAGGCTGGACAGGAGAAAAAATTCACCACGATGACGATGCACTGCAAGAGTGTTTTCGCAAATATCGACACGCTTCCGAATCGTTTCGCGACCACTCGCTGTTTCTGACTTCAAGGTCAAGATATTCAGATTTGTTTCTTCTTAAAAAAGACGACTACCAAAGTTGGGCAAAAGGACTCCGAAAAGCCGGTTATGCAACCGACCCGAAATACCCTGACAAACTCATAAATCTTATCGAACGCTATCAACTCTACCGTTACGATGATGAAGTTTTGGGAAACATAACCTTCGAATCAACTGCTCAAGATACTTCCGTTACAAACTTAGAAGAGTTAGAAGAAAATCTGCACAGAGTTGAATCAGGAGATACATTATATAATATTTCTAAAAAACACAACACTACGGTTGATGAAATCAAAAAATTAAACAACTTGCCTGATAATACTATTTCGATAGGGCAGCTGTTAAAGGTAAAATAACACTTGGCTGAAGTTCGTTTTAGAAACAAATAGCTTTAACCTTGTAGGTTTTTAAAATTTCTTTTTCATTTCTAATTAAAATAGCGTAAATTTGCGTGCAATTTAACTACAAATTGCAAATGACAACACACAACAACAAAATCGTCGGAGAAGGTCTTACTTATGACGATGTCCTGCTTATTCCTAATTACTCTGAAGTATTACCAAGAGAGGTAAGCATCCAGTCTAAATTTTCACGCAACATCACTCTTAACGTCCCAATTGTATCTGCTGCTATGGATACCGTAACCGAAAGTGCTATGGCTATTGCTATTGCAAGAGAAGGAGGAATTGGAGTTTTGCACAAAAATATGACTATTGAGGCACAGGCACAAGAGGTCAGAAAAGTAAAGCGTTCCGAATCGGGAATGATTATTGACCCAGTTACACTCTGGCTTACTTCAACGGTAGGAGATGCCAAAAATGCAATGAAAGAATACGGTATTGGAGGAATTCCGATTGTCGATGAAAACAATGTTTTGAAAGGAATAGTTACCAATCGTGATTTGCGTTTTGAAAAAGACAACACAAGATTGCTTACCCAAGTAATGACTTCAAAAAATCTGGTAACCGCTAAAGAAGGTACTACATTAGATATTGCCGAAGGAATCCTTCAAGAAAACAAAATCGAAAAACTCCCTGTGGTAAACGATAAAAATCAACTTGTCGGGCTTATCACTTTTCGAGATATTACCAAACTTTTCCAAAAACCCAATGCCAACAAAGACAAATACGGAAGACTCCGAGTAGCTGCTGCGGTCGGAGTTACTGCTGATGTTTTGCAGCGTACCGAAGCTCTTGTCAATGCAGGCGTTGATGCTATAATTATCGACACAGCCCACGGACACACCAAAGGCGTGGTTGAAGTATTGAAACAAGTTAAAGCAAAATTCCCTCAAATTGATGTAGTGGTTGGAAATATCGCAACTCCCGAAGCTGCAAAATACCTTATAGAAAACGGAGCTGATGCAGTAAAAGTTGGAATCGGACCGGGCTCTATCTGTACTACCCGAGTAGTGGCAGGAGTTGGTTTCCCTCAATTTTCGGCTGTGCTTGAAGTAGCAGCAGCAGTAAAAGATAGTGGTATTCCTGTAATTGCAGACGGAGGAGTTCGCTATACAGGAGATATTCCGAAAGCCATTGCGGCAGGAGCATCGAGCGTTATGTTAGGATCATTATTAGCCGGAACAAAAGAATCTCCGGGAGAAACAATTATTTACGAAGGAAGAAAATACAAATCATACCGAGGAATGGGTTCGGTAGAAGCCATGAAAGACGGCTCAAAAGACCGTTATTTTCAGGATGTAGAAGACGACATCAAAAAACTCGTCCCTGAAGGAATCGTAGGAAGAGTACCCTACAAAGGAGAACTGAATGAGAGTATGCAACAATTCGTCGGAGGACTTCGTGCAGGAATGGGCTACTGTGGTGCAAAAGACATCGAAATGCTTCAAAACACAGGTCGATTCGTGAAAATCACATCAAGCGGAATCCACGAAAGTCATCCGCATAATGTAACCATAACCCAAGAAGCTCCTAACTATTCAAGGAAATAACAGCCGGTTTCCAACTTTGCTTTTTAGGGCATTTGCTCGGTTGAATTTACCTCTCTCAGAAAGTCTTTGTAACAATATTGTTTATCGACTTTTTCGAAGTACATTTGCAGGATTTTTCCGGTCAAATCGTATGAACTTATCTGTATATTTCAAGGAGTTTTCTAAAAACATAAGACTCGCATATCCCGTCATCCTCGGAATGGTGGGACATACGCTTATTTCTATAGTCGATAATATTATGGTCGGAAAGCTCGGAGCTACCGAACTCGCAGCCGTTTCGCTCGGAAATAGTTTTGTGTTTGTTGCTATGTCGGTCGGAATAGGTTTTTCTACAGCCATTACCCCGATTGTCGCTCAAAATGATGCAAGAAAAGACAAAGAAGGGGTTCGAAATGCTTTTCATCACGGACTTATTCTCTGTTCTGCTATCGGAATTTCGCTGTTTTTGCTGGTCTATTTGTGCAAACCCGTAATGCGGTATATGGGGCAACCCGAAGAAGTAGTTGCTCTTGCAAGTCCGTTTGTAGATCTTGTGGCTTTTTCTCTAATTGGAGTTTTGATTTTTCAAGGATATAAGCAGTTTGCCGATGGAATGTCAAAAACCAAATATTCGATGTATGCCATTATAGTAGCAAATATCGTTCATTTTATCATCAATTTCTTCTTGATTTACGGAATCTGGATTTTCCCGAAGTGGGGAATTCTCGGAGCGGCTGTCGGAACACTTACCTCAAGGGTAATTATGATCCTGATGATGCATTATATGCTTAAAAAAGATCGTGATTTAGGACAATATTTTTTGGGGTTCAACATTAAAAATCTTCAGAAATCACTTATAAAAAAAATTGTGAATATAGGACTTCCTTCTTCGCTAATCATGTTTTTTGAAGTCGTACTTTTTACCTCTGCTATATGGCTTACAGGCTCTATCGGAAAAAATTCACAAGCCGCTAATCAGATTGCTCTAAGTCTGGCCTCAATGACATTTATGTTTGCTTCGGGATTTTCCGTAGCAGCAATGATTCGGGTAGGAAATCAAAAAGGATTAGAAAATTTCAGCTACCTGAAAACGGTTGCTCGCTCTATTTTTCTACTTGCCTTGTTTTTAGAAATTGCCTTTGCAATTATTTTTATTGCACTTCACAAGATTTTACCCCATTTGTTTTTGGAGATGAATAATCCGGAAAAGATTATTGAAAATACGGAAGTAATCGGAATTGCTTCAAAACTTCTTATCGTGGCCGCATTATTTCAGATTTCAGACGGAATACAAGCTGTAGTTTTAGGAGCTTTAAGAGGTTTGCAAGACGTTAGAATTCCTGCTATTATTACTTTTGTATCGTATTGGATTATAGGATTTCCGGTATGTGTCTATTTAGGTTTTTATACCGAACTGAAAGCTGTCGGAGTTTGGATAGGATTGCTTGTGGCTCTTTCTGTTGCTTCGCTTCTGCTTTTGATACGGTTCGAAAAAATCACAGACAAGTTAATCAAAAAATAAGTTACGCTTGATTTATAACAAAAATTAAAAAAAATATGGAATTACCAAAATTTGTATTGGCAGATAATACCGACTTCCCCGATGATATTTTTATCATTCATTTAGAGTACCCAAGATTTATTATCAATCTCAAAAATGACGAAGTAGAGTTTATAGAAGATTTAGATCCTTCGGAAGAAGAGGAAACAGCCAACGAAATGGCAACACTCATAGAAAAAGCAGGACTTTTTTACGATAGAGAAATGCAACGATATGAAGAATAAGCTTAAAAAAAGACTGTTTAATACACAGTCTTTTTGGTTCTGACAGAATCTCAGACTATTTTTACTTCAAAAACGGGTTGCCCAAAAACAATACATTGAACTTTTGGGCATATTCCTCATTAAATTCAGATGAGTTTTATCCTTTTAATCGGGTAATCTGTACTTCTGTGTGACTAAATAAAAAAACTTACTTTCTCTATATTCTGGTTTAATAAAATCACACATCAAAAAATCCTAAACCATCAGTAAAACAAGCACTTCAACAAGCATTTACATCTTGATTTAAAGTTGTTTAACCAAAAAAGTTATCAACAAAGTGGGTTAAAGTGGTAGAATGTGGGAAAATTTTCTATATTTTTGCTTCATAAATTCAATTTAGGGAAAAAGTGACTACCATAATCGGTACATACGAATGTAAAATCGACGCCAAAGCAAGGGTAATGATTCCTGCTCCGCTCAAGAAACAGCTAGATTCTTTGAGTGATGGCTTTGTGTTGAAACGTTCGGTTTTCCAATCTTGTTTGGAGCTTTATCCGATGAAAGAATGGAACGAGTTGATGCAAAAAGTGAACAAACTAAACCGATTCAAAAAGGAAAACAACGACTTTATCAGACGATTTACTTACGGAGTGAAGGTCGTGGAGATTGATAGTGCAGGTCGTGTTTTGATTCCGAAAGATTTGGTTGCTTTTGCTAAAATTGAAAAAGAAATCGTGTTGAATTCTGTCGGGAATTTTCTTGAAGTATGGGATAAAGACCTTTACGAAAAAGCAGTTGATGATGCTTCAGGAGATTTTGCAGATTTAGCAGAAAGAGTAATGGGAGGGTTTGAAGATGAGTAATACTGAATATCATAGTCCGGTTTTGTTGAAAGAATCGGTTGATGGGCTAAACATCAACCCGGACGGAGTGTATGTTGATGTGACTTTTGGTGGTGGTGGACATTCCAGAGAGATTTTGAGCCGACTAGGACCCAACGGACGACTCATCGCTTTTGACCAAGACACGGATGCTTTAGCCAATGCGATTGATGACCCGAGATTTTTACTGATAAATGAGAATTTCAGATATATAAAAAGGTTCTTGCGTTTTCACAACATTCGTCAAGTTGACGGAATTCTAGCTGATTTGGGAGTTTCTTCGCATCAGTTTGATGTGGCTGAACGTGGTTTTTCTACTCGATTCGAAGCAGATTTAGACATGCGAATGAATCAAAAAAGTAGTTTGAGTGCTTATGAAGTCATCAACGAATACGAAGAGAAACATCTAAGACAAATTCTGGCTGAATACGGAGAAGTGAAAAGTGCAGCAGGAATGGCTTATGCGATTGTAAACAGTCGTAAAACAGAACCTATTAAGAATTCGGAAAAGCTCAAAGAAGTATTAGCGAAGTTCTTACCTGCTCACAAAAGCAATAAGATTCTGGCTCAGATTTATCAAGCTATCAGAATCGAAGTTAATCAAGAAATTGAAGTACTTAAAGAATTCTTAGAGCAAACTCTAGAAGTTCTGAAACCAACAGGAAGATTAAGCGTGATATCTTATCATTCGTTAGAAGATAGATTAGTGAAACGCTATATGCGAAACGGAATGTTTGAAGGCGAACCCGAAAGGGATTTTTTCGGAAATTTTGAAGTTCCTTTTAAAATTGTCGAAAAACTGATTGTACCTACAGAAGAAGAAATTGCTCGAAATAACAGAGCTCGAAGTGCCAAACTAAGAGTGGCAGAAAAACTATAAACTCCAAAAAAGTGTGAGAGGATTATGAAAGGTGGATTATACAACATATTACGAACGAAATTTTTGATAGACGATGATGCTATTAAGCATTGGAGGTTTATCATTTTTTTGGTTTTGTTGGCCATCGTCATGATTGCAAACACGCATAGGTTTGAGAAGAAACTTTTCAGGATTGCCGATCTGAACGTAGAAAATAAAGAGTTGAGGTCCATTTTTGCAGACACCCGAACCGAGCTGATGAAGCTGAAAATGGAATCGACCATATCAAACAAAATGAGTGAAATAGGGATTTATCCTCCTGAAGTTCCACCCGTAAAAATTAAAGTAGTAAAAACCAAAGACAACCATTAAAACCAATATACAAATTGCAAAACAAAAAAGTGTCATATCGAATCTTCCTTGTAGCCTTCGGTATTTTACTGTTGACAATTGGTATTGTGTTTAAATTGACCAAAATTCAATGGGCAGAAGGAGAATACTACCGAAATCTGGCAGAAAAAAACACTATCGAGACCTTTGTAATTCCGGCAAATCAGGGAAATATTTATTCTGCTGACGGAAGTCTTTTAGCCATTTCGATTCCTAACTATACCATTCGTTTTGATGCGGTGGCTCCGACCAACGAAAATTTCACTCAAAATATAAATGCTCTTGCTGATTCGCTTTCGCTAATGTTTGGCAAATCAAGCAGCTTTTATAAAAACGAATTAACCAAAGCCAGAGCCAACCGAAACAGATATTATCTGATTGGTAGGAACCTGAACTACACCAATTATATGAGGGTGAAAGGTTTTCCGCTTTTTAATCTGGGTACTTATAAAGGAGGCATGATAACCGAACAAAAAACGGTTCGTCAACACCCGATTGGCAGAATTGCAGAAAGAACAATTGGTTACAGAAGGCTCAATGCAGACAGCACTTTTACCAACATCGGAATTGAAGGAGCTTTCCAACAATACATCAACGGAAAAGACGGAAAAGTTGTCAAACAAAAAATGGCTAAAGGGCAATGGAAACCTATTAATGATAATAACGAAATCGAACCTCAAGACGGTTATGATGTGATTTCGACTATCGATGTTTACATTCAAGATATTGCTCACCATGCTTTGCTAAAACAGTTGGAATACTACGAAGCGGATCACGGTTGTGTGGTCGTAATGGAAGTGAAAACAGGAGAAATAAAAGCCATTTCAAACCTAGGAAGACAAAAAAACGGAACTTATGCCGAGACGATAAATTATGCCGTTTGGGAATCTCAAGAACCGGGTTCTACTTTTAAATTGGCTGCATTAATGGCTTTGTTGGAAGACAAAAAAGTAGATACATCAAAAGTTTATGACACTCAAGGTGGAGAAATAATCATTCATAGAAGAAAAGTGCGTGATTCTAAAAAAGGAGGTTACGGCAAAATTTCGCTTGCCAGAGGAATTGAAGTTTCGGCTAACACCGTAATCGTACAAGCAGTTTACGAATCCTACAAAGATAATCCGGCTCAATTTGTAGACAAATTATATGCAATGCACCTGAATGAGCCCTTAGGACTTCCGATTCAAGGTGAAGGAAAACCGGTAATCTATCATCCGAAACACAATAAAGAACATTGGTCTGGACTTACATTGCCTTGGATGGCTTACGGATATAATCTTCAGCTTACACCGTTGCAAACACTAACATTTTATAATGCTATTGCGAATAATGGCGAAATGGTGAAACCACAATTCGTAAAAGAAATCAAAGAGTGGAACAAAACTGTAGCAAAATTTGACAAGGAAGTCATTAACCCAAAAATATGCAGTGACGAAACCCTGAAGCAAATTCAAGACATTCTGAAAAATGTTGTCGAGAGAGGAACAGGTAGAAAATTATATTCTCCTAATTTCTCAATGGCAGGAAAAACCGGAACAGCTCAGGTTGATTATGCCGTGAGAGACAGTATGTATTATTCGTCTTCGTTTGCCGGATATTTTCCGGCTGATGAACCAAAATATTCTTGTATCGTAGTGGTTCACAAACCATCTCGTTCAAAAGGATATTACGGAGCAGACGTATCAGGACCGGTTTTCAAAGCAGTAGCTCAGAAGATTTTCACTGACTCGCCTACTCACAACGAAGTAAAAGATTTGAATCAAGCACATCCGAAGCAAGAACAGAATTATCAAAAATATAACAACCTAGTTAACAACTACAAAACCACAATTCCTAATGTAAAAGGAATGCCAGGAATGGATGCTGTGGCATTGTTGGAAAACTTAGGGTTAAAAGTAAAAATTACAGGAAACGGAAAAGTGAAATCACAATCGATTCCTAGTGGAGAAAAAATAGTAAAGAATCAAACTATAGTTTTAGAATTATCATAAAAAATTCCCCTCCTTTGGAAGGGTTAAAGAAGGAATGAAAAACCTGAAAGACATATTATATAGAACTTCCATCGAAGCCATCAAAGGTTCGACCGATTTGACTATCAATAAAATCGAGTTTGATTCCCGTAAGGTTTCGACCGGAGACGTATTTGTGGCAATTAAAGGAACCGTAGCAGACGGACATCAATACATCAACAAATGTATAGAGCAAGGAGCGGTTGCAATTATTTGCGAAGTATTTCCTGAAGAAACTATTGATGGAATCACCTACATTCAGGTAGATAATTCATACAAAGCTTTGGCTTTTATGGCTGCTAATTATTATGATAATCCGTCAGAAAAATTAAAGTTAGTAGGTGTTACCGGAACCAACGGAAAAACCACCATTGCAACTCTTTTATATACGATGTTCGAAA
Source organism: Flavobacteriaceae bacterium (assembly GCA_041677865.1). GTDB lineage: Bacteria > Bacteroidota > Bacteroidia > Flavobacteriales > Flavobacteriaceae > Flavobacterium. The sequence continues at coordinate 51,114 of JBAYPE010000003.1, forward strand.
ATGCGGGTTATAAATCCGGATTGCTTTCGACCGTAAAAATCAAAGTTCACCAAGCGGAATTCCCTGCTACACATACGACTCCAGATTCGCTTACGATAAACTATTATCTGAACGAAATGGTAGAAAGCGGAGTCGAATTCTGTTTTATGGAAGTGAGCTCACACGGAATTCACCAATCCAGAACCGAAGGATTGCACTTTGCAGGAGGGATTTTCACCAATTTATCACACGATCATTTAGATTATCACAAAACTTTTGCGGAATATCGAGATGTGAAAAAATCGTTTTTTGACAATCTTCCGAAAACGGCTTTTGCTTTATCAAACATTGACGATAAAAACGGAAGTGTGATGTTGCAAAACACCAAAGCTCAAAAAAGAACCTATTCGCTGAAATCCTATTCCGATTATAAAGCCTACGTATTAGAAAATCAATTTATAGGATTACTACTAAAAATTGACAATCAAGAAGTTTACACTAAACTCATCGGAAATTTCAATGCTTATAATCTACTTGCTATTTATGCTACAGGCATAGAATTGGGCTTGGAAAAACAAGAAGCACTTACACTTTTGAGCCAGCTCGAAAGCGTTTCAGGAAGATTCCAATATATCGTATCAAAAAATAAAATCACAGCGATTGTTGATTATGCACACACACCTGATGCCTTAGAAAATGTACTCAATACGATTGCTGATATCCGAACCAAAAATGAACAACTCATCACAATTATCGGTTGTGGTGGAGACAGAGACAAAACCAAACGTCCGGTAATGGCTCATATTGCTAGCGACCTTAGTGATAAAGCGATTTTCACTTCAGATAATCCGAGAACAGAAGATCCTCAAACGATTTTAGACGAAATGGAAAAAGGTGTAGAGCCTCAAAACTATAAAAAAACACTTTCGATTTTAGACAGAAAACAAGCTATTAAAACCGCTTGCCAATTGGCCGAAAGTGGAGATATCATCTTGATTGCAGGAAAAGGTCACGAAACCTATCAGGAAATCAACGGAGTAAAACACGATTTTGACGATATGCAAATCGTAACCGAATTATTGGAACAAATGAATAAATAAAATTAGGAATTACGAATTAGGAATTACGAATAGAGCAATGGGAGAAATTTTTGTAGTAATATACTTATTAGTAATTCTTTCAATCGGAATAGCTTACTATTTTGATTATAAGAAGAATAAAAAAGATTTTTTGAAAATTTTAATAATTATAGCTTTAATTTCAGTAATGATGTATGTGCTATTTTTTAAGAATGGTCTTTTTTAAACAAAAAAACAGATTTAGGCAAAATTCATAATTCGTAATTGATAATTCGTAATTAAAAAGATATGTTATACTATTTATTCGAATATTTAGACAAAAATTTTGATTTACCCGGAACAGGGGTATTTCAATACATCACGTTTCGTTCGGCGGCTGCTGTGTTACTATCGCTACTGCTTTCGATGGTTTTCGGTAAACGAATTATCAATTTCATCAGACGTAAACAAATTGGTGAGACTATCAGAGAATTAGGTCTGGAAGGTCAAAACCAAAAAGCGGGTACTCCGACAATGGGAGGATTGATTATCATCTTCGCTACGCTAATTCCTGTATTGCTTTTTGCCAAATTAGATAACATTTATGTACTTCTACTTATCGTTACTACCATCTGGATGGGACTTATCGGATTCCTAGATGACTACATCAAGGTTTTCCGTAAAAACAAAGAAGGACTAAAAGGTAGATTCAAAGTAGTTGGGCAAATTGGTTTAGGACTTTTGGTAGGATGTGTAATGTATTTCAATGATGCTATAACCGTTAGAACCGATACAAGCAGTGGAAAGGCAGTAATCGAAAATGTAGATGGAGTTCCTACAAAAATGTTGGAAGAAAAATCAACAGCAACTACGATTCCTTTCTTTAAAAATAATGAGTTTGACTATGCCGAATTGATTTCGTGGGTAGGTGATGATTATAAAGATTATGCATGGTTGATTTTCATTCCTATCGTAATCTTAATCGTTACGGCCGTATCCAACGGAGCCAACCTCACAGACGGAATCGACGGATTAGCAGCAGGATCATCAGCCATAATTGTGGTCGCCTTGGGGATATTTACATTCGTTTCGGGTAATATCATTTTCTCGAATTACCTCAACATTATGTATATCCCGAACTCAGGAGAAATGACCGTATTTATATCTGCTTTTGTTGGGGCCTTAATCGGATTTCTTTGGTATAATGCTTATCCGGCTCAAGTGTTTATGGGAGATACAGGAAGTTTAACCATAGGCGGAATTATTGCAGTTTTAGCGATTTCCGTTCGTAAAGAATTACTAATTCCGGTATTGTGCGGAATCTTCTTTATCGAAAACCTATCGGTTGTAATGCAGGTTTCCTATTTCAAATACACCAAAAAGAAATATGGTGAAGGTCGAAGAATTTTCTTGATGGCACCTTTACACCACCACTTCCAGAAAAAAGGCTATCACGAAAGTAAAATCGTTACCCGATTCTGGATTATCGGAATCCTTTTAGCCATCATATCGATAGTTACTTTAAAATTGAGATAATGAAACTGGTTGTTTTAGGAGGAGGCGAAAGTGGAATCGGAACTGCACTTTTAGGTAAAAAAGAAGGATATGAAGTTTTTTTGTCTGACTTCGGAAAAATAAAAGAAAAATACAAAGACGTTCTTATACAAAATCAGATTGAGTGGGAAGATCAGAAGCATACCGAAGAAAAAATTCTGGATGCTGATCTAGTGATGAAGTCCCCCGGAATTCCCGACAAGGCTCCGATAGTAAAAAAGCTGAAAGAAAAAGGCATTGAGGTTATCTCAGAAATCGAATTCGCCTCACGATTCTCAAAAGCTTATACGGTAGCCATTACAGGAAGTAACGGAAAGACAACCACTACGATGCTCATCCATCACTTGCTCAAATCAGCAGAATTGAATGTAGGACTGGCAGGAAACATCGGAGATAGTTATGCAGAGCAAGTAGCCAACGGAAATTATGACGGATATGTGTTGGAATTATCGAGCTTCCAACTCGACGGAATCAAAGATTATGCACCACATATTGCCATAATTACGAACCTGAGTCCTGATCATCTTGATAGATATGATTACAAATACGAAAACTATATCAATTCGAAGTTTCGTATTACGATGAATCAAACAGAAAACGATTATCTGATTTATGATGCTGATGACATCGAGATTGAAAAATGGTTGAAAAACAACAAAACTAGAGCCAAATTAATAGGCTTTTCATTAACGAAAATACTAACTAACGGAGCATATATAAATAAAGACACTATGATTATTAACGTTGACAATAAAGAAATGACAATCCCGGTAAGTAAAATCGCTTTAGAAGGCAAACACAATATTAAAAATGCTATGGCAGCTGCTACAGTGGCTCAAATTCTTCGTGTACGAAAAAACACAATTCGTGAAAGTATGTCAAACTTTCAAGGTGCTGAACACCGCTTAGAGAAAGTTTTGAAAATTCACAATGTGCAGTACATCAATGATTCTAAAGCTACGAATGTCAATTCGGTATATTTTGCTTTAGACAGCATTTCGACTCCTGTTGTGTGGATAGCCGGAGGAGTAGATAAAGGTAATGATTACAGTGAACTAATGCCTTTAGTGAGAGAAAAAGTAAAAGCAATTGTGTGTTTGGGTATAGATAACCAAAAACTTATCGAAGCTTTCGGAAATGTAGTGGATATTATGGTAGAGACGCAAAGTATGGAAGAAGCCGTGAAAATCGCTTCAAAAATTGCAGAAAAAGGAGACACAGTACTTCTAGCTCCAGCTTGTGCAAGTTTTGATTTGTTCGAAAATTACGAAGACAGAGGAAACCAATTCAAACAAGCCGTAAGGCAACTGTGATTTTAGATTGATGATTAAGGATGTAAGATTGCAGATTTACAATCAATAACAAAAAAAATGAAAGCACTATTACATAATCTAAAAGGAGACAAAACCATCTGGGCTATAGTAGCTCTTTTGGCTATTGTTTCGTTTTTGCCGGTTTATAGTGCCAGTAGTAATTTGGCTTACGGAGCTTACGGTAGCGGAAACACCTTGAGCTATTTGATAAAACATCTAGCTCACGTAGGGTTTGGATTTTTTATCATCTACGTAGTACACCGAATTCCGTATAACTATTTTAGAGCCATTTCGATTATCGGAATTCCGTTTATAATACTTTTATTGTTTTACACCCTTTTGCAAGGAAAAACCATAGGTGGAGCCAATGCCAGCCGTTGGATTCAGATTCCGTTTATTGGAGTAGGTTTCCAGACTTCTACCTTAGCTTCGGTTGTCTTGATGCTCTATGTAGCTCGTTATTTAGCTAAAATTAAAGACAAAGTCTTTACGTTCAAATCATCACTTTGGGAATTATGGTTGCCGGTTTTTGTGATAATTGCTCTGGTTCTTCCGGCTAACTTCTCTACGGCTGCCATTATGTTCTCAATGGTGGTAATGTTGGTTTTTATCGGAGGCTATCCTTTAAAACATTTGTTTAAAGTAATCGGAGCGGGAATTTTAGCTTTGGCATTTTTCATTCTTTTGGTAAAAGCCCTGCCTGAAGGCACTTTCCCCGATCGTATTGATACTTGGGAGAGTCGTATCGAAAACTTTTTATCGGATGACCAAAACGAAGAAGAAGCCTATCAGATAGAAAAAGCAAAAATTGCTATTGCCACTGGTGGAGTGAATGGCTTAGGCCCTGGAAAAAGTGTACAACGAAACTTTTTACCTCAATCTTCTTCCGATTTTATTTATGCCATTATCGTAGAAGAATATGGGCTTTTCGGAGCTTTTGGAGTAATTCTGCTTTACTTGATTTTGTTCTTTAGATTCTTGAGAGCATCAATTCAGTCTAGAAATATTTTTGGAACTTTAGTAATCGTAGGTCTTGGTTTTCCGATAATATTTCAGGCCTTTATCAATATGGGAGTTGCCGTAGAGCTTTTCCCGACAACAGGACAAACTTTACCTCTCATCAGTAGTGGAGGTAGTTCAATTTGGATGACTTGTTTAGCTATTGGAATTATCTTGAATGTGACTAAAAAAGAAGAGGAAATCAAAGAGGAAGAAAAAGAGAAAATGCAACGTGAAAAAGCTCTGGAAAGACTTATCGAAAAAGAAATTAAAGAGGAAGAAGAAAAAGAAAGACTCAGAGAAGCAGGCATCGAAGTAGAAGATAAAGACATCACAGAAGAAGAAAAAATAGCTGTAAAAGCATTAAAAAACTTACAATAAATGAAACTAAGATTTATCATATCAGGAGGCGGAACAGGAGGACATATCTATCCTGCTATTGCTATTGCCAATGAGTTGAAATCAAGGTTTCCGCAGTGCGAAATACTGTTTGTTGGGGCTAGTGACAAAATGGAAATGCAAAAAGTGCCACAAGCAGGTTATAAAATAGAAGGGCTTTGGATTTCGGGAATTCAACGAAGTTTGAGTTTAGAGAACTTGAAGTTCCCTTTTAAGTTAATGAACAGTTTAATAAAATCCAGAAAAATAGTAAAAAAATTCAAACCCGATGTAGCTATCGGAACAGGAGGTTTTGCCAGTGGAGCTGTAGTTAAAGTAGCCGCTCAAATGGGAATTCCAACTGTAATACAAGAGCAAAATTCCTATCCGGGAATTACAAATAAATTACTTTCTAAAAACGCAAAAGCCATTTGTGTAGCTTATGAAGGATTGGATAAATTCTTCCCGAAAGAAAAAATCGTCTTTACCGGAAATCCGGTGCGTCAGGATTTGCTCAATGTAGCCGAAAACAGACAAGATGCTATCAAGCATTTTGATTTAAATGCAAATAAAAAAACATTGTTGGTTTTAGGTGGAAGTTTAGGAGCCAGAAGAATGAACCAACTAATTGAAAAAGAATTGGATTTTATCGTAAACCAAGATGTTCAGATTATCTGGCAATGCGGAAAATTCTATTTCGAAGAATATAAAAAATACAACGAAAAAGAAGGCGTACAGGTGCTATCATTTATCGACAGAATGGATTTGGTATATGCAGCAGCCGATATGATTATCTCTCGTGCAGGAGCTTCTTCGGTTTCGGAATTAGCTATCGTCGGGAAACCAACGATTTTCATTCCATCTCCGAATGTAGCCGAAGATCACCAAACCAAAAACGCTAAAGCCATAGCAGATAAAAACGGAGCAATTTTAATCAAAGAATCCGAATTGGATATTCGATTTAAAGATGTATTTTCTGAAGTAGTGCAAAACGAAGAATTACAAAGTGAATTAAGTCAAAATATAAAAGAATTAGCCAAACCCAACGCCACAAAAGATATTGTGGATGAAGTGGTCAAGTTGGTCATGCCACAAAGACACAAAGGCACAAAAAGATAAAAAAATGTGCCGTTCAAGTCCTTGAGACTTTGTGGCAGAAAAAAGTCATAGACCATAAAGATGTAAAAAACTGGTTATGAAATTGAATGGATAATGATAAACGAGTCAAACAGCAACAAAAGAAGTTTTGAGCCAATATCTCCTGAAGAAGAAGCGATTGGAAGAGCTATTGTCAATGCTGCTTATATTGTGCACAAAGAGTTAGGTCCAGGGCTGTTAGAAAAGGTGTATGAAGTATGTTTTGCTCAGGTTTTAAAAGAGCAAGGGTTTGACGTAAAAAGACAAACAGACATCCCTATAGTGTTTAGAGATATTGTTTTTAATGAAGGATTACGATTAGATATTATGGTAAATGATTTAGTTATTTGTGAATTAAAAGCTTTAGATAATGTCAATCCTGTTTGGGAAGCACAATTACTTAGTCACTTAAAGTTAACCGGAAAACGATTAGGGTATCTAATAAATTTTAATGTACCTCTAATTAAAAACGGAATAAAAAGAATGGTTTTATAAATATTGATTAAAAACTTAGTGCCCCTTTGAGTCCTTGAGACTTTGTGGCAAAAAATTTAAAATGAAAGAATTTAAAAACATATTTTTCATCGGAATCGGAGGTATCGGAATGAGTGCCTTGGCTCGATATTTCCAATCGATTGGAAAATCTGTTTACGGATACGACAGACATCAGTCGGAACTCACTATAGAACTCGAAAAAATTGGAATGTCTATTCACTATACAGATGATTTGAATAACATTCCAAGTTCTTTAACCAAAGAAAATACTTTGGTTGTCATCACTCCTGCTGTTCCGAAATCACATTTGGAGTGGAATTATTTTATCGACAACGGATTCGAAATCAAAAAACGTTCAGAGGTTTTGGGATTGATTACCAAAGACACCTATTGCTTTGCAGTAGCAGGAACTCACGGAAAAACGACAACAACCGGAATTTTAGGTCATATTCTGTATCAAAGTGGCGTTGACGTAACGGCTTTTGTAGGTGGAATCGTTGAGAATTATCATTCCAATCTTATCGGAAATGGAAAAACGGTTACGGTTGTCGAGGCAGACGAATTTGACCGTTCTTTCTTGAGATTATATCCCGATATGGCATGCATCAATTCAATGGATGCCGACCATTTGGATATCTATGGCGATAAATCACATATCGAAGAATCATTCATTGAATTTGCAGATAAAATTCAAGATAAAACAAAACTTTTTGCTCCCACTGAAGTACATCTAAATGCTACCAAAATAGGTTTTTCAGATTCAGATGAATTTCAAGCAAAAAACATCAGAATCGAAAACGGAGCCTATGTTTTTGATGTAAAAACAAAAGAAGCAGACATAAAAGACATTCGTTTTCATTTGCCCGGAAAACACAATTTGAGCAATGCATTGATGGCACTTTCGATGGCTAAAACTTATGGAGTTTCTGACGAAAACATCAAAAAAGCATTAGAGAGTTTTAAAGGAATCGAAAGACGATTTTCATATAAAATTAAAACAAATGATTTGGTTTTGATTGATGATTATGCACATCATCCAACCGAAATAAATGCAGTATATGAAGCGATTAAAGAGCTGTATCCAAACAAAAAAAACATAGCGATTTTTCAACCGCATTTGTTTAGCAGAACCAGAGATTTCCTTGACGGATTTGCAGAAAGTTTATCAAAGTTTGATGAAGTAATTTTGTTGGATATCTATCCTGCTCGAGAGCTCCCAATCGAAGGAGTAACCTCTCAGGTTTTATTAGACAAAATATCTAATTCGAATAAAAAGCTGGTTTCAAAAGAAGAACTTAACAATTCTGTTTTGAATTCTGATGCCCAAATCGTTGTGGTTGTAGGAGCAGGTGATGTTGGGGAAATGGTGATGTCTTTGAAAGAGTTTTTAGAGAAAAGTTGATTACACAGAGAGACACAGAAAATGGATAAAATATTAAACGATTTATAAATAAAAACTTTGAGGTTTTTTAAATTTCTATAAAACAAAAAATATAAAACTTTGTGAATCTCTGTGTTTTCTTTGCGAATCTCTGTGAAACCAAAGTATGAAATTAAATAAAATAAAATGAAACGATTAAACTGGAATAACATACGATTAGTACTAATGCTTATGGCAGTAGTGTTCTTGTATGCTTTCGGTTTAGAGCGAAATAAAAAGCGAATGGTCTCTGCTCCACGCATAGAATTTGTGGGTGAAAGCAGGTTGTTCATAACTGAGGATTCGGTTAATAAATTGTTAATAGAAAATTTTGAAAGGAGGAAAACCATTGCCAAAGAAAACTTAGTTTTGAACAAATTGGAAAGTGTTCTTACAAATCATCCGACAATCGAAAAAGCAGAAGTATTTGTAACGGCAAAAGGCGAACTAAAAGCTCAGGTAAAACAAAAAACCCCTGTAGCAAGGATTAATGACTCAAATCGTTCTTTTTATTTTGATTATCAAGGAACTGAAATGCCTCTTTCAGATAATTTTTCGGCTCGAGTTCCATTAGTTTCGGCTCATATTACAGACAAAAATAAAGCAGAAATAACCCGTATATTGCGGTATATTCACGATGATGATTTTCTGAAAAAAAACATCATTGGCATTGAAATTCAAGAAAACCAGAACATCTTGATGAAAAACCGAAATTATAATTACGTCATTGATTTCGGAAAACCGAAAAATATCGAACGAAAGTTTAATAATTACAAAGCTTTTTTTCAGAAGGCATCACAAGATTCTTTGATTGAAAAATACAGCAACATAAATTTAAAACTTGCAAAGCAGGTAGTTTGCACCAAAAAATAATGATTATGGAAAAACAAAACATCGGAGTAGGACTTGACATCGGTACGACCAAAATCGTAGCCATGATTGGAAAGAAAAACGAGTACGGAAAACTCGAAATTATCGGAATGGGTAAAGCCAAAAGTTTGGGAGTGGCAAGAGGAGTCGTAAATAATATTACTCAAACCATTCAATCTATCCAACAAGCAGTAACCGAAGCAGAAAGTAATTCAGGCTACAAGATAAACGATGTGGTTGTAGGTATTGCCGGACAACATATCCGAAGTATCCAACACAGCGATTATATCAGCCGCTCCAACCCAGAAGAGGTTATCGGAGAAGAAGACATAGAAAATCTGATAAATCAGGTACACAAACTCACTATGCTTCCGGGAGAAGAGATTATTCACGTACTTCCTCAAGAATATAAAATCAATGGATACGAAACAACCGATGAGCCAATCGGGATGTACGGAAGTCGTTTGGAAAGCAATTTTCATGTAGTAGTTGGCCAGGCATCATCTATCCGAAATGTGGGAAGATGCATCAAAACTGCCGGTTTGGATTTGTCCGGACTGACACTCGAACCTCTTGCTTCGTCTGATGCAGTACTTTCTCAAGAAGAAAAAGAAGCAGGAGTTGCACTTATCGACATCGGAGGTGGAACGACTGATTTGGCAATTTTCAAAGATGGAATAATCCGTCATACCGCTGTTATTCCCTTCGGAGGAAACGTAATTACAGAAGACGTCAAAGAAGGCTGTTCAATTATCGAAAAACAAGCAGAATTGTTGAAAATAAAATTCGGTTCGGCTTGGCCGGGTGAAAACAAAGACAACGAAATCGTTTCGATTCCGGGACTTAGAGGACGCGACCCAAAAGAAATTTCGCTTAAAAACCTATCAAAAATCATTCACGCAAGAGTAGTGGAAATTATAGAGCAGGTTTTCAACGAAATCAAGGCTTACGGACACGAAGACCCGAAAAAGAAACTTATTGCCGGAATTGTACTCACAGGTGGAGGATCAGAACTAAAGCACATCAAACAATTGGTGGAATACATTACGGGAATGGACACACGCATCGGTTTCCCGAACGAACATTTGGCAGGAAATTCAGACGAACAACTATCAAGCCCTTTGTATGCCACAGCAGTAGGATTAGTAATGAACAGTTTGCGAAATAATACCCGAAGTGCTTCCCCCGAAGTTCCGGAAATAAAAACAGAAGATAAAGCAGTAGAACAACACACACAACCTATTGAAGAAAATTCAGTTCAACCCGAACCGAACGAAGCAAAAGAGGAAATCAAGTCAGAAAAAGAGGTTAGAAAAACTTTTTTCGACAAATACATCGAGAAGATTAAGAATTTTTTAGAAAACGCAGAATAAAAAGATAGAGTTATGGTAGAAAACACAGATTTCGGAGGTATCGCATTCGACTTGCCTAAAAATCAATCGAATGTAATTAAAGTGATTGGAGTTGGTGGCGGAGGTAGCAATGCTATCAATCACATGTTCAAACAAGGAATTAAAGGAGTTGATTTTGTGGTTTGCAATACTGACGCTCAAGCCCTACAAAACAGCCCTGTACCAAACAAAATTCAGTTAGGAGTTAATCTTACCGAAGGATTGGGTGCAGGAGCAAATCCTGAAGTAGGACAACAATCAGCTATTGAGAGTATTGCGGATATCGAAAAAATGTTGGATACTAATACCAAAATGGTATTCATCACAGCAGGAATGGGAGGTGGAACAGGAACAGGAGCTGCTCCGGTTATTGCTCAACTTGCCAAAGAAAGAGATATTCTGACAGTCGGGATTGTTACGATGCCTTTCCAGTTTGAAGGAAAAAATCGTATAGAACAAGCAGCTTTAGGTATTGAGAGGCTTCGAAAACAAGTAGATTCATTAATTGTTATCAACAACAATAAACTTCGTGAGGTTTACGGAAATCTCGGTTTCAAAGCCGGTTTCTCTAAAGCTGACGAAGTCTTGGCTACTGCATCGAGAGGAATTGCTGAAGTAATTACACATCACTATACGCAAAACATCGACCTGAAAGATGCTAAAACCGTGCTTTCGGACAGCGGAACAGCTATTATGGGTTCTGCAAAAGCTACAGGTGAAGACAGAGCAAAACAAGCAATTGTTGACGCTTTAGACTCTCCTCTTCTGAACGATAACAAAATTACGGGAGCAAAAAATGTGTTGCTCTTGATTGTTTCGGGAACCAACGAAATTACCATTGACGAAATCGGTGAAATCAACGATCATATCCAAGCTGAGGCAGGACACAATGCCAACATCATTATGGGTGTCGGAGAAGATGAATCACTCGAAGAAGCCATTGCTGTTACCGTTATTGCAACCGGATTTAATGCAGAACAACAAAGCGAAATCGTAAATACAGAACCGAAAAAAATCATCCATCCGTTAGAAGACGAACAAAAATTAGAGCAAAATCTTTTGAAAAAAGAACCAATTTCGGCTTTTGATTTTTCGGAAAATGAAGCGGAAACAGATAAAACACCTGCTGCTGAAGAAGAAAAAATCGTTTTCCCTTTAGAAGAAGACAAGCCACAATATGAAGCGGAAACACAAAATTTTATAGCCGAAGAAACATCGTCAATAGAAGCAGAAACACAAAATTTCCCTATTGAAAGTGAAGCCCCACAAACCACAGCAGAAGAACCTCAGTTCGAAATTTATGAAGCAGATTTAGTTCCTACAACTGAATTTATCAGAAATTTAGACGTGGTATTTGAGATAGTCCCTGCCAATCAAAAGGAATTTAAACCTATCTCAGAGCACAAAGAAGAAAGAACACCTCTTTTCGAACCGGAAGAAGACAGTCAGCCCCTATTCGGATTCGACTCTCCTTTGAGCAAAGAGGAAGAAGAACCAAAAAAAAAATTTACCTTTGAGATTACTTCGGAGACAAAAGACATCGAAGTAAACGAGCCTATTCACGTAATTCCGGTAACGGAAGTCAACGAAACAGGGGTTAAAAGATACTCTTTGGAGGAATATATGGAAGTTGAAAATTCTTTGATGAGTTCTAAACCAGTTGAAGAAGAAAAAAAGACGGAGGAAGTTCCTGCCGAATTGAATTTCACTCTTAAGCAGAACGAAAAAAAATCAAACAATGTCACGGAGCAAAAGACTTCTGAGGAAATTCCTGCTGTCGAAATGACCATCGAAGAAGCCCTGAGAGCAAGAGCCGACGAAAGAAGAAAAAAGATGAAAGAATTTAATTATAAATTTCATAATAATACGCAACGTATTGACGAGTTAGAAAAAGAACCGGCTTACAAGCGTCAGAACATCGAACTTAATCAGCCCGATTCTGATTCTGGAATTTCCCGAACTTCGCTCAGCACAGACAGCAACAATGAATTGCAACTAAGAAACAATAATTCGTTTCTTCACGATAATGTAGATTAAAACTTGTAATTTTCTTTTTTAAAATGGAAAGTCCCAATCTGATTTAGGTTGGGATTTTTTTGTACCTTTAAAACAAAAAAGTTATGGAAAATTATGTAAAAGTTTTTTCGGGAAGCGAGGTAGAAGTTATCAGAATTCGTTTAATATTAGACCAAAACGACATCAAATTTATGGAACGAAACGACATTCAATCGGGTGTTGCGGCTGGTTTTGGAACGATTGACAAAGCTGTGCATATTTTGGTAGATAAAGCCGATTATCACAGGGCTCTAAAAGCAATAGACAATATGAGGCACGATGAGTTGGCCGATTAAATTTATGCTTAAAAAGCGGATTAAAATTTTTCCGAAAGGTCTTTGACTTTTAGTTGCAAAGTGACGTTTCCGTCCCAATGATTTTCGTCAATAGAATAAACCATATCAAAATATTTTTGGTTTTTGACAACTTCCATTTTTTCTCCTAATCCGAAGCCGATAGCATTAAAAGATATCGAACCGTCTTGTTTGACGAACATTTTCAGATGTTCTTCGTTTTTTCCTATTTTTTTACAAGAACCTGCATCTCTTACCGATTGGGTAAGAAAAACAGGTGGCATATTTTCGGGTCCGAATGGTTCGAATTGTTTGAGTATCCGTACAAATTTCGGAGTTATATCCGAAAAATCAATCACTACATCAATGCTGATTTCAGGGTGAAGTGAGGCTTCAGTAATGGTGTTTTTTACTACTTCTTCAAAGCGATTTCTGAAATCGGTAAATTTTTCTTTCGAGATAGTAAGCCCGGCTGCGTATTTATGTCCTCCAAACTGCTCGATAAAATGAGAACATTCTTCGAGGGCTTTGTGGATATCAAAATTTTTGACGGAACGAGCAGAAGCTACCATTTTTTCGTTGCCTTCGGTAAAGACAAGTGTCGGTTTGTAGTGAGTTTCGATAAGTCGGGAAGCTACAATTCCGATGATTCCTTTGTGCCAATTTTCGCTAAAAACTACTGTTGTAAAGAGGTTTTCTTGTTGGGTTTTTGTGATTTGCAGAAGAGCTTCTTTGGTGGTTTGTTCGTCTAATTCTTTTCTTTCGGAATTAAACAGTTCTATCTCCGAAGCAAATTCGAGAGCTTGTTCCCAATGGAATTCTGTCAGGAGTTGTACAGCATAATTTCCGTGCTTCATTCTTCCTGCCGCATTGATTCTCGGAGCAATAATAAAGACAACATCGGTAATGGTCAGCACTTGTTTTTTAAGATTGTGAATAAGGGCTTTTATTCCGTTGCGAGGATTGGTGTTGATGACTTCCAAACCGAATTTTGCAAGAATCCTGTTTTCTCCCGTAATCGGTACGATATCCGCTCCGATAGCTGTGGCAACCAAGTCCAAATACGAAATTAAATCTTGAGGGTTTTGACCTCTTTTTTTGGCTAAAGCCTGAATGATTTTAAATCCGATTCCACATCCGCAAAGCTCTTTGTACGGATAATTACAATCTTTTCGCTTAGGGTCGAGCACTGCTACTGCTTTTGGAATTTCGGCATCGGGCAAATGGTGATCTGCAATGATAAAATCAATGTTTTTTGACTTGGCATAATCGATTTTATCATGTGATTTTATACCACAATCAAGTGCTATGATGAGCGAAAAGCCGTTGTTTTCTGCAAAATCAATTCCTTTTGTCGAAATTCCATATCCTTCGCTATACCTGTCGGGAATATAAGTTGAGGTGTTGGGGTAAAAAGTCTGAAAATACGAATGCACAAGCGAAACGGCTGTTGTTCCGTCCACATCATAATCTCCGTAAATAAGAATTTTCTCGTTTTCGAAAATAGCTTTTTCAATCCTATCGATGGCTTTGTCCATATCTTTCATCAGATACGGATTGTGCAAATCATCAAGTGAAGGTCGGAAGAAAAGTCGTGCTTTTTCGAACGTATCAATCCCTCTTTGAACAAGGAGTTTAGCTATAATTTTATCAACCGAAAGACAGTTTGTAATTTCATTTACTTTTTCCTGATTCGGGTTTTGACTAAGTGTCCAACGCATTTCATCTTATTTTTCTTCGTACAGAACCTTTTGTCCGAACAAAAGTTACAAGCCCACCTCGGTAAGCAATTCAACCAACTTTGGGTCCGAAGGTCTTGGGGCGTCAGCCGAAACGATGTTTCCTTCGGTATCAACCAAAATAAATCTCGGAATACTCTCAATAGCATAATCTTTTGCAAATTGCGACTGCCAAGCATTGTCAGCATAGAGTTGTACACCTCCTAACTCTTCTTTAGTTACAAATTCTTTCCATTTGTCATAGTCTTTTGTATCGTCAATAGAAATACTTACGAACTCGATGTTTTTCCCGTGATATTGTTTTTCGATTTCTTTTAAGAAAGGAATTTCTCTTTTGCAAGGTCCACACCAAGTAGCCCAAACATCAATATAAACAATTTTTCCTTTCAAATCATCAAGCGACGTTGTTCCGCCTTTGTGATTTTCATAATCGAACTTCGGAGAAGGATTTCCTTTTACCAACGTTTTAATTTTGTTGTACTTTTCGGTAAGTTCGGTTTTGAAACTTTCATCGGTTACGTTTGCCATAATCTCGTTATAGAGCTCTTCCGATTTTTCGTTAGCTGGATTTATTCCGTAGGCTACTGTCTTGGCTATGGCATTTTTGATGTTTTGGCTTTTTATGGTTTTAAAGACTTTTAGCGATGTTTGGTTGTGTATAGCTTCGTCAAATATAGCATCTTCTTTTACTTCTTTTTTATATTCTTCGCTTATTTTTTTGTCAAAATTAGCAGAAATCAATTGCCCGTAAGACCCGAAAGCTCCTGAAAATTCGAATTCTTCCGCATTGTCAAAATCAATAGTTTGGTCTGCTTTTGGAAAATTTTCAGAAACTTCAAAATCAGGTTTTTGAGCAAAATGAGCATGATAGCGTCCAAACCTACCTAAGACAAATTCTTTGTGATATTTAAAACTTCGGAGTTCTTTTTCTTTAAAGCCTTCAACAGAAAAAGTTGTGGATTCTAAAAGTTCATTTTGTTTTTGGTCTAACTCATCGAGTTTAGACAGAAAAGCATCTTCTTCAAGAGCATAAAGTTCCTTAAGTTCTGCTCCTAATATTTCTTTTCGAAGCTTAGCTTTTTGAACAAAATAATTATTCTCAGCAGCTAAATCCCCCGAAAAAAGAAAATCTTCTATTTGATTAACATCTACTTCAAAAGACAAGTTCTTTCCTTTATGCAAATAAAGCGGTTGCCTGCCAATTCCATAAGCACCATTATAAGCTATATATAAGGTGTCCGTAAATGTTCCGTCTTGGCTGAGCGTGATTTCTTTTTCAAAAGAATTTCCGTAGATTTTAAAACTTTGGTCATCAAAATTAGTTATTTCCCCCGAAACAATGGTATATTCCGGTTTTTCTTCTTTGGCACAAGAAAATAACAGCAGAACTAAAGCAAATGTGATAAGATTTTTCATAGGTCAATTTTTTGATTTAGAAATCAAAGTTAATAATTAAAATAAAAACGCTTTGAAATTGTTTAAAAATCTGCGATTAAAATTATTAGCCACACACTAAAATATCTTTAGTACGTGGCTAAATAATCAAAAATACTCTATTATTACAGACTAATCTATTTGCATTTCAGGAATTTCTCCTTCCACAATCAGGTCTGCTTCTGTGGCTTTGATAATATCTTCTACAGAAACCCCGGGAGCTCTTTCCAAAAGTTTAAAACCTTTGTCGGTTACTTCTAAAACAGCCAGCTCGGTAACCACTTTTTTCACGCATTTAACTCCGGTAAGCGGAAGGGTGCATTTTTTCAGGATTTTAGATTCTCCTGCTTTGTTTACGTGCATCATAGCCACAATGATATTTTCGGCAGAAGCTACTAAATCCATCGCTCCTCCCATTCCTTTTACCATTTTTCCGGGAATTTTCCAATTAGCAATATCTCCGTTTTCGGCAACTTCCATAGCACCAAGAATGGTTAAATCCACGTGTTTTCCGCGAATCATTCCGAAGCTCATGGCTGAGTCAAAAAAACTTGCTCCTTTGAGGGTAGTAATGGTTTGTTTACCTGCATTGATAAGATCTGCGTCTTCTTCGCCTTCGTACGGAAAAGGTCCCATCCCGAGGACTCCGTTTTCACTCTGAAATTCTACACTAATTCCTTCCGGAATATAATTGGCAACCAAAGTCGGAATACCAATTCCAAGGTTTACAAAATATCCGTCTTTGAGTTCTTTTGCTATGCGTTTTGCTATTCCTATTTTATCTAAAGCCATAATTATCCTCTTTTTCTAACTGTTCTTTGTTCTATTCTTTTTTCATATTTTTCTCCTTGGAAAATTCTTTGAACAAAAATTCCCGGAATATGAATTTGATTCGGGTCGAGCTCTCCTGCCGGAACTAATTCTTCAACTTCGGCAATAGTAATTTTAGCCGCTCCACACATACAAGGATTGAAATTTCGGGCAGTTCCTTTGAAAATCAAATTTCCTGCTTCGTCTCCTTTCCATGCTTTTACAATAGCAAAATCTGCCTCATAAGCATGTTCTAAAATATGAGGTTTTCCGTCAAAAATTTTAACCTCCTTTCCTTCTGCCACCTCTGTTCCGTAGCCAGCCGGTGTATAAAAAGCAGGAATTCCCGCTTGTGCTGCTCTACATTTTTCAGCTAATGTTCCTTGTGGAGTTAATTCAACCTCCAACTCTCCACTCAACATCTGACGCTCAAATTCCGCATTTTCTCCCACATAAGACGAAATCATTTTTTTGATTTGTTTTTTATGCAACAACAATCCTAATCCGAAATCATCAACGCCTGCATTGTTCGAAATACAGGTTAGGTTTTTTATATTTTGGCGAACCAATTCTGCAATGGAATTTTCTGGAATTCCACAAAGCCCGAAACCTCCGAGCATTATAGTCATTGAATCTTCGATTCCCTCAAGTGCTTGTTGAACCGAATTTACTTTTTTGTTAATCATATTTACAGGTGTTTATTTCAGCTTATAAAATTAGTAAAATATTTCTAAAAACAGGCAGAATCCTACCAATGGCATTGAAATCTTTTGTGCTCTAATGCTCTTTTTAGACAGATGTGATTTTATGAGAGTTTATTTAAGTGTTTTAGCAGCCGACTTTATCAACCAGCCTTGTGAGCCATTCTGCAACTCTATTTTATAGTATTCATCGACAGATTCCAAAATATTTACCTTAACTCCTTCGTGAATAATAGCAATGTTGTTTGAACTCTCTTTAGGCTCTCCTTTTACAGCCACAGATTCGGCAAAGACAATAGCAGGATTGTTGTTCTGAGTTTGATTTTTTTCAAAAACCGCTATGATGATGCTCAATATCGAAAACACTAAGAAAACTACCATTGTAGAAAACAATGCTCGTTTAAAAATGATTTTTTGCGAGAAATAAAATCCGACAAAGCTAAACAACAACAAGAACGAAAATGCAATAGCAATTTTTGCCCAAATATCATAATGATACACCGAAGTAAAACTGCTTAACCAATGAGAAAAGCCAACCTTCGGAACTTCTTTTACCTCGTCAATAGTCATATTTTGAGCAAATGTCAAGTTGTTTTTTACATCGCTGTTGTTGGGGTCTAACAGCAAGGCTTTTTCGTAGTTGTAAATTGCCGGTGCTACCTGATTGAGCTTGTAATAAGCGTTGCCCAAATTGTAATATAACTCAACCGAATGTTGCCCGTTTGCTAAAATCTGCTCATAAGTCTGAATTGCTTCTTTAAAATTTTCTTGTTGATACAACTCGTTAGCTCTGTCAAACAAGGTTTGTCCAAAAGCAAAAATCGGAAGAAAAAACAACACCAAGACGATATTTGAAATTTTCATTTTTTGTTTACTCTGAAGTTTTTAAAGGCATAAATTTACACAAAAATAAAAATAGATATTTAAACAGTTTCTTAATGTTTTCTTTCTGTTTCAGAAAAAAGCAAAAATTACTCTCGAGCAGGAAATTCCGACAAGGTTTTGTAAATCATCTGATTTGGTTATTTTTGTCGAACGTAGCACTATTTGTATTTATGACTTCAAACGAACTTTTTTATGCTTTAGCCCTGACCCGTGCCGAGGGAATCGGAGATGTTTTTGCCAAAAAATTATTGGAGCGTTTCGGTTCGGCAGAAAATGTATTTTCAGCTACCAAAAAAGATTTTACAGATGTTTCAAGACTTAGTAAAGTTGCCGTAAAAGCAATTTTGAGCAAAGCTTCTTTTAAAACTGCCGAAAGAGAACTTTCTTTTATAGAAAAACAAAATATCAATGTTTATTATTTTGGCAATGAGGACTATCCGAATAAATTAAAACATTGTGCTGATGCTCCAATACTCCTTTTTGCTAAAGGAAATTTTGATTTGAATAATCGAAAAATTCTAAGCATAGTCGGAACCCGAAAAATCACTTCTTACGGGACTGATTTTTGCAAAAAACTCATCGAAGATTTAGCCCAAATCAACCCGGTTGTTATAAGTGGTTTTGCTTTAGGGACAGATATTTGTGCTCATTTATCAGCCATCGAAAACGGTTTACAGACTGTAGGAGTTCTCGCACACGGATTCGATAGAATCTATCCTCCGTCACACGCAAAACACGTCCGAAGAGTGGAAGAAAATGGAGGATTTCTGACTGAATTTTGGAGTGGCTCTGTTCCTGATAAAGAAAATTTTGTCAAACGAAATCGAATTGTAGCAGGAATATCTGATGCTACTATCGTTATCGAAAGTGCTCTAAAAGGAGGTTCGCTCATTACGGCTAATCTGGCTAATGATTATGCGAGAGAAGTTTTTGCCGTTCCCGGAAAAACAACCGATACATATAGTCAAGGTTGCAACAATCTGATAAAAACCCAAAGAGCCAATATTTTGACCGATGCTGAGGATATTCTGTATATGCTCAATTGGGACTTGACACCCAAAAACAAAAAAAACATTCAAAAACAACTTTTTGTAGAACTCAATCCTGAAGAGCAAAAAGTATATGATTACCTATACAAAAAAGGGAAAGACTTGCTCGACCTGATAGCCAAAGGTTCTGAAATTCCAGTTTACAAAACAGCTTCCATACTGTTCGATTTGGAGATGAAAGGAGTAGTAAGACCACTTCCCGGAAAGATGTTTGAGTTAGCGTAATTTGTTTATTTCATCAAAAAAACTACACATTTATTAAGCTCTTTTCGGGTTTTTACCTTATAATCATCACTTTTTTTACTTTAGTTTCAGAAGCGTCTTGGGTGGTTATAAAAATCATATATACACCTGATGCTACTCTATATTTTCCGAAAGCTGTCGTGTCCCACTCAATGGTTCCACCTTCACTTTTTGCTTCGTGAACCAAATTTCCTTCAATATCGGTTATTTTTACGTTAGCTTTATCGGTAAGCCCTGCTATTTTAACCGTTCCGGAATATTCTGGTCGGACAGGGTTCGGATAAACATAAACTCCTCCTAAATTCTCGGAAGCCGAAGTAGCAGTACCTTTGTACGAAACCATTCCTTTATCCGTAGCAAAAAAAACTTCTCCGGTTCTCGGGTTGATATCTATATCTAAAATATTATTGCTTGGTAAAGGGGAATTATCTTTAGTAAAGTGATAAATGGTTTCTTGTCCGTTCGGAGAAACCAAAAATACTCCTGAGCCAGTTGTACCAAGCCATTTTTGATTTGCTCCATCTATCTTGATTTTTTTAACCTCTTGTCTGTAGAGTAATTCTTGTGGAAGTCCGTCATCTATGATGATTACGGGATTTACATTCAAATAGTCTTCGGTCAGAAACCTGTCCACACTGGGAAGAACTCTTATCCCCCACGTTGTTCCAATCCACAAACGGTTGTTGTTGTCTATTGCCAGAGTCTTAACCCGATTGTGAGGTATTCCGGTATCATCTGAATCATCAATGACAATCGTTCTGTTTTGATAAGCCTCGTTAAATCCGACAAGTCCTTTACTATGTGTACCAACCCATTTTGTTCCGTTTTTGTCAATAATCAAATCTCCATAACTTGTTGCTGTTTCATTTATCTGATAAGAACTCCACGAGCCATTATTTCGCATCACTTTTAATTTACCTACTGTCCCTGCATTAGTAACCCAAAGGTTATTGCTCTTGTCAAAAGCCATATTGTGTATCCTGACACTGGAAGAATTCCCTCCAGTAAATCCTTCTAAGCCGTTTTGTCCGGTATTGGTTGTGTTGAGCAATGTTATTGGAATGTCGTTTTCTACTACCAAAACTCCCGAATGATTAGATCCGATATACACCTGATTTTCATTATTCGGGGCAGTAACAACTTTAGAAAGGTTTGTTGCTTCAAGAACATCTCCGTAAGGAATTTGAATCCAACCCTCAGGAGTCAATTTTGATATTCCGTACCTTCCCAAATTTGGGAAATAGGGATCGTAAAGATGCGAATTATCTCCAAACACACACCACAGATTATCAGCAGTGGCTTTAATAGAATATACTTTATTTCTTAATGGTCCTGCAGGAGTGTAATTCAGATACGAGTTTAAATTGTTCATATCAATTGCATAAAGGGCTTTGGCTGTAGTTCCTATATACAAAGTATTGAAAATAACTCCCGAACAGGTAAACTCAACTGGTTCTTCGAAAATCTGTCCGATTTGAGCTACAACGGCAAGTTGTTGGCTAAGGGCATAAGCGGTTTGAGGTGTTGTAACGGTCAGATATTCGTTTACGGATTTTATTTCCAAAATCGTTTGATTAGTATTCAATATCGGAGAGGTTCCGCCTCCGGGAAGATGCCTGTATAATATTCCGTCTGCTCCCGATGCAACTAAGTGATTTCCGATACTTGCGATACCTACCCAATGTGCACTATTAAAGGTTTCCCAGGCGTTAAAGTTAATAAGATTCGGATTAGAAAGACTCGCTCGTCTGATTCCGTAAGGTCGGGTAACTGCGTAAATTTCATTGTTGTGAATAGTCGTCTGTAAAACTTGGGTTTGTTGCCCTGATTCTCCTATAAAAAATGTGTTTCCAAATTCTAATGTTTCTAAATTAAAAACAGAAATTCCATAATCGGTTGAGATAAATACTTTTCCTTCGTGTTCTAAAAAATGATTTATTTTCTTTTTGTTCGGAAGCACGGGAACATCATTTATTATATCTACTTTGTTGATAATTTGCTTATTGTTTTGCTTAATGACAATAAGAAGTCCGTTTTCATTTCCTAAAAGGGTTAAATTAAAAGGCTTACTGTGGTATATAGCTGTAATCTTTTCTGCTTTTAATCCGTCTATGGAGTTAAATGTTTCTATTTCGTGGGTTGCCAGATGCTTGGAAAAAAAAGCGTTTTCGGTTGCGGCAATAATTCGGCTATCTGATTCGGCTAATCCGACAATGTGATTGTACGAGAAATATCCTCCCCAAGATTGATTGGTTTGAGACAGACCAGAAAAAGAAGATAAAAACAAGAATAACAATATGTATTTTTTCATAAAAATCGTTTGCAAAAAGGAAACATCAAAATTACTAAAACTAAAGAAATTCGAAGATATTGCAGATAGCCTTAATTAAATATCTTATGCAAAGGTTTATATCCTGATTTGCTTCACCGAATTTTTCTTTTGCAGAAAAGACTCAGTAATCATCAGGTGTTGTTTGTCTTCTTCTACTGTAACCAAAATATTTTTCAGCACCTCGATATTGGTTATCTGATAGTTTAAATCGAAAAAGGCGTAGCCTTTGAGCACTCCGTTTTCGACAAGAATAACACTTCGTTCCTCAATAGTTCTACCTTTGTCAATAAGTAGCATACTTTTGTTTTGGTCTGAAAAGAATTTTTTTGAGGATTTAATCTTTTTCGGAATGCGATTCAGAGGTGGTTTATTCTGTTTAAGTTCTTCGTATTCTTTGACAGAGGCTATAAGAAAACTGCCTGTTTCTTCGAAAGTAACCGTGTAAACCTCCGTTTGAATTTTCTTGGCTATTTTAGATTCATTAGTAAAAAGGGAATTTACCTTTTTTTTGATATTTCGACTTTTCCCCAAATAAATCAATTCTCCTTTTTCGTTGTGTATGTAGTATATTCCTATTTTATTGGGAAGATTCTCGACAATATCGAGCAACTTTGGAGATAGTCCCGTTTTTATTTCGCTTTTGATAAGACTTTTTAGAATTTGCTTATCCGAATCCTTAGAAAGCAAAAGTTTAAAGAGCTTAACCGTTGCCTGAGCGTCTCCCGAGGCTCTGTGTCTGTCGCTCATCGGAATTCCTAAAGAACGGACTAATTTGCCTAAACTATATGAATTTTGTTCGGGTAACAATTTTTTTGAAAGTTCAACCGTACAAAGAGTTTCTCTTCTGAAGTCATATCCTAAACGGGAAAATTCCATTCGAAGAATTCTATAATCAAACGAAGCATTATGGGCTACAATAATGCTATCTTGGGTAATTTCGATAATTCGTTTAGCAACTTCATAAAACTTTGGTGCGGAACGAAGCATCGCATTGTTGATTCCTGTTAGTTTTATAACAAAAGGTTGAATCGGACGCTCCGGATTGACAAGGCTGATAAATTGGTCAATAACCTTATGACCGTCAAATTTGTACATAGCAACCTCGGTAATTCCTTCCTGATTGAATTGACCTCCTGTAGTTTCTATATCAAGTATTACGTACATGTTTTCCTCAAAAATGAAAAAGCACCAAAGGCTTGTCAAATCCCGCTTGCTTATTCCGATAATAACGGGTCAAATATAAACAAAAACTTCAGATGCCCACCACTACAAAACGAAAGACCGCTACTATATCTTTTTCGATAATAAAATTCTTCCGTTATCTTGACAACCCATATTTTATATAGCTATGAACCAGGTTCAGCCTCTAAATGAACAATGACAAACGGCTTTTACAGTCTGATTTTTAAAAAATCATAGTGTTCTAATTTTCTCTTAAAAAGAGGGTTACCTTAATTATCAATTAATTTTAATTTGTAACTTTGGTTTTTCAAAAAATATAACACTTTGGTATTATGAATTATTACAAAATAGACAGCTTAGAACAGTATTTCAAAATGTATAATAAATCTGTTCGTGAACCAAGAAAATTCTGGGAACGTGTAGCAGACGAAAACTTCACTTGGTATCAAAGATGGGACAAGGTTTTGGAATACGATATGTCTAAGGCGGAAATTCGATGGTATCAGAATGCCAAACTCAATATTACCAAAAACTGTATTGATAGACATCTTAGCAAACGAGGAGATAAAACAGCCTTTATTTTTGAACCGAACGACCCTACAGAAAAAGCACAACACATCACGTATAACGAACTGTATGAAAGAGTTTGCAAAATGGCAAATGTACTAATAGAGCAAGGCGTACAAAAAGGAGACAGGGTTTGCATTTACCTTCCGATGATTCCCGAATTGGCTGTTGCTATATTGGCTTGTGCAAGAATTGGAGCGGTGCATTCGGTGATTTTTGCAGGATTTTCTGCCTCTGCACTAAGTTCGAGAATCATAGATTGTGGAGCTAAATTGCTGATTACTTCAGATGGCTCGTACAGAGGAAACAAAACCATTAATCTAAAAGGCATTGTAGATGAAGCCTTAGAAACTGCTACCGATGTAACCACTGTTTTGGTTACCAAGAGAATTCACAGCGAAATTTCGATGAAAGAAGGACGAGACAAATGGTTGCAACCTCTACTTGATGCAGCTTCGGCAAACAACGTAGCTACCATAATGGATGCAGAAGATCCTTTGTTTATTCTTTATACTTCGGGTTCTACCGGAAAACCAAAGGGAATGGTACATACCACTGCCGGATATATGGTTTATACGGCTTATACCTTTAAAAATGTTTTCCGTCACGAGGAAAATGATGTTTTTTGGTGTACCGCTGATATTGGTTGGATTACCGGACATTCGTACATCGTTTACGGACCTCTTTTGAACGGAGCCACCACTGTTTTGTACGAGGGAATTCCGAATTACCCTGATTTCGGGCGTTTTTGGGAAACCATCGAAAAGCATAAAATAACAACCTTTTATACAGCTCCAACAGCCATTCGCTCGTTAGCAAAAGAAAGTACAGATTGGATTACCAAACACGACTTATCTTCAATCAAAATATTAGGATCGGTTGGAGAACCTATTAACGAAGAGGCTTGGCATTGGTACAACAACCACGTAGGAGACAAACGTTGCCCGATTACCGACACGTGGTGGCAAACCGAAACAGGAGGAATTATGATTGCTCCACTTCCTTTTGTAACTCCTACCAAACCCACTTATGCTACACTTCCACTTCCGGGAGTTCAAGCTGTTTTGATGGATGACAAACGAAACGAAATCGAAGATAATCAGGTTACCGGAAGCCTTTGCATTAAGTTTCCTTGGCCCGGAATTGCCCGAACAATTTGGGGCGACCATCAACGGTATATTGACACTTACTTCTCTGCTTTTCCCGGGAAGTACTTTACAGGAGATGGAGCTTTGCGAGATGAAGTCGGTTATTACAGAATTACCGGAAGAGTTGATGATGTGGTAATTGTTTCCGGACACAACCTCGGAACAGCTCCTATCGAAGATGCTATTAACGAACATCCGGCTGTGGCAGAGTCTGCCATTGTAGGTTATCCGCACGATATAAAAGGAAGTGCTCTTTACGGATTTATTACCCTTAAACAAACCGGAAAAACCAGGGATCAGACCAATTTACGTAACGAAATCAACCAACATATTGCAACTCATATCGGGCCGATTGCCAAATTAGACAAAATTCAGTTTGTAGCAGGACTACCGAAAACCCGTTCGGGAAAAATTATGCGTAGAATCTTGCGTAAAATTGCAGAAGGAGATTTTTCTAACTTTGGAGACACTTCAACTTTGCTAAATCCTGAAAGTATTGAGTTGATAAAAAATAACCGAGTAGAATAATCTTTTTAAACAGGTTGATACACTTGCTGAACCTCTTCAAAAACATCAAAAATTTTGAGAGGGTTGTCTTCGGTTACCATACGTTGTCTGTACTGCTTAAAATCGGGAATACCTTTAAAATAGTTGGTATAATGTCTTCGCATTTCTACAATCCCAACTCTTTCGCCTTTCCATTCCATAGACCAAATCAAATGGTTTCGGGCGGCTTCTATTCGGTCAGAAATAGTTGGTGCAGAAAGTTTTTCTCCGGTTTCTAAGTAGTGTTTTATTTCGTTAAAAATCCAAGGATATCCGATGGCAGCTCTTCCTATCATCATTCCGTCAAGCCCGAATCTGTTTTTGTATTCTAAGGCTTTTTCAGGACTGTCAATATCTCCGTTTCCGAAAATAGGCATGGTGATCCTCGGATTGTTTTTGATTCGCTCAATATGTGTCCAATCCGAATGTCCTTTGTACATTTGAGCTCTTGTTCGTGCGTGAACTGTCAAAGCCTGAACTCCAATATCCTGCAATCGCTCTGCTACTTCATCAATATTTATAGAAGATTCGTCCCAACCCAAACGGGTTTTAACCGTTACGGGCAAATGTGTGCTTTTTATAACTGCTTTGGTTAGCCTGACCATCAAATCCACATCTTTCAGAACTCCTGCTCCTGCTCCTTTGCAAACCACTTTTTTGACCGGACATCCAAAATTTATGTCCACCAAATCGGGTTGAACGGTTTCAACAATTTTGGCAGAAAGAGCCATAGCTTCTTCATCACCTCCAAAAATCTGGATTCCAACCGGACGCTCGTAATCAAAAATGTCTAATTTCTGACGGCTTTTTATAGCATCTCGAATCAATCCTTCAGAAGAAATAAACTCGGAATACATCAAATCTGCTCCGTGAATTTTACACAACCTTCTGAACGGAGGATCGCTCACATCTTCCATAGGTGCAAGTAAAAGTGGATGTTCTGGTAATATGACGTTTCCTATTTTGGGCATTTCCGAAAATTTTTGCAAAGGTAAAAAAGTATAACACGATAAAAAAACCTTAATTTTGTTGGTCTAATTTTACCACTTTGAGCACCCGATTACAACATATTTTTAAAAACATTCCTTTCCAAATCATAGGAGACAAGGAAGCATCAGTTAGTAATATTTCTATTGACAGTCGTTCGTTACAGAGCAATAAAAACACTTTGTTTTTTGCTCTGAAAGGACAAAATAACGATGCACACGATTATATTCCTGAATTGTTAGAAAAAGGAGTTGAGAATTTTGTGGTTTCTAAACTTCCTGAAAACAGTTCGAAAGGAAACTATATTTTGGTCGATGACACTCTAAAAGCCTTACAGGATTTCGCCTCGAATTACAGAAGTAAATTTAACTTTCCGATTATCGGAATCACAGGCAGCAACGGAAAAACCATTGTTAAAGAATGGCTGAATTTTCTGCTTTCTCCCGATTACAACATTGCCCGAAGCCCGAAGAGTTATAACTCGCAAGTTGGTGTTTCGCTTTCGGTTTTGGGAATTAACGAAAATCACAATTTTGGAATTTTTGAAGCAGGAATTTCTCAGCCCGATGAAATGCAAAACCTTGAAACAATCATCAGACCAACTATTGGAATTTTAACCAATATCGGAGATGCTCACAACGAAGGATTCGAAAGTAAAATCGAAAAAATAGCCGAAAAAGTAAAACTTTTCAAAAATTGTGAAGTGATTATTTATCGGAAAAATGAAGAGGTTTCGGCTGCTTTAGAAAGTCTTTACGTAAAACAATTGGTGTGGAGTTTTTTTGATGAAGCAAATGCCTTATTTATCAAAAAATCCGTTTTGGGAAACCTCACACAACTCCGCTTTAGCTACAATAATCAGGATTTTGAAGTGGAGGTTCCTTTTACGGACGATGCTTCGGTTGAAAATGCTATTCACTCGATGATGGTTTTGTTGTATTTGAACTACGACAAACCTACTATCGAAAATCGGATGAAGATGCTCTATCCGATTGAAATGCGGTTGAGGGTCAAAAACGGAATCAACAACACTACTCTAATTGATGATAGCTATATCTCTGATTTTCAATCCATAAAAATAGCTTTAGACTTTTTAGAACAGCAAAAACAACACTCAGAAAAGGTTGTTGTTTTGTCAGACATTCTCCAAAGCGGAGAAAACAAAGCTGAACTTTATCAGAAAATTTCCTTGTTGCTCAAACAAAATCACATTGCAAAAGTAATCGGAATTGGCAAAGACCTAACCGCTTACCAACATCTTTTTGAGAATATCGAAACCTTTGACAGTACCGAAGATTTTCTGAAAAACCTCGACAGTTCGGATTTTTCAAACCAAACTATTTTAATCAAAGGAGCAAGGAGTTTTCACTTGGAAGAAATCGTTTCGGTTTTGGAAGAAAAAACGCATCAAACGGTTTTGGAAATCAACCTAAATGCCATAACCCACAACCTGAATTATTACAAATCCAAACTCAATCCGGATACCAAAATAATGGTAATGATTAAGGCTTTCGGTTACGGAAGCGGAAGTTTTGAAATTGCAAAACTACTTGAATATCAAAAAGTTGATTGTCTCGGAGTGGCTTTTACAGACGAAGGAATTGCTCTTAGAAATGCCAATATTCTTACCTCGATAATGATAATGAATCCAGAGCCCGGAAGCTTTCCTGCTCTTATTTCATATAATTTAGAACCTGAGATTTATTCTCTTAAAGAATTACAACTTTTTAAGAATCATCTCGAAAAACTCAAAAGAAAAAACTATCCGATTCACATCAAACTAGATACAGGAATGCGTCGTTTGGGGTTTGAAGAAAAAAATATTCAGGAACTCATAAGTTATCTGAAAGAATATCAGGAGTTTTTTGAGGTTAAATCTATTTTTTCGCATCTTTCCGGAAGCGATTCTGACCAATTCAGAGATTTTACATTCCATCAGTTTGAAGTGTTCAAAAAATTGTCAGATTGCATAAAAGACGAGCTGAACATCAATCCGATTTGTCATATTTCAAATACTTCGGCTATTTCTAATTATCCTGAAATGCAAATGGATATGGTGCGTTTAGGAATCGGATTGTACGGAATATCGAACGAGGAAAACGAAATCAAATATTTAGAAAATGTCGGAACGCTAAAATCGGTTATTTTACAGATAAAAGAAATCGATAAAGGTGAAAGTGTAGGCTATTCCAGACGATTCGTTGCCGAAAAACCTACTCGTACCGCTACTATTCCTATCGGATATGCAGACGGAATTCCCAGGGCTTTAGGCAACGAGAAAAGCTATGTGGTTATCAATAACCAAAAAGCACCTATAATAGGTAATATCTGTATGGATATGCTCATGGTAGATATTACAGAAATAAACTGTCGCGAAGGCGATTCGGTTATTATTTTTGGAGAAAAACCGAAAGTAACCGAAATTGCCAAAATTGTTGGCACGATTCCCTACGAGATTTTAACAGGAATTTCGCATAGAGTAAAAAGAGTTTTTTATAGAGAGTAGTTTGAGGTTTACGATAAAACCTTAAAGGCAAGAATATCTGGTTATTGATTGACCGCTTCAACTTTTATCTCACCATCTTTTAGCATATCTTTTAGCATATTTTCTATTCCGCTTTTTAACGTAAAAGTAGAAGACGGACAACCACTACACGCCCCTTGGAGGATTACCTTTACTCGTTTTTCTGTTTCATCATACGAATCAAACAAAATATTCCCTCCATCTGAAGCCACAGCAGGTTTGACGTATTCTTCCAAAATATTGATGATTTGTTGAGAAGTTGCATCTAACTTTTCAAAATTTTGGTCGAGTTGCTTTTCTTGCTGAGGAGTCGGAACGTATTTGGTTTCATCAATAAGCGACTTTCCTTGCTCTATAAATTCTTTGATAAAACTGCGAAGTTCTTGTACCACCTCGTCCCATTCCGAAATATTGTACTTGGTAACCGAAATATAATTTTCATCTAAAAACACCTCTTTTACAAACGGAAAACGAAACAGAGCCTGAGCTAATTCAGATGAGGCGGCTTCTTCGATGTTTTTGAATTCAACCGTGTTTTTTACTAATAATTTATTACAAACAAACTTCATCACAGCCGGATTCGGAGTGCTCTCTGCATAAACCGAAACAGGATTCTTTTTGGGTTGCTCGGTTTGAATTACTATTTGCCCTCCGTTGTTTACAAACTCGGTTATTTGCTGAGCTACTTCGTCTTTCATATCATCCCACTCCACGATATTGTATCGTTCGATAGCCATAAAATTTCCTGATATATATACAGTTTTTACAAAGGGTAGATAAAACATTTTTTGAGCCAACGGAGACAATTTGGCTTCGTCTATATTTTTGAATTCGTAATTTTCCTTAGACACAAATTCCGAAAATTCAAATTTCAAGATTGCCGGATTTGAGGTCGGTATGGTTTTGACTGTAATCATTTTGTTGTTTATTTTTTTACAAAAGTAGTAAACATATTTCTATTTGGACAGATTCTAAGAAAGTGTTTAAAATTGATTTTTGATTCTGACAAACCGTTTTAAAATATTTCTTACTTTTGCTTTTACATTAAACTTAAAAAAAACAACACAAAATGAGTCATAACATTAAACCGGGAGTTGCAACAGGCAAAGAGGTTCAAGAGATTTTCAACTATGCTAAACAAAAAGGGTTTGCCCTTCCAGCCGTAAATGTGGTAGGTTCAAGCTCAATAAACGGAGTTTTGGAAACAGCCGCAAAATTAAAAGCACCTGTTATTATTCAGTTTTCTAACGGAGGTGCTGCTTTTAATGCAGGTAAAGGGCTTTCAAACGAAAACCAAAAAGCTGCCATTGCAGGAGCAGTTGCAGGAGCAAAACACATTCATACTTTGGCTGAACTCTACGGGGCTACAGTTATTTTGCACACCGACCATTGTGCCAAAAACCTTTTGCCTTGGATTGACGGACTTTTAGATGCTAGTGAAGAATATTTCAAACAAACCGGGAAACCCTTGTATAGCTCACACATGCTGGATTTGTCGGAAGAGTCGATTGAAGAAAACATCGAAATCTCTAAAAAATATTTAGAGCGAATGAGCAAAATGGGAATGACTCTCGAAATCGAATTGGGAATTACCGGAGGAGAGGAAGACGGAGTGGACAATACCGGAGTGGATAGTTCTAAACTATACACCCAACCCGAAGAAGTGGCTTATGCTTATGAGGAACTGAAAAAAGTTTCTGACCAATTTACCATTGCTGCTGCTTTTGGGAATGTTCACGGAGTTTACAAGCCAGGGAACGTAAAACTTACTCCAAAGATTCTGAAAAATTCGCAGGACTATGTTCAGCAAAAATTCGAAACAGAACACAACCCGATTGACTTTGTGTTTCACGGAGGTTCAGGCTCTACGTTAGAAGAAATAAGAGAGGCTATTTCTTATGGAGTGATTAAGATGAACATTGATACCGATTTGCAATTTGCCTTTACCGAAGGAATACGTGATTATATGACCTCAAAAATTGACTATTTGAGAACTCAAATCGGAAATCCGGAAGGAGCAGATGTGCCAAACAAAAAACATTATGACCCAAGAAAATGGGTTCGTGAAGGAGAAATGACTTTCAACAAGCGTTTAGAGCAAGCGTTTGCTGATTTGAATAACGTAAATACGCTTTAATTAGCCACAAGTTTCACTACTAATGGCTTTTGCCTTTTGGCTAACTAACTAAAAAACTAAAATTATGTCTTGGTTTAAAAGAACAGAAAAAGGGATTCAGACTCCTACAGAAGAAAAAAGAGACGTTCCTAAAGGATTATGGTATAAATCCCCAACGGGAAAAATTGTGGATTCAGAAGAATTAGCTAAGAATTTCTATGTAAGTCCGGAAGATGATTATCACGTAAGAATCGGAAGCAAAGAATATTTCGAAATTTTGTTTGACAACAACGAATTTGAGGAATTAGATGTTAAAATGACTTCTAAAGATCCTTTAAAATTCGTGGATACCAAAAAATATTCGGACAGACTGAAAGATACCATCACAAAAACCAAGCTCAACGATGCTGTTCGTACAGCAGTTGGGAAATCAAAAGGGAAAGACCTAGTGGTAGCTTGTATGGATTTTGCCTTTATCGGAGGCTCTATGGGGTCGGTTGTAGGAGAAAAAATATCGAGAGCTATTGAATATTCTATTAAACACAAAATTCCGTTTGTGATGATTTCTAAATCGGGAGGAGCAAGAATGATGGAGGCTGCTTATTCGCTTATGCAAATGGCAAAAACTTCGGTTAAACTGGCTCAATTAGCAGAAGTACAAATTCCGTATATTTCGCTTTGTACCGATCCAACAACCGGAGGAACAACCGCTTCGTATGCGATGTTAGGAGACATCAACATTTCTGAACCGGGAGCTCTTATCGGTTTTGCCGGACCACGTGTAGTAAAAGACACCACAGGAAAGGAACTTCCCGAAGGTTTCCAAACCGCAGAATTTGTGTTAGAGCACGGCTTCTTGGATTTCATCACGCACAGAAGAGATTTAAAAAATAAAATTAACCTGTATATAGATTTGATTTTGAATCAAGAAATCAGATAGTTTTTTATTAGAAATAAAAACTCAAAACCTCACAGGTTTTTAAAAACCTGTGAGGCTTGTTAGTCAATAAATTACAACTTAATCTCCGCTCCTCATAAACTAAGAGTAAAAACATTTTTATGAAAAAAATTGCCCTATTTTCTTTCTTAGTTTCGGGGATTTTCAGCTTTTCTCAACAATATCCGAAAATAGATTTTACCGAAAGTTTTGCATCACTCGAAATCAACCCGGTCAAGCAAAATGTTTGGGGAGATGTCGAATATCGCTTTACGGCACATGAGCTCGTGGACACCTTACGAATTGATGCTCACAAAATGAGCTTTGACAAAGTGAAAATCAACGGAAAAGATGTACAGTTCAAAACAACCGATAAAGAATTTTTATTGTTTGAAGGATATAAAAAAGGAGAAAATTCGCTTACTTTTTCTTACGAAGCTTTTCCTGTTCAGGCGATGTATTTCGTTCAGAAAAACTACTACGAAGATGTACAGATCTGGACACAAGGGCAAGGAAAATACACCAGCCATTGGTATCCGAGTTTTGATGATGTAAACGAAAAAATAATTTTTAATCTCGATATTGCTTTTCACAAAGATTATACGGTTTTGGCTAACGGAAATCTGATTTCAAAAACCGAAAAAGACAACCAAATCACTTGGAAATATCAAATGCACAAACCGATGAGCAGTTATCTTTTGATGTTGGCTATCGGAAAGTTTGAAAAACAAAGTTTTACTTCAAAATCGCGAATTCCGAATGATTTATGGTATCACATTTCGGACAAAGATAAATTTGAACCCACTTACCGCTATAGCAAAGAAATTTTCGATTATTTAGAAAGCGAAATTGCCGTTTCTTATCCTTGGCAGGTTTATCGGCAAGTTCCCGTTTGGGATTTTATGTACGGAGGAATGGAAAACACTACTTCGACCATTTTTGCACAAGATTATGTGGTAGATGAAATAGGCTATAACGACCGTAATTATGTAAACGTAAACGCTCACGAACTGGCTCATCAGTGGTTTGGAGATTTGGTTACGGCAAAAACCGGAAAACACCATTGGTTACAAGAAGGTTTTGCTACTTTTTATGCACTTTTGGCAGAAAGAGAAATATTTGGGGAGAATTATTATTACTGGAGACTCTACGAAAATGCTCAGAAAATCCAGCAAGCAGAAGCCTCTGACGACATCCCGATTTTAAGCGAAAAAGCGAGTTCGCTTTCGTATTATCAAAAAGGAGCGTGGGCTTTGCACGTTATGCGTGAGGGAATGGGCAAAGAAAAATTCCGTTTGGCTATAAAAAACTATCTGAACAAACATGCTTTCGGGAATGTAGAAACCGAAGATTTGTTTAAAGAAATTCGGGCTGTTTCCGATTTTGACTGTGAAACATTTAGCAAGAATTGGTTAGAAACCCACATTTTTCAAAAAGAAGAAGCCTATGCTCTTTTAAAGAAAAATGCTTTTATAAAGCAATATATTGAATTACAAGAAAATCCTCTTGATCCGAAAAAAGACAAAAAGAAAATCTTGAAAATTCTGAAAAGTAAGGCTTATTACCCTGTAAAAGAACTGTTGGTTTATCAAACAGCAAATCTGCCTTTTGAGCAAAAGAAAGACTTTATCGAGGCGGCTCTGAATACAAAAAACGTAAAAGTAAGACAGGCAGTTGCGGTTACACTACCGGATATTCCCGATAGTTTTAGAAAAACGCATGAAACACTTTTAGAGGATAGTTCGTATATAACCCGTGAAGTTGCTCTTTTCAACCTTTGGAATACCTTTGAATCTGAAAGAGAGCGATATGTGCAGTTATCGGAAAACTGGGTTGGTTTTGAAGGACGGAATTTAGAAGTTCTGCATCATACGCTTTCCTTCGTTACCACAAAATCCGAAGAACAACAGATAAAAGACTACATAGCTCTTTTAAATTTATCGGGGACGAATTACGATGCAACCACAAGGCAAAATGCTCTTGAAAAGCTGTTAAATTTAGAACTCTACACAGACGAAGTCTTTAAAAGTTTGGCTTACGGAACTTCGCATTTTCGTTGGAGGTTTGCTCTTTTTTGCAGGGAACAAATCAAAAAACTAATCCAAAACGAAGAATATAAAAAGGTTTTTCAGGGCGAAGTCTTACCACAGCTTCCGTTTAAAGAAAAAACAATTTTAGAAAGAATTTTGACAAACGAAGGGAAATAACTTACAAAAACCACTATATTTGTTTCCAACAACCTGATTAACAACACACAATTATGAAAAAAATTCACTTACTTCTTGCTTTTATTTTTTACGGTTTTTCTTCTATTGCCCAAAATCCTGATGCTTTTATTATGACTTTTGAAGTAACTAATGACCCAGGATTAAATATTACTGTTCCAATAGTTCAGGATAGTACAAATAACTATACTATTGATTTTGGAGACGGAACAATACTTACTAATCAGACTGGAAATGTATCACATACATATAGTACAGTAGGGACATATACAGTATCTTTAACGGGAACTTTTGGTCATATTAAATTTTCTGATATCGGTATTATTCTTGCATTAAGATTGAAAGCCATTGAACAATGGGGAAGTAACCAATGGACAAGCATGGAAAATGCTTTCAGCGGATGTTCAAACCTAATCATAAACGCAATTGACATTCCTAATTTAAGTCAGGTCACGAATATGTCTGGTATGTTTAAAAAAGCATCGTCTTTAAATCAACCTCTAAATAATTGGGATGTTTCTAATATTACTGATATGTCTGGTATGTTTAAAAATGCATCTTCTTTTAATCAGCCTTTAAATAATTGGAATATTTCTAATGTTACCGTTATTAGTGATATGTTTGCTGGAGCAACTTCTTTTAACCAACCTTTAAACAGCTGGGACGTATCAAGTGTAACAAATATGTCTTTTATGTTTTCGAATGCAGTTTCTTTTAATCAACCTTTAAATAATTGGGATGTATCGAATGTAACGGGTATGATTTTTATGTTCTATATAGCAACTTCTTTTAATCAAGATTTATCCAATTGGAGCTTTAACGAAAATGTAAGTTTCGATAATTTCCTCAGCTACTCCGGATTAGACACCAACAATTATGACGCTGTTTTCATACGTTTTGCTCAATTACAATTAGAATATTTTACTTTTTTTGCTTATGGTATGAAATATTGTGATATTAATGTTAGAAATTATCTAATTAATGAATTGGGATGGAATATCTATGCGGATAGTTTAGGCGAAAATTGTGGAAATAACCATATTATTGGAAGTATCATATATGACGAAAATAACAATGGTTGTGATACAGATGATTTAACAATGAATAATATTTGGATTACTGCCTCTAATGACCCTGCAAGTTCTACTACATTATCTGTTAATGAGGAATATATTTTAAACGTATATGAAGGAACTCATATAATTAGCTTAAATGTCCCTAACTATTTTTCTTACTCTCCTGTAAATCCAATTGTCAGCTTCACAGGTTCTGATAATGTTGAAACACTAAATTTCTGCCTTACAGCCAATCAAACCGTTCAGGATTTAAACATTACTTTATTACCCATAACCCCAGCTCGACCGGGTTTTGAGGCAGATTATCAAATTATTGTACAAAATATAGGAACTCAAACCGTTAATAACATATCGGTTTCTTTTACTTTTGATGATACAAAACAAAGTTTTGTAAGTGCTGTTCCAAGTCCAAGCTCAACAACTGCCAACCAACTTAATTTCGATATAGCAGGTTTATCGCCTTTTTCAAGCATAATTATCAATTTTACGATGCAGACTTTCACTCCTCCAACGGTAAACAGTGATGATATTTTAAGTTTTTCGGCTGCGGTTAGTCCGAGTATTGATGATTACACTCCTTATGATAATGCTTTTGGTTTAAGACAAATCGTGGTAAATTCGTATGACCCGAACGACAAACAGGTATTACAGGGAAGCGAAATCCATATTGACAATGTCAATGAATATCTGCATTATCTTATCCGTTTTCAGAATACGGGAACGGCAAGTGCCATAAATGTCAGAATCGAAGACGAGCTTCACGAATCATTAGATTGGAATACGATTCAGATTTTAAATTCAAGCCATAATTACCGAGTAGAAATCAAAGACGGAAACCAAGTTGCGTTTATTTTCAACAACATCAATCTGCCTTATGAAGATGAGGACGAAGAAGGAAGCAACGGGTTTATCGCTTACAAAATAAAACCTATTGCAGGTTTAGAAGTCGGAGATATCATTACAGGAAATGAAGCGTATATTTATTTTGATTACAATTTGCCGATTATTACCAACTCGACAGAAACTGAGATTGTACAACCGACTTCAAGTGTTTCGCAACATAATCTAAACAATCTTATTTCGGTTTATCCGAATCCTACAAACGGAATTTTACATATTTCTTCTAAAGAAAACATCATTATCGAAGAAGTAAAAATCTATAACCTGCAAGGCAGAGAGCTTTTTGGTTCTGTTCAGCATTTAGAAACTATCAGTATCGAAAATTTAAGTGCCGGGATTTATCTGATGAACATTAAAACCAATCAGGGTGTAATTAGCAAAAAAGTAATCAAAAAGTGATTTCCACAAAACTATTCTATAAAAAAGAGGCTCTTTTTAGCCTCTTTTTTATGTTGTGTTAAGTCCTGATACTATTCATCGTCATCATCATCGTCATCGAAGTCGGGCTTATCTGAAATATCATCGTCGTCATCGTCATCGTCAGCAATGTCTGCATCTTCGATATCTTTGATAGGTGGGGTAGCAACAACTAAATCTACATCAAGCTCATCATCTTCGTCATAGTTCTCGATTCTGTCAGCCAGTTTGGTGCTTACCTTTACCAGATAAATAGTGTCTTCTGTACGAACTTCGACAGCTTCAACTGTTTCGTTTTTAGCATTTTTAAAACGGATAATATCGGAATCGTCATACCCGTCAGGAAATTTCTCGACCAACAAGGTCAAAATTTCGTTGGTTAGTTTAGCATAATCTACAATAACTCGTTTCATAAAGTATCTTGAAAAACTATTGATTTAATAAATACGCGAAAATAAGCGGTGCTACAATTGTAGCGTCTGACTCAATCATAAACTTTGGAGTATCTGCATCTAATTTCCCCCAAGTGATTTTTTCGTTCGGAACCGCTCCCGAATACGAACCGTAACTCGTAGTAGAATCTGAAATCTGACAGAAATACGACCAAAACGGAACATCTTCCCACTCCAAATCCTGATACATCATTGGAACTACACAAATCGGAAAATCTCCCGAAATTCCTCCTGCAATCTGAAAGAATCCTACTCCTTTTCCTCCCGAATTGGCACGATACCACTCCGTAAGGTAAATCATATATTCAATTCCTGATTTTACAGTAGATGCCTTTAGGTTTCCTTTGATTACATTCGAAGCAAAAATATTTCCCGTGGTAGAATCTTCCCAACCCGGACAAACAATAGGTAGATTTTTTTCGGCTGCAGCCACAATCCACGAATCCTTCGGGTCAATTTCGTAATATTGCTCTAAAACTCCGGAGTTTACTACCTGATACAAAAACTCGTGAGGCAGATACCTTTCCCCTTTTGCTTCAGCTGCGTGCCAAACATCTTCCAAGTGTTTCTGTAAACGTCTAAAGGCTTCTTCTTCGGGAATACACGTATCGGTTACTCGGTTAAAGTGGTTGTCTAATAATTCTCTTTCATCTTGTGGGGTTAAATCTCTCCAATTTGGGATTCTTTTGTAATGCGAATGTGCTACCAAATTCATTACATCTTCTTCGAGGTTAGCACCTGTACAAGAAATAATATGTACTTTGTCCTGACGAATCATTTCTGCCAACGACACTCCCAACTCGGCAGTGGACATTGCTCCTCCCAGAGAAACCAACATTTTTCCTCCTTCGAGCAAATGTTGTTCGTATCCTTTTGCAGCATCCAGCAATGCAGCAGCATTAAAATGCCTATAATTGTGTTCGATAAATTGTCTAACCGCTCCTTTACTCATTTCGCTTTTTCTTTTATATATTTTTCAAAAATAAATTATTTTTCGTTGTATCCAAGTATTTTTAGCACATCTTCTGAGGTTTGTTGTTCAGAAAAAACTTCGGTTGCCAAAATACCGTTTTTATCTCTGTCAATCAAGATGTGTTTAGGTTGTGGAATCAGACAGTGGTGAATTCCTCCGAATCCTCCGATGGTTTCCTGATAAGCTCCCGTATTAAAAAAACCGATATACAAAGGTTTGTCTTTGTTATATTTCGGAAGATAAACCGCATTCATGTGCTGTTCTGAGTTGTAATAGTCATCGCTGTCACAGGTTAATCCTCCGAGCAGAACTCTCTCGTAGGTATCGTTCCAACGGTTAACAGCCATCATCACAAAGCGTTTGTTAATTGCCCAAGTATCCGGCAGGGTAGTAATGAATGACGAATCAATCATATTCCATTTTTCTCTGTCGTTCTGTTGTTTTTGATACAAAACTTCATAGATAGCACCACCACTTTCGCCTACAGTAAACGAACCAAACTCTGTAAATATATGAGGGACAGGAACCTCTGCGTCATCACAAGCAATTTTGATTTGATTCAAAATCTCTTCAACCATATACTGATAATCGTAGTTAAAAGCTAATGAGTTCTTGATAGGAAAGCCTCCTCCAATATTCAGGCTATCAAGTGTAGGACATTCTTTTTTCAGAGCAATATACACCTTCATACACTTTAGGAGTTCATTCCAATAATAGGCCGTATCACGAATACCTGTGTTGATGAAAAAGTGAAGCATCTTAAGTTCTAATTGCTTGTTTTCTTGAATTTGTTTTCGGTAGAACGGAACGATGTTTTTGTATCCGATTCCTAAACGAGAGGTATAAAACTCAAATTTAGGCTCTTCTTCAGCTGCAATACGGATTCCAATTTTAAATTTTTTATCGGTTCTCTCTAAAAGTAAATCAAGCTCTTCATAATTGTCAATTACCGGAATCGTATTTTTGTGTCCGTTATTAATAAGACGTGCTACATTCTCTATGTATTGTTCTCGCTTAAATCCGTTGCAAACTACAAAAGTATTTTTCTTTATTTTCCCTTCTTCCATCAACTTTTCTACAATATTAATATCATAAGCCGATGAGGTTTCGATATGGATATTGTTTTTAAAAGCCTCGTCCATTACAAACTTAAAGTGGGAGCTTTTCGTACAATAGCAATAGTAATAACTCCCTTCATACCCGAGTTTTTCCATTGCTTGTCTAAACCAGCTTTTTGCACGGTTGATGTTGTTAGAAATTGCGGGAAGATAAGTGAATTTTAACGGAGTTCCGTACTGTTCTACCAACTTCATCAAATCAATGTTGTGGAAGTGCAGGTTATTGTCTTTGTCAAGGGTAAATTCCTCTTGAGGAAAATAGAAAGTTTGGTTAATCAGGTCGAAATATTTAGTGTTCATTTTTGTTTTGTTTTAAGGTTTTTTAACTATTTTAAAAGATAACGAAAATGAACTTTTTTCAAACCCTGATGTTGGCATAAACAATTTCGAGTTCTTTTTCTATGTAAAAAGCAGTTCCGATGCCGAGAAATAAGTTCTTCTGCACTTTGCAAAAAGCGTTGAATAGCTTGTCGTCAGCCGATATTTCGATATTGTTTTTTGTCTTTTTCACTCACGGGCAAATGTAAAAAATATTCTTTTTGATTTACAATATATTTTCACAAAAAAAGGTAAAGACAAATCGACAGTTTTTTGCAGTTTCAAAATAGAGTTATCTGTTAAAACAGTAAGATTATTTTGTAGAACACAAAATTACAAAAAAACTTATGTTTAAAAAAAAGCCTCACAAATCAAAAAATTTATGAGGCTTACTTATGCTTATTAGAACAATCTGATTAAAGCTCCAATGCTTTCTTCGGATTGTTATCCATCAATAATTCCATCGGATTTTCTAAACCTTCTTTAACCGCAACCAAGAATCCTACAGACTCACGTCCGTCGATAATTCTGTGATCGTAAGATAAAGCGATATACATCATCGGGTGAATTTCCACTTGCCCGTTTACAGCAATTGGTCTTTCGATAATATTATGCATTCCTAAAATCCCAGATTGTGGCGGATTGATAATTGGAGTCGAAAGCATCGAACCAAATACTCCACCGTTTGAAATCGTGAAAGTACCTCCGGTCATTTCGTCAACCGTAATTTGACCGTCTCTCGCACGAAGAGCCAAACGTTTGATTTCGGCTTCGATTCCTCTGAAAGTTAGGTTTTCTGCATTTCTGATAACCGGAACCATAAGTCCTTTTGGTCCGGAAACCGCTACCGAAATATCACAGAAGTCATAAGATACTTTGTAATCTCCATCAATCATAGAGTTTACGTCTGGATACATTTGAAGAGCTCTAACTACGGCTT
The DNA here is from genome assembly GCA_041677865.1 of Flavobacteriaceae bacterium. Taxonomy (GTDB): domain Bacteria; phylum Bacteroidota; class Bacteroidia; order Flavobacteriales; family Flavobacteriaceae; genus Flavobacterium. The sequence continues at coordinate 91,675 of JBAYPE010000003.1, forward strand.
TAGTAAAGAACGACATAAATCCTAAAGAAACTCCGTGTTTGTCTTTGAAAGCATCTTTGTATTCTGCTCTTAATTTGTTAATCGGAGTCATTGTAGCTTCGTTAAACGTCGTAAGCATCGCTGTTTCGTTTTTAGCCGAAACCAAACGCTCTGCCACTTTTCTGCGAAGCATAGAAAGCTTAGTTCTTTCTGAACCTCTGTTTCCTCCTGTTGGAGTTCCCATTGAAGCTGGAGCCTGAATAGCATCTTCTTTAGTAATACGTCCGTCTTTTCCTGTTCCTTTAATAGTAGCAGGGTCGATATTTTTTTCTTCTATTATTTTTTTGGCTGCAGGCGAAGCCGCTCCGGTTGCATAGGTTGCAGGAGCTTGTTCAGCCTTTGGAGCCTCTACTTTTTTCTCTTCAGCTTTTGGAGTTTCTTCTTTTTTAGCAGGAGCATCTCCGCTTGGTTTTTCAGCAGATGTATCAATCAAACAAACAACTTGTCCTACTGCAACTGCATCTCCTTCTTCTGCTTTAAGCGTAATAATTCCGCTTGCTTCAGCAGGTAGCTCTAAAGTAGCCTTGTCAGAATCAACCTCTGCAATAGCTTGGTCTTTTTCAACGTAATCTCCGTCTTTTACTAACCAAGTAGCAATCTCTACTTCGGTAATGGATTCTCCCGGTGAAGGGACTTTCATTTCTAAAATCATCTTACTTCTTTGTTTAAAGTTTAAGGTCTAAAGTTTAAGGTTTCACAACTTTGAACTTTAAACCTAAACAAATTTTTATTTATGTTGTTTTAAAATTTCTTCGTTCAAATTTCTGTTTTAGATTGCTTCGTTCCTCGCAATGGCAGAAAGACTTATTTTTAATTATGTTTAAATTTTGGCATATTCCACTTCTTTAAGAATATAAGGCCCTATAAACTCGCTTAATCCTTTTTTGGAAACCACATCTACTTTCAACTTTAGTTTTCCGAATACCGATTCAATATAATCACAAAAAGCCAAAAAAGATTTTAAAGTCTTTTTGTCTTTGTCAAAATCAACCAAAATATCAATATCGCTCGTTTCCGTTTGTTCTCCTCTTACATACGAACCAAACACACCGATTTCTGTAACACCAAAATTCTTTATTTGGTCTTTGTGCTGTTCTATCTCTCGCAATATGTCATTTTTATCAATCATATAACAAAGATATTGTTTTTTCGTTTAAGGTTTAGGTTTTGCAACTTTGAACTTTAAACCAACTTATCTAAACAAATTCTTATCAAATACCATTGCAATGGCAGCTTGATGACGTTTTTTGGCTCTAGTGCTGCTTCCTGCTGCTGGTGCTGCATACGGTTTTGGTGAAGCGACTCTGAATTTCACTAAATCAAAATTCATTAGCATATATCCGTAAGCTCCCATATTTCTTGGTTCTTCTTGTGCCCAAACATAATCATCTACATTCGGATAAGAAGCAATCACTTCTTTTAGCTGCTCTATTGGCAATGGATAAATTTGTTCTAAACGAACAAAAGCTACATCTTCACGACCTAAATTCTCTCTTTCTGCTAACAGGTCATAATAGAATTTACCTGTACAGAAAACTAGTGTTTTTACTTTATTTTTATCTACATTATCATCAATCACTTCTTGGAAAGAACCGTTGATAAATTCTTCTTTTGATGAAACTGCCAAAGGATGTCTAAGCAAACTCTTCGGAGTAAATACGATAAGTGGTTTTCTATACGTCAAATGCATTTGTCTTCTCAATAAATGGAAGAAGTTTGCAGGAGTTGTACAGTCTGCTACAAACATATTGTTGTTAGCACAAAGCTGTAAATAACGCTCCATTCTAGCAGAAGAGTGCTCTGCTCCTTGACCTTCATATCCGTGAGGAAGCAGCATTACCAATCCGTTTTGATTGTTCCATTTATCTTCTGCAGCAGAGATGTATTGGTCAATCATAATTTGAGCTCCGTTTGAGAAATCTCCAAATTGAGCTTCCCATATAGTCAACGTTTTCGGGCTTGCCAGTGCATATCCGTAATCAAAACCAACCACTCCATATTCTGAAAGGAACGAGTTGAAAATATTAAACTGACCTTTTGCTTCTTTTAGGTTTTTAAGTAGGATTACTTCTTCTTCTGAATCCTCAACTTTCACCACAGCGTGACGGTGAGAGAATGTTCCTCTTTCGACATCCTGACCTGAAATACGAACTGAATAACCTTCTGTCAAAAGCGAACCATAGGCCAACAATTCACCCATAGCCCAATCGAGTTTATCAGTTTCGAAATACATCGAATTTCTGTCTTTAATCAAACGAGAAATTTTGTTGATGAATTTCTTATCTGAAGGAAGATTTGTGATTTGCTCTGCAATCGAATTCAAGGTAGTTTTATCAAAAGTAGTATTTACTTTCTCGAAAACATTTCCATCTTTGAGTTGTTTGAAACCTTCCCATTCGTTTTGCATAAACGGAGTAATCACCGTTAGTTCCTTTTTACGGGATTCGGTTAAATTCTCGTCTAATATATCTTTGTATTCTTTTTCAATTTTTGCTACAAAATCAGAAGTAACGATATTCTCTGCAATGAGTTTTTCTGCATAAATATCTCTCGGATTTTTGTGTTTTGCAATGGCTTTATACAAAATAGGTTGTGTAAAACGAGGCTCATCACCTTCGTTGTGACCATATTTTCTGTATCCTAACAAATCAATAAATACGTCTTTTTTGTATTTCATTCTGAATTCCAAAGCAAACAACATAGCGTGAACTACTGCCTCTACATCATCCGCATTCACATGAAGAACCGGAGAAAGTGTAACTTTTGCAATGTCTGTACAATATGTTGAAGAACGAGCATCCAAATAGTTTGTCGTAAATCCAACCTGGTTGTTGATTACGATATGAATGGTTCCTTGTGTTTTATATCCGTCAAGTTGAGCCATTTGCACAATCTCATACACAATTCCTTGACCTGCTACCGCAGCATCTCCGTGAACCGCAATTGGGAGTACTTTTGAAGCATCTTCCGGGAAATACATATCTTGTTTTGCTCTGGTGATTCCTTCGATTACTGCACCTACAGTTTCAAGATGTGAAGGATTCGGAGCTAAATTCAAGTTTATTTTTTTACCACTTTTAGTTACTCTGTCCGAAGTAAGCCCAAGGTGATATTTTACGTCTCCGTCAAAATATTGGGTGTCGTCGTAGTCTTTTCCGTCAAATTCAGAGAAAATATCTTTGGTGCTTTTTCCGAAAATATTCGCCAAAACGTTCAAACGACCTCTGTGAGCCATTCCCATTACGAACTGCTCCACTCCTTTTTCGGCTGCATTTTCGATAAGCGCATCCAAAGCCGGAATTAGCGATTCTCCTCCTTCTAGAGAGAAACGTTTTTGACCTACGTATTTTGTATGTAAGAAATTCTCAAACGAAACAGCTTCGTTGAGTTTTGACAGAATCTGTCTTTTTTGGTCTTGTGCAAAAGTAGGTGTATTTGCATTAACAGAAAGCCATGCTTGAATCCATTTTCTGATTTTAGGGTCTCTGATATACATATACTCTAAACCGATACTTTGGCAATATACTCTATCGAGTTTGAAGATGATATTAGCAAGAGTTGTCGGTTCTAATTCAATTTGTCTGGCAGCATCGAACACCGTATTCATATCTGCATCAGAAAGCCCAAATTGTTGAATATTCAAATCAGGAGAATAAATTCTTCTGTCTCTAACCGGATTTGTTTTCGTGAATAAGTGTCCACGAGTTCTGTAAGCATCGATTAAGTTCAGAACGCCAAATTCTTTTTGAATTTTATCGGGTGCTTGTCCTGTAGAGATTTGCGTGTTTGCATAATGAGCAAATTCGTTGGCAAAATCTTCTCCGTAAGGGGAAGTTCCAAAATCAAATCCTTGAAAAAACGCCCTCCAACTGGGCTCTACGCTATCCGGACTAACTAAATATTGCTCGTATAAGTCTGAAAAAAAATCAGTATGTGCTGCGTTTAAGAAGGAAAACCTATCCATATTTATAATAAAAAGGAAAATTTACTAAAAAATTCTTTTGCAAAAGTAAACAAATCTAATCAATTTTTTTGACTATTTTTACCAAGATTTATAACTGCTAAAAAGAAAATCGTTTTGTATGGATATAATTAAAAAATCAGCAATTTTCGGTCTTTATTTTACCATATTCTTATTTTTATCAAATGTTAATGCCCAAACTTTAACCAATCAAGATTCCCAAACCAAACAAAAGAGCGAATTTTGGAAAAGAGTGCGTTTTGGGGGAGGATTAGGACTGAATATTGGAAGCGGATTTACCGATATTACAGTCGCTCCCAGTGCGATTTACGAGTTCAATCAATATGTAGCCACAGGAATCGGACTGCAAGGAAGTTACATTAGTGTAAAACCAAGAAATAATGCATTTAGCAGTTACGAAGCCTTTACTTACGGAGCCAGCTGGCTCATTCTAGTTAATCCGATTTCGGAAATTCAACTCTCCGCCGAACTGGAGCAACTTCGGGTAAACGTAAATTATGACGATGGGTTTTCGGATAATTTCTGGAATACAGCTCTATTTTTGGGAGGAGGTTACCGAGCACAAAATGTAACTATCGGAATTCGTTATAATGTGCTTCACAACAGTAGTAAAAACATTTACAGCGAAGCTTTTATGCCTTTTGTAAGAGTCTATTTTTAAAAAAGTTATGGGTAGTTCACATTTGCGAAGCATCTTATTTCGTCATCTGGACGGGTTGGCTACAGCTCCGGTAATAACGGCTTTGAACAACAAAAAGGTTTTAGACTATATCCTCTCTAAAAAAGAAGTTTCTTTAGAGGAATTAACCAAAAAATTTAACGCTAATGAAGGTTACCTCAATGTTGGTCTTCGCGTTTTGTGTTCACAAGGATTTCTAAACTACCACATTGACAATGCCAAAGATTACATCTCTTTTTCGATAACCGAAAAAAGTAAATATGCTTTTGCAATGACATATCTGTATGATGATGTAGTTGATTTTTTACAATTTACGGGAGGTCGTTTTCCAAGAGAGTTTGAAAACCGTCCGTTTGAAAAACTCAACGTGCTTTTCGAAAAACACAAAAACAATTATGGTATTTCATTTTCCGAAAATTTTTTAGAAAATGGGGTTCAAAATCAGATAATAAAACACATCGAAGGCTATTTGGTAGCACCTACTATTGTTCGTTTGGGAATGACCGGAATGTTTCATAAATACTTTATGGAAACTTCATTTCGTCCTGAAGAATTTCATAAACAACCCGAATGTTTTAAGCGGATATTAGATTTTTTGACTTATTTGGATTGGTTTACCCAAAAAAATGGAAATTATCAATTTACCGAAACCGGACTTTTCTTTGCTCGAAGAGCTTCTGCTTATGGAGTTACGGTTTCGTACTTACCTACTTTTAGCAAAATCGAAGAACTCATGTTCGGAAAAGCTTCTGTGCTTCGCGATATTGCTTTCGGAGAAGACGAAATTCACGTGGATAGAGAAATGAATGTTTGGGGAAGCGGAGGAGCTCACGGCTCGTATTTCAAAGTACTTGACGAGATAATCATCGAGATTTTTAACAAACCTATCGAAGAGCAACCCAAAGGAGTTCTGGACATGGGAGCAGGAAACGGAGCGTTTTTGCAACATGTTTTTGAAGTTATCGACAGACAGACACTTCGTGGAAAAATGCTTGAAGAATACCCGTTATTCTTGGTTGGAGCGGATTATAATCAGGCGGCTTTGAAAGTCATCAGAGCCAATCTGATAAAAAGCGATATTTGGGCAAAAGTAATTTGGGGAGATATTGGTCGTCCTGATTTGTTGGCAGAAGATTTAAAAAAGAATTATAATATTGAACTGGCTGATTTGCTCAACACTCGAACTTTTTTAGATCACAACCGAATTTGGGAAGAACCAAAAAACCTCACTTCTGACCGTATAAGTTCATCAACCGGAGCTTTTGCTTTTAGAGGAAAACGCATCAGTAATAATTTGGTTGAAGAAAATTTATTGAACCATCTTCAGAAATGGTCGCCTTATGTGCAGAAACACGGATTATTACTTATCGAATTGCACACCATCGCTCCTACATTGGCAGCACAAAGTATCGGAAAAACAGCAACAACTGCTTACGATGCTACACACGGATTTTCCGATCAATATATAGTCGAAATTGATGTTTTTCATAAAATATGCAAAGAAGCAGGACTTTATCCTGACGAGGAAGAATTTCGAAAATTCCCGAATTCAGATTTGGCTACGGTAAGCATAAATCTACTAAAAGGAAAACAACCTTTTACACATTAAAACGGAAGTGCATCACATCTCCATCTTTTACGATGTATTCTTTACCCTCTACTCGAAGCTTTCCGGCTTCTTTTACTTTGGCTTCTGAACCGTATTTCACATAATCGTCATACGCGATTACTTCGGCTCTGATGAATCCTTTTTCGAAATCGGTGTGGATAACTCCGGCTGCCTTTGGAGCTGTGTCTCCAATATTGATAGTCCAAGCACGAACTTCTTTTACACCTGCCGTAAAATACGTTTGTTGCTTTAATAATTTATATGCCGAACGGATAAGTACTGAAACTCCCGGTTCTTGCAGACCCATATCTTCTAAAAACATCTGTCTTTCTTCGTAGGTTTCAAGCTCGGTAATATCGGCTTCAGTAGCTACAGCCAACACAATTACTTCTGCATTTTCGTCTTTTACCAGCTCTTTTACTTGTTCTACATATCGATTTCCATTTACAGCCGAACCTTCATCTACATTACATACATACAATACAGGTTTTGTTGTAATTAACTGAAAATTCTCTAACATTTCCGCTTCATCATCATTGTTCGGGATAACCGTTCTGGCTGATTTTGCTTCTAACAAAGCTGCTTTGATTCTTTCAAGGAGAGTTTCTTCTGCTTGAGCCTCCTTGTTTCCGGTTTTGGCAGCGCGTTTGGTTTTTTCCAAACGCTTTTCTACTGTTTCTAAATCTTTCAGTTGCAGTTCAATATCAATTATTTCTTTATCTCTGACCGGATTTACACCTCCTTCAACGTGGATAATATTGTCATTGTCAAAACAACGAAGCACGTGAATAATGGCATTACATTCTCTGATATTCCCTAAGAATTGATTTCCTAAGCCTTCTCCTTTGCTGGCACCTTTTACCAGTCCGGCAATATCCACAATTTCAACCGTTGCAGGCTGCACTCTTTCGGGTTTTACCAATTCGGATAATTTTTCCAATCTCGGATCGGGTACGTTTACCACTCCAACATTCGGTTCGATAGTGCAAAACGGAAAGTTTGCACTCTGTGCCTTTGCGTTTGACAGACAATTGAAAAGTGTTGATTTTCCTACGTTTGGTAAGCCTACAATACCTGCTTTCATCGTAATTCGGTTTTAAAAATAAAGCGGCAAAGATACGAGATTTTATTTAGGATTCAGATTTTGAGAAGTAGGATTTTTTTACTTGAAAACCTTTGTATATTTGCTCCTATGAATCGTTACTCCCCGAAAATGAAATCTTACACCGACCAAATCGGAAACACCTTAAAACTCCACCATTCTCCACAAAGAATCGTTTCGATTGTTCCTTCACAAACGGAATTATTATTTGACTTGGGCTTAGAAGAGAGAATAGTGGGAATCACCAAATTTTGTGTACATCCCTATCATTTTAAATCCATAAAAAAGATTATCGGAGGAACCAAAAAAGTACACTACGAAAAAATCAGACTTTTGAATCCTGATATCATCATCGCCAACAAAGAAGAAAACACCCGAGAAATTGTCGAAGAATTACAAAAAATAGCTCCGGTATGGACAAGCGACATCAAAACTCTTGAAGACAACAAAGCTATGATTGCAGAATTTGGAAAAATTTTCGATTGCAGAACCGAAGCACAGAATCTGAATCATAAAATTGATTTCTCTCTTGCCGATTTTATACGTTTCATCGCTTCCAAAAAAGAAAAAAAAGCAGCTTATTTTATCTGGAAAAATCCTTATATGGTCGCAGGAAACGATAATTTTATCAACGAAATGCTCAAACTGAACAAATTTGTAAACATTTACCAATCTAAAGGAAGATATCCTGAGGTGGAAATCCAAAAAATTCGCTCAGAAGACCCTGATTTAATTTTTTTATCAAGTGAGCCTTATCCGTTCAAAGAAGAAGATGCTTTTGAAATCGGAAAGTTTACTCATCACACGAAAACCGTTTTTGTAGATGGTGAAATGTTTTCTTGGTACGGAAGTCGCATTCTGAAAGCATTTGAGTATTTCAAAAAGCTCCATAGCAGATTAGACAGTTAGCTTGAAATCTTCAACACAGTAGCTAAATATTTTATTTCCTGCTCGGTATTATACGAATGTAAGCAAAAACGAAGTCGTTCTTTTCCTTGTGGCACAGTCGGAGACAAAATTGGTTTGACATCAAATCCTGCTTTTTGCAATTTTTGGGCTGTATCTTTTACGTTTTGATTCCCTTCTATAAGGATACTTTTTATCGGAGACATATCGGAAATTCGGAATAAACCATTGAATAAGATAATATTTTTACGCAACTGTTCGCGTTGTACATCTACTTTTCCCAAATGGTTATAAGCTGCTAAGATGACTGCCAAACTATGAGGAGGAAGTGCTGTGGTATAAATAAAACTTCGGGCAAAATTGAGCAGATATTCTTTCAGTTTACTACTTCCGACAACTACTGCTCCGTGAGCTCCCAAAGCCTTCCCGAAAGTTATAATACGAGCGAAAACTTTATCCTGTAAATTCAAACTCTGAACAACCCCCTCTCCTTTCTGTCCGAAAACTCCCAAAGCGTGAGCCTCATCAACAACCAAAAACGCTTTGTGCTTACAACAAATATCTGTCAATCTTTTTAAATCGGGGGAATCTCCATCCATCGAAAAAACACTCTCGGTAATCACGAAAACATCTCTGTCTTCTTGGCAAAACAAAGTCAATTTTTGTTGAAGTTCGTCTAAATTGTTATGCGAAAACTTATAGGCTTTTGCATAAGATAATTTAATTCCGTCTCTTATTGAAGCGTGAGAATATTCGTCATACAAAATAACCGAATTTCGGTCTGTAATCGCACCAAAAAAACCTAGGTTAGCATCAAAACCCGAATTAAACACCAAAGCAGCTTCCGAATTATGAAAACTTGCCAAAAACTTTTCTGTTTCTTCGTACAATTCCGAGTTTCCGGACAAAAGCCTTGAGCCTGTTGCTCCGTTACAAAATATTTTTCTTTCGGAAAGAAATTGATGTGCTTTGTCAAAAATTTCTTTTGACTTTGCCAAACCCAAATAGTCATTAGATGAAAAATCAACCAAGCCACTTAAACCTGAAAGACTTCTAAGCGATTGATTTTGCTCTCTTTCAGATAACTTATCGGAAAATGATTGTGGAAAATTTTTCATATTCAAATGTAAATAAAATTTCTTTTGCAATAACCTGAATGAGGAAGAATAAAATTCATATTAGGTGGGGTAGGGGAGAAAGCAAAAAATAACCGAAAATTCGCAAATTTTATTGTCTTAATCTGCGAATTTGCGGTAAAACTTTGTCAGAGTTGAAACCTGACAGGGTTGTTCTTTATAACTCTAACGAAGTTCAAAACTTCGTTAGAGTTGAAATTATTTAGTTCTGTACTTTCTTACTCAGAGCTTCATTTTCGGTTGTAGTAATTTTCACTATCAACACCTGATTAGCTCCGAGATAAGGAAGTATATGGCTGTTGCCTTCTGCTTCGGAAGCATAAATTATTCTTCCTAACATATCGTAAACCTCTACTTCCTTCATCTCAAAGCCTTCTGAGAAAATATGAAACACTTTATTTTGCTTATAAACTACCCAACTGTTGTTCAAGTCGGGATTGGTAACATTTAAAGCTCCTGATTGTTTGTAAATCACTTCAAAACGGGTGTTGAAAATTCCTTGTTCACTTACAAAGCTGTAATTTCCGTTTTTCAGGTTTTGCTCGGTTTGCGTAAAATTATCTCTTAGATAAATATCCTGACCCTCTGCAAAAATTCCGTCAAAATCAGCTAAAGAAATGGTATAGCTTCCTGCCTCATTGGCTCTGAATCCGAGCGGAACTACATCATTATCATCAAACGGTAAAGCACGTCCCTGAATTACAAAATCATCTTCGGTATTTTCGATTAAACTATACAGAGCCGAACCAGAATAGCCGAATAATTTGGCATCAATCCCGAAATCCAATCCTTGTGTGGCATCGCCTGTATAACCAATAAGCGTTTGGTTCAGGATTTGTTCATCATCGGAAAGATTAAGCCAAAGTCTGTGCTTGTCTTCGTCCATAGTTTTGAAAAATACTCCTTCGTTTGAAGTACGCATCACATTGGTAAACGTAACCGAATTAGCAGCTGTCTGAAACACAAACCCTTGTCCTACAGGAATAAAAGCATTGGGAGCTTTATTGTCATTGGCTGCTGCTATCCCTCCTACTCCGTTGTAGATAGCCCAGTTGTTGCCTACGTAATTTCCTATGCTATCGTTCCAAGCATTGGTATTTGTCCAGAAATACAAAGCTCCCGTACCGTTTACATTTTTAAATTGCTGTATGCTGATGTTGGACGGATACGGGTTTCCAACTCCCTGATAGGTTTCCGAAGAATTAAACGTAACGGTTACATCTCCGTTGTTCGGAATACCTTTAAATTCTCCGTTATAGGTATAAGGAGTAGTTACAAAATTGTTCGGAGCACGGAACATATATCCGACACCTTCTTGGAAATCTACATCGTCATCTGATGAATTTCCGAAGATTTGATTCCATTGGTCGGTGGTTGCGTTGTAATCATAAATACGATACCAAAGCGTTTGAGGCGAAAAGGCTCTCAATCCTTGTTCTGTCACAGGCGATGACCATAGCGTATAATCCAAATGTTTGATAAGCGAAGACTCTCTTTTAACCGTAATTGCTCCTGTATTAGTTCCCGTATAGGCAATAGTCTGAATCAGGTTGGCATCATTTTCTACCACAAAATCGGAAATCCCGGTATTGTTAGTAATTTCTCCCGCAACGGTTACGGAATTGTTTGATGTTATGACAAGGCTTCCTGTATTTTCTACCGTTAGGGTTTTAGCCAAAAAACTACCATAATCCGTACCGACAGCTAAATCTCCCTGAATGATTACATCATCATTGATAGTTGGCTCTATATTGTTGAGCCACTCGTTATTGACTGTCCAGATAACTCCACAAGGTACTCCATCATACTCGAATGCTCCCATATCCACGGTTCCGTTTGTGATACGGTCATTACCATCTAAATCGGTTATGTAGTCTGTTATGTAGTCGTTGTTTCCTGCGTTGGTAACAGGAGAACAGACCTGTAAGCGGTAATCACCTGCTATGGTCGGAGCATCAGAGTCCAGAACAGGATTGACAAACATCGGGTCAGTATTCCAAGAGAGGTTTCCGTTATCGGTATCGGTAAGCCCCTGAACCAAACTATAAGAAATAGTAACCGCTTCTGCATTGTGCACTTGTTTGTTGTTTCCGTAAAAGATACTGTTTTGTATTACGGAAGCCCCTCCCGCATAATCTATTACACCAAGTCCGGTAGTCAGATTGCCTGCAACAGTAGCGTTAATCAGCTGTGAAGTTGCCTGATAATGGAACATTGCTCCTCCGCTTTGTGCTTTGTTTCCGGTAATGACACAGTTTACAAATTTCGGAGTTGCTCCAAAGCTGTCTGCCCCTCCTCCGTTTAAGGAAGCCGTATTGCCCATAAAGGCACAGTTTATAAACTCGGGACTCGAACCGGCTCTGCTGTGTACACCTCCTCCGTAAACGGCAATGTTTTCTCTAAAGATACAGTTTACGATTTTTGGCGAAGAAGAATGAAGAAACATTCCTCCTCCGTGGTTTTTGGTTATCTGGTTTCCGTTTACCGTAACCTGACTGTCTCCACCCATTGCGTTACCGCCTGTTATGGTAAATCCGTTGAGTTCTGCTGTTCCCACATTGCCCGAAGCCATAACAACGTGGTGGGCATAATAAGCTCCATCAAGGATACTTTCATTTTCGGTAAGACTTAAATCTCTTTGCTCCAATGCGGTTTCCGTACCGGCAAAGCTTCCGTAAACTTTTACGTTATTGACCAAAAGAAACGTATTATTTCCTTCATTAGGTAAAGAAGCAATATTGTCAGGTCGGAAGATTGGTTTATATGTTCCTCCTGCCACCCATACCTGAGTTGCTCCCGATGTTTTGATAGCAGTCTGCAAATCGCCTGTGGCATTTTCCCAACTGCTTCCGTTGCCCTTCCCGCCTTGTTTTACATAAACAATTCCGTTTTCGTCAGCAGTAACAGAAACAAGCACTTCATAAGCCCCCATATCTGCTGTTCCGTTTGTTATACGGTCATTACCGTCAGGGTCGGTAAAGTGTGCTACATAGTTGTTGCTTCCTGCATTTATGGCAGGTGAGATGTCCTGCAAGCGGTAATCACCTGTTGTGTGAGCACTACTGTTGCTTATGACTGCAACAGGAATGACAAACAACGGGTTGGTTGTGTCTCCGTTCAGGTTTCCGTTATCGGTGTTGGTAAGCCCCTGAACCAAACTGTAAGAAACCGTAATATTTTCTGCATTTTTCAGCCCGTTGGTGTTTCCGTAAATGATGCTGTTTTGTATTACGGAAGCGCCTGATTCATAATCTATTACTTCATTTCCGCTTTCAGTGGACACGTTGGCTGCAACAGTAGTGTTAATCAGCTGCGAGGTTGTTCCTGCGTGATATATTGCTGCTCCTTTTTTTGCTTTATTTCCCGAAATGACACTATTTACCAGCTTTATATTACCTGTATTATAGCTGTCTATTGCCCCTCCGTTTTCATCGGCTGCATTTCCTTTAAAAGTACAGTTTATCAACTCAGGGTTTGAGTTGCCTCTGCTGTGTATTGCTCCTCCGTAAACACCAGTATTTTCCATAAAAATACAGTTTACAATTTTTGGAGAAGAAGAATGAATATACATTCCTCCTCCGTGCTCTTTGGTTATCTGATTTCCGTTTACCTGAATAGATGTATTACTTTCGCCTTCACCAATTTTTGCTTCACCTCCTTTTATGGTAAAGCCGTTCAGCTCTGCTGTACCGACATTACCGGAACTCAAAACAACGTGGTGGGCTTTACCGGTAGTATTACCTGATAAATCTACGATCCCGCTAAGAATACTTACACTTATCGTATCGGTAAGGTCTCTCTGTTCCAATGAGGTTTCCGTTCCGGCAAAATTTCCGTACATCTTTACATTGTTTACGAGTTTAAAAGTCTGTAACTTTGTGTTTTTTGATATTTCATTATCATTCCCCGCACTTAAATGGTCGGGGCGGTAATAAGGCTTATATTCTCCTCCTGCTACCCAGATTTCATTAATGCCCGGAGTATATTCTGCCTTTACCAAAGCATCTGCCAGCTCAGGAAGGGCATTGCTCCAGCTTGAACCCGTTTTACTTCCCGTACCGCCTTTTTTGACATATAACCTTCCATCAGAAGGATTAGGTTCGGTATATTTTATTAAGAATGCTTCATCTAGTGATTGAGAAGTATAGCCTGTTTTATACCCATACCCTTTCCTGACTATTCCATTTCCACTATGAGTGGTTCCTGCCACATACACTTTATTGTTAGTCCTGACAGCAATAGAACTGACTACATCTGTACTTATCCCTCCAACATAAGTGTACATCAGGAGCTGCTGTCCGTCTGAAGAAAATTTTGCCAGAAAACCGTCTCCGTTTCCTGAATATAAATTGTCATATCCTTTATGCCCCATCTCTTCACTGTCTGTTATTCCTGCCAGATATACCGAGCCGTCTGGGGCAACCTTAACGTCTGTTCCCATATCATTGCCCCACCCGCCAAAATAGGTTGACCATACCATATTTCCTGAGTACATATTTATTTTTGCCAAAAAAGCATCAAAATCCCCCTTTTTTGTAGAGGAGTAACCATTATTATAAATATTATTCTCACTTCGTGTAAAACCTGTAATATATACTACCCACTCATTTGAAGGATCTACTGCGATTCCTTTGCCCATTTCCTGTCCGCTTCCTCCATAATACCGCTGTCTCTTAGTAGAAGACAAGTCAGCACTATATCGTATCACTACAGCCTGATAACCAATATCTCCCGTGATAGAACCGGGATTGGGTGTGTAGTCAAATTCTGTCCCATTTGCCAGTCCGCTTAGTCTGTCGTCAGTAGCACTGACAAGTACGTATGGTATCGCATCTAGATTAGTACCAATAGCTACTGCCAGACCACCGGCTTTAGTCGGTCTGGAAGAATCTTCTCCTAAAATTATACTATGATTCATATAGGAACCGTCTAAAGCGTCTAAACGCAAAAGCTGTGCACCGAACGTTACACCCTGACCTTCTTCCCAGCCGTTTAACCCTGCTTCTATCCCGACACCGACACCTGCTATAGCCACTGAAATAAGCACACCCGCTACACCCTGTGCACCTGGTATAAGTGCCGTTGCTATAGCTACTGCCCAAAGTAACGGCTGTACCCAATCAGGAACTGATTTTGTAAAAGCAAATTCTTCTAACAAATACACTTCTGAGCCATCGTGGTTAAACCCACAAGAAATACCTGAAGAGCTGCGGTTTACTGTATTGTATCTGCTTGTATAATAACCTGCCCATTTACGGTCAAAATTAGAATCAAATTTTGCTAAAAATCCATATTGCTTGCTGTCACTCTTGGAGGTCAGAACCTGTGGCTTAATATCACCTGTAGTATTACCCGGTGTATGTTCAGGCACATTATAAGCTATCCCTGATGTACTGGTTGTAGTGCCTACAAGATATACATAATTGGAAGGTGAAACAGCTACATAAGCACCTTGGTCGTCTCCGCTTCCCCCATAATAAGTTGCTCTTTGCCTTACACCCGAAGAATTGAATTTTACGAGAAAAGCATCTTTACTCCCCTGATAAGTTAAACCACCTTGAAGTGTATTTGTAAAATTTCCTATATTTATAGTAGTCGTGTATCCATGTTGTGCTATACTCCCATTTCCTTCTGTTGTCCCTGCCAGATATACATTTCCTGCTGCATCAACAGCACAGGAAGTACCCGAATCATCATCTGCTCCTCCATAATATGTTGCCCATTCCACATAAGGGTCTATACGAAGTGTTTTTCCTTTGGGAGCAATCACGTCAAACCCGTAGCTTCCGTCATCATAAACTTCAAAATGAGAAGCTACTTGCTGTTCCTCCACAAAACTTATAGGAGCGTGTTTCAGAACTTCTCCAAGCCTTGTTTCCATTTTTAAGTCTCCGTTTTCGGTCAACGAAGCCTTGTCAGCATCGTTAATTCTAAAACGTATCTGTTTAGGGTCTGCCCCGGGGTGTACGATGAAATCATACTCCATAAAGTTACCTTTACCGTAAATTACCCAGTCAATCCCCGGATATATATCTTTCAGGGTAATTTCTGTAAAGCTACGCACTCCTTTCAGCCCTTCGGGAAAACGCTCATTATAATAGTGTTCGGTGTAAGTTTCCGGCTCTGAGGTTTCTACCAAAGGCTCAGGATTGACATTCTCTAACTGGACAGTGAAACGGTGCGTTTCTCTGATTGTTTGAGAACAGCTGTCTGTTTTTATGTTCGTAAACTGATAATGAAGAGCAGAAGAAGCAACAAACACACTTGCTGCATTTGATTTTGCCGTATATAAAATATCAGGACGAGGGTTTCCTTCCGTATCAAGAATCTGTCCTTTATTTTCAAGAAACAATAAAGGTTGTTCGTTCTGCTTTTGGTTAAACTCTCTCAAGAGAGAACCGTTATCAACTTTGTTTTCTACTAAAGAAACTGCTTCATCATACTCTTTATCGGGCAAGGCTTCCCTGTTTTTTCCTATAAAAGGAATGCCTTTAGTCTCCTCTTGTTCCAAGTCAAGCTCCTGATTATCTCTTAAACCGGATGCTAAAGACATCGGATTAATAATTTTCTGTGGAGCTTCTTTTCCGAATCCTTTTACAAGCATTTTTTGATTTTGTTTATCAGAAACCCGACATAACAATATTGCCATAAGGATTACAGCCAAAAAAATAATTTTCTTTTTCATAGTCTTAAAATTTTGTGAAATTTACTTGGAGCAAGTTATGGATTGCCGGTTGTAAACAAAAAATAAAGCTGTTACAATCGTGTTACAAAACAATGTTTTAAAGTTATGAAAATGAGTCTGTTAAGAAACGTTTGTCAAAACAAGAATTTCTTTGTCTTCGGTTTCCGTTGCGTTTTTGGTTATTTTTTGTCTTAATCTGTGTAGCGTAACCCGTATGTTTACATCAGAAGTTCCTAAGACCGAAGGCAGTTCTTTTTGGGTTATCCCGAGCTTTAAGAGCAGTACCATACGAAGCTCGGACTGGGTTAAATCAGGGTATTGTTTGGTTACTTTATTATAAAACCGTTTGTGGGCTTTTTTAAAATCACGGATAAAGTTTTCCCAATGTTCTTTGGTGAGTATTTTCAGGTTATCAATGTCGATTTTATCGTCTTTTTCTGTTTCGTTTTTATATTGTTCGACGAGCCTGTTGTTTTCTGTAATTTTTTTCAAGTGGTTTTCCAAATCGGCTTTGAGTACTTTCAGTTCGCTGTTAAGCCTCTGCCTGTCCTCTTCCAATATTTTTTCTTTGTAGAGGTGTTCGGCTTTTTCTTTTGCCCTCCTGATTCTGTTGATATAATATAACAGCGTTAGGATGATGACAACTGACAAAGACCCAATACCGATTGTCCACATTTTGGTATGGATACGGTTTTTTTCGCTTAGGGTTTTCTGTACGTTCAGTTTTTCTTCAGCCAGATGTACCCGAAGTATGTTATATATACTATCCCGATTACGGTTTATCGTATTGAGGCTGTCTGAATAAAGGTAGGCTTTTTCGTAATTATTGGCTGCCTTATGATACAATTGATTTACTTCGTAATAAAGCTGCTGGTACTTTTCGTTCTGTTGTTTTTCTCCAAAGTAAAAGGTTTTCTTTATGGGGATTATGATTTGTTCCGCCTGACGAATGTATTCCGCTGCTTGCGAAATATTTCCGAGCAAAATCTGAGCCTTAGCCATACTGAGAAAATGTTTGATACGCTCCCTCCAGTTACCGGGTTCTTTTTCATAATAATACAAAGATTTTTCATAAACAAGCATCGCTTCGGAATACCTGCCTTGCAAGACATATAAATCTGCAAGATTTCGGGAAGTAAGAGCCATCCATATATAAGTCCCATAAAATTCTGCCCTTTCAATAGCACTGAGAAATGCCTTTTCTGCTTTATCATACTGTTGTAAATTCTGATAAGCCACTCCCAAGTTGTTGTATCGTTGCACATCTCTGTTTTCGTCAAAAGCGAGATAACCCACACCGATATTATTAAAAATCTGTATATTTTTGTTCACCTCAATAGGAGGTATATCAATAGATGTTTCCATCAACTCAATCACTTTTTGGTGTTCTCCGAAAAAAAGAAACACCAAAGCCATACTGTGCAGGTATTTGGGTGAAAGGGGATTGTTGCTGTATCCTGCTTTTTTCAATAATTCGTATCCTTGAAGCATACTTTTGATAGAATTTTCGTAAGATTCCAGCATAAACAAGTCAAATCCCAAATGGACAAGAGACATACCGGCAAAAAGGTCATCTCCCACAGACAAATAATAATCCGCTGCTTTTTCATACAGAGTTATCATTTTTTTGCGGGTTGTTTCCTTATCTTTTTCGGGAATAAACATCGTAGGGGAAATCCTTTTATAAAAATCCACAAAACCTTTAAACTCTTTGTCCGTTGCGGCTATACGTTCCAGCCCCTCAAAAAGGTCATTTAGCTTTTCCGGGGTCAGGTTATAATGCCCTTCCCATTCCTGAAAAAAACACAAAGCCAGTATCCGCTCTTCAGATGAGGACTGTTCTATATGACGAATCAACTCTTGTTCAGGGCTTCCGCTTTCCTTGGCAAAAATCCCGATAGCCCAGAACAGGAATATGTAAAAAATATTTTTAAACATCAAAAAAGTGGTTTCATCTTTTGTGCGGTTCAAATATAGTTAAAATTAGTATTAAGATGTAAGTATTAAATATTAAGACGCAAGTGTTAAGACAAAATCGAATTAACAAAATATTCAAAAAAAATAATACTACATTTGTCCTGAAAGAGATTTTACTTTCTACTCAATACTATAAACTCCAAAAAAAATGATGAGATTCCTTTTAAACTTATTTATATTTTTTTGTGTGGTTTTTTCAAATGCACAAGAGACGCTCTCGCCCCAACAAGCCGTTGAAACAGCATTGGAAAACAACTATCAAATCAGAATAGCATCGAATATTGTCGAAATGACCAAAACCCATAACGAGTGGGGAAATACCAACGCTCTACCCAATGTCGAGGGAGTATTCAATTACAACAAAACCGATATGAATACCACTCTTACACAAATGGACGGAACCGAAAGAGAAATTCCCAACAACAAAGGTATGAATATGAATTACGGAATAAACCTCGGTTGGACAATTTTTGACGGAATGGGAATGTTTGCCCAGAAAAAACAATTAGACGAACTTCAAAAACAAGGAGAAACACAACTTCAACTTATTGTTCTGAACCGTGTGGCAGATGTATTGAGCACTTATTATATGATTGTTCAACAACAGCAACTATTGCAAGCCATTGACACAGCTATCGTGATTTCGCAAGAACGATACGAATTGGCAAACAACCGATACAAAATCGGGAAGGCTTCAAAACTCGAAGTACTCAATGCACAGGTTGATTTGAATACCGACAAAACCAATTACCTCACTCAGAAACAACAATACGAAAACATCAAAATCTTCCTGAACGAACTATTGGCTCGCGAGGTAAACACGCCTTTTGTAGTGGAAAAGCAAGTCGAATTAGACGAAAAACTACTTTTTGAAGATTTAATGCTTTTGGCAAAAGAACAGAATCCTGATTTGCAACTGGCTCTTATTGAAAAAAAAATAGCAGAGTTTGAACTTAAAAAAGTAAAAGCTAACCGACTTCCGAAGATTGATTTGAGAGGCGGATATAACATCACCGATTCCGAATCGAGTTTTGGATTTACAACTGCTTCAAACTCTAAAGGATGGAATTACGGATTGGGAGCTACTCTGAATATCTTTGACGGATTTTCGCAAAACCGAAACGAAAGAATTGCAAAATTGCAACTCGAAAATTCCGATATTACAATTAAAGAACGAGAGCAAAGCATAAACAGCCGTTTGGCAACAACTTATCAAACCTACATCACAAACTTAGAATTGGTAAAACTCGAAGAAAACAACGAAGAGATTGCCAAAGAAAATTTGGATATTACTCTCGAAAAATTCCGAATCGGGAGAATTACTACCGTTGAATTTCGTGCAGCACAACTCAATTATATTCAGGCAATTACCCGAAGCAGCATCGCAAAATTCCAAGCCAAACTATCGGAAATATCGCTCAAAGAACTTACAGGTTCACTAACTTTTTAAAGTATTGGAATGAAAAAAGAACCGCAAAACATTCCGAATTCAGCCATTCAAATCGGTCCATTTTTACAAAATATTTCCCTAAAATTAACCACCGATTTTGCTTATAAGTTATTCGTTACTCCAACCAAACATAAACTTCCGGAAAGAGAAGAAAAAATGGAGTCAGAAGCCGCTTGTAAATACATCAAAATATCAAAAATCCGAAAAAAAATTCGCGTTTTAGAATACGGCAAATCCGAAAAAAAAATATTGTTGGTTCACGGTTGGAGCGGAAGAAGTACACAGCTTTCGAATATTGCAGAAGCTCTGTTGAAAGAGGGTTATATGACCATTAGTTTTGATGCTCCGGCTCACGGGAAATCAGACGGAAAAAAAGCCCACATGGCTATGTTTATTGAATGTATTATGGAATTAGAAAAGATTTACGGAAAATTCGAAGTTGCCATCGGTCATTCGCTCGGAGGAATGGCTGTAATGAATTCTGTAAAAAGAGGACTTCAAACCGAAAAAGCCGTAATTATCGGAAGTGGAGATGTACTGTCTGACATATTTGAAGGTTTTGTAAAACTCTTAGGACTCAAACCGATAATCGCTAAGAAACTGATAACAAAGTTTGAAAACAAACACGGCAAATTATCTGATTATAACATACACGAAGTTGCCAAAACCATCAACATTCCGATTTTTGTCATTCACGACACACACGACCAAGAAGTTCCTTCAACTTGTGCGACACATATTCACAAGCACCTTCCAAACGGAAAATTACTGCTGACCGAAAAATTAGGGCATCGCAGAATTTTGAGAGATAAAAAAGTAATTGAACAAATTATTGAGTTTATCGCTTAGAATTTAATCCCTAACGATAGTTGGATATTTCTATTTTTTACTTCGGCATCTTTCGAAAACTCATTCATTCCCGCTATATATCTACCTTGAATAAAAATACTTTTGGTTACGTAAACAGAAATTCCTCCTGCCAACGAAAAGTCAAAATCTTCGGTTTCGATTACCTTATCCAAATTGTGATCGGTCAAATATCCGAATTGTGGCCCTGCTTCTATACTCAGTTTATGCGACATTATGTATAATTTAAGCATCATCGGAACATTGAGGTATTTCAAATCAATATTGTCAAGAGTATGCGAAGAATCTATGTTGGCTCCCTGAACAGAATAAAGAATTTCTGGCTGAAAAGCAAGCCCGTCAAGTATTGGGATTTCCCAAAAAGCTCCTATATGATAACTGATTTTGGTTTCGAGCTCCGTACTTCCTATTTTGCCGTCAATATTAGAAAAGTTTGCTCCTCCTTTTATACCAATTTGAGCTTGTGTAACTCCCGCTATCAGCAATAGTGCTGCTATCAATGTCTTTTTCATCATTTTTTTGAAAAACTTTTTGTCGCAAATATAAAAAAATTATACTGTTTGTATTTTTTAAATCCTTTAATTTGTAGTTTACTTAACACTACAGCTTATGTCAGAAAAAAAATCTTTAGGGCAAACCATAAAATCATTCAACAAAACCTTTTGGATTGCCAGCTTTATGGAACTTATGGAGCGTTGGGCTTGGTACGGAATATTCACACTTTTCGGCTTATATCTCGTTGGCTCTACAGATGAAGGTGCTTTAGGATTCAATCATATTCAAAAAGGAAATATTATGGCAAATGTTACTGCCATTTTATACCTGCTTCCTGTGTTTTTCGGAGTAATTGCAGACAGAATCGGATATAAACTCTCGCTTACGATTGCCTATATCATTATGATTTTCGGATATTATATGATGGGAGAAGTCAATACATATTGGAGTATGTACATGATTTTCCTTTTGGTGGCTATCGGAGCGGCTTTTTTCAAACCGGTTGCTTCTGCCATTATTGCCCGAAACACAGACGAAACAACCGGAACTATGGGCTTCGGAATCTTTTATATGATGGTAAATATCGGAGGGTTTTTAGGTCCTGCTTCATCTTCGTATTTAAGAACAGAATTCGGATGGAAAATCATTTTTGTTCAGGCAGCTGTGGTTATCGGAATCAACTTGCTTGTATTATTGTTTTTCTTTAAAGAACCAAAAGTCGAAGAACCAAAAGAATCTATCGGAAAAGCTCTTTTGGGCTCGGCAATGAATATTGTCGAAGCTCTCAAAGACAAACGTCTTTTGATTTTGCTGATATTGATGATTGGTTTCTGGACAATGTTCAATCAGTTGTTTTACACCCTTCCGAACTTTATTGAAGATTGGGTAAATTCGGGTAATATCAGCAATTGGCTGAATGAAAACATTCCGTTTTTGGGCAGACTAATGACCGAAAGCGGACAAGTAAAGCCCGAATGGTTCTCTAATCTGGATGCTTTTATGATTATTATTCTCCAGGTATTTATTTCGCATTTTGTAACCAAAATGAAGCACCTGAGTGCTATGATTCGAGGAGCTGTTATTGCATCAATCGGAGTTGGGCTTACGTTTTATACGCATAACGTAATGTTTACAGTTATCGGAACAATGATTTTTGCGGTTGGAGAGATGATGTCAAGCCCGACTCTATCTTCGTTTATTGCTCTTATTACCCCAAAAGGAAAAGAAGGATTGTATCAAGGAACATATTTTTTACCGGTTGCTGCAGGAAACTTTTTTACAGGATTTATAGCAGGAGATTTATATCAAAAATGGTCTGATAAACTTTCGCTTCTGAAAAATCATTTGACCCAAAAAGGAGTCGAAATGCCCGAAGTAATAAGCAAAGAACAGTTTATTGAACAAGCTTCGGCTGCCTTTGGAATGTCGATTACCGAATTTGAAAACACACTTAATTTAAAAGAAAAAGGGCTTGATTATCCAACCATCACAGAGCGATTCGTGCAATATGCTACAGAACACGGAATTGATATTTCAAATATTCATACACCGTTTTCAAAAAGCGAATATTTTACCTTAGCAGAACAAAAACTCGGAATGTCGCATTGGGAAATGACGGGTATGCTTTGGGATATTTATGAGCCCAACAAACTTTGGATAGTGGTTTTCGGAATAGGAGTTTTCTCAGTTATATCTTTGATGTTGTACAACAAATGGATAATTAAACCGCTTGAAAAAAAATAATTCCTTTTTTTGAGTCCGCTTAATCTCATGATAGAGTTTTCGATTTACAGACTTCACAGGTTTTAAAATCTGTGAGGTCTTCAAAATACATTTTTATTTTTAAAACGGTATTCATTTAATTTTATACAAATAAAAAGCTAATTTTGAACCTCTGTTTTTTTAGTGCTGAATCTATGAAGATTATAAACAACATACGTTACTTTTTTGAAAAAAACGGATTTGAAGTCGCTTCCCGTTTGTCCGACAAATTGGGTATGAGGGCAACTAATGTCCGATTGTTTTTTATTTATATTTCTTTTGTTACTGCAGGACTTTGGTTTGGAGTATATCTCACTTTGGGTTTTTTGTTGCGTCTAAAAGATATGATTTACACCAAACGAAGTTCGGTTTTTGATCTGTAAATTGCTTTTTCTCTACCATTTTTGAATGAAATTACTCGCTTTTTTTAATCAAAAACAGCTTGCATTAAAAAAAGAAATGTAATTTTACACGTTAATTACAATAAAAAACTTTTTTGTGAGTTTTGGTTTTTTAAACGGATTTACTTTGAAAACAAGCATATTAATAAATTTTTTTGGGATTATTACTTTGGTTGCTTTGGCTACGGCTTGCTCTACAAAAAAAGACAAGTTTGTAAACCGTTCTTTTCATTCGGTTACCACCAAATATAACGTAATGTATAATGGTAATTTAGCATTAGAAACAGGGCTTCAGGAATTGACCATGACACCGGACAATTTCTGGGAGGTTCTTCCTGCTGAAAGGATGCAAATTATAGAACCTGTATTCGGACAGGATTCCGTTCCCCGAAATGCAAATTTTAAACGAGCAGAAGACAAAGCGGTTAAGGCGATAGAAAAACATTCGATGAACATCGGAGGTTCGGAAAAAAATCCTCAAATGGACGAGGCCTATCTCCTACTCGGAAAAGCCAGATATTACGACCAACGATTTATTCCGGCTTTAGAAGCCTTTAACTACATTCTTTATAAATATCCGGATAGTGACAGAATCAACGAAATAAAACTGTGGAAAGAAAAAACCAACATTCGTTTAGAGAATAATTCGCTGGCAATTCAGAATTTATTAAGGCTACTTCAAGAAACAGAACTTGACGAGAGAATTATCGCTGAAGCAAATGCCATGCTAGCTCAGGCCTATTTTAACGAAGAGCAATACGACAATGCCATTATTTATTATGAAAAGGCAAAAGAGTTATCTGAAATACATGAAGAAAAAGCTCGTTATACTTTTATTTTAGGACAATTGCTTCAAAAACAAGGCAGAGATGAAGAGGCCGCATCTGCTTTTCAGAAAGTAATAGAAATGAAGCGTAAGTCTCCAAGACAATACACTATCCAATCTCATATCAATCAGGCCAAACTAAATGCAACGACAACAGACAGTGTTGTTTTCTTAGAAAAATTTCGCAAACTACTGAAAGACAGAGAAAATAGACCTTACCTCGATGTTCTAAATCATCAAATGGCTCTGTATTATGATGCGCGAGAAAATGACAAAGAGGCAATAAAATATTACAATCAGTCTTTAAAGAAAAAAACGAATGATGCCTATATGGTAGCCTCTAATTACAGGAATATCGCAGAAATTTACTTCTATGATGCAAGGTATTCTTTAGCAGGAAAGTATTACGACAGCACTTTGGTCAATCTTGACAATAGAACTCGCGAATTTCGCCATATCAGACGAAAAAGAGAAAATCTTGACGATGTAATCAAATACGAAGCTATTGCTGTTGCCAACGATAGTATTTTATCGCTGGTCAGAATGTCGGAAAACGAAAGAGAAGATTTTTTTAAAGATTATATAGAAAAAATCAAGGAGGAAGACAAAAAACTCAAAGAACTTGAAGAAATATCAGAAAGACAACAGTATGCTCATCAGGGGAGCGTCGGGTCAGAAGACAGAAACGCAATGACAAGAATTGGAAACCGTGCTGCTCAAGAGGAATCTGTAAGTTTAAGGCGAGCACCCGGAACTCCTCCTTCCGGATTGCCTTCAAGTAACTCTAATTTTTATTTTTACAATCAGAATCTTGTTACCACAGGAAAAGGCGAATTTAGAAGAAAATGGGGCAATCGTCCTCTGAAAGATTATTGGAGGTTAGTAAACTATACCGGAAATACAGCTGCCGTTTCCGAGTCTGAATTTGATGAAGAAGGAAACATAATCGAAAAAGACCAAGACGTTTTAGAACCTCGCTTTACCGTTGAGTTCTACACAAGCCAGATCCCAACCGACCAAGCAGTTATCGACAGTTTGCAAACAGAAAGAAATTTTGCTTATTATCAACTCGGAATCATTTATAAAGACAAATTCAGAGAGTATGAATTAGCACAATCAAAGTTAGAAGAGCTTTTGGACAGCAATCCGGAAGAACGATTAATTTTACCAGCTATGTACAATCTGTACAAAATTTACGAGGCTTTAGGATTGGATAAAATGGCTTCGATGAAAGCTCTCATCACATCAAAATATCCCGATTCCAGATATGCACAAATTATAAATAATCCGAACGATGCAATCGCCTTAGAAGGTTCGGCTGATTTGGTCTATAACTCGATGTTTAAAATTTATGAAGACAGAGATTACAGAAGACTTCTGACAGAAATAGAACCTCTGATTGATCAGTTTTCGGGAGAAGAAATCATATCGAAATTAGAACTGCTCAAAGCTAATGCGACAGGAAATATGAAAGGCTTGGAAGAATACAAAAAAGCCCTTAATTATGTAGCTCTCACCTACCCGAATAGCGAGGAAGGAAAAGAAGCTGAAAATTTGCTTCGCACTAACATTCCAAAACTCGAAAAGTTAGATTTCGGAAAAGAATCTTCGAATTGGAAACTCATTCATAAAGTTTCAGAAACGGCAGATTTGACCGAACTTGACAAAAAGTTACAACTGTTTTTGGAAAACAGACCCGAGAGAAGTTTCAAGATTACAACCGACAGCTATACTCTAAATGATAATTTTATAGTTATCCATAATGTTCGTTCTGAGCAAGAAGCGAAAGATTTAATTGTAATTTTTGAGGAGTACAAAGACTACAAAATCAAAGAAAAATTTGTCGCAATTTCTTCGGAAGATTACAAAGTTGTTCAGATAAAGAAAAATTTTCAGGAGTTTTTACAAAAAACAAATCCAACTCCCTAAATTTTTGACCAATGATTCTAAAATATGTTTATGCTTTTTTTAATCAATCTCTCAGAATTTGAACAAACATATTTTTTGTAGTTTTGCAATCTGCGAATTAAAAAAATTTAAAAGAGCGTGTTTATTTTGCTTTTTATATTAATGTAAGTATCACAAACCATGTTTGACAGAAAAAAAAATAATTCAAAAGATTTTTTCGGGAAACCCAACCGAATTGTAGAAAAAACAAGAATTAAAGGAGATATACATTCTGTTTCAGACTTTAGAATTGACGGGGAAGTTATCGGAAATTTTTCTTCCGAAGGAAAACTCGTAATCGGTGAAACAGGTCGCATTATAGGTAACATTACTTGCAAAAACCTCGACATAGAAGGCTATTACGAAGGAAAAGCAATTGTTGCAGAGTTGTTAAGCCTCAAATCAAAAGCCAAGATTATTGGAGAGATAATTGTAGGAAAAATAGCTGTTGAACCAGGTGCTGAATTTATGGCTACGTGTCAAATGAAGGGAATGGTTAAAAATATTGAATCCTCAGGAAATGTCAAACCAAAATCCGAAGAAAAAGCCGTATAACAAATGGATTTCGTTGATTAATATTCCCATTCAAATGGGAATAATTATTTTTTTGTTTGCCTATCTCGGAAAATATTTAGACGAAAACCATCCGCACCAAAAAATATATTATTCCAAACTGCTGGTTATCGTTGGAGTTTTTATAGCGATGTACAATGTATATAGACAAGTAATGCAATTAAACAAAAAAGAATAATGGCAAAAAAATACAGTCCTTTTTTTTTAGTGATTTTATGTACAGTTTTGTTATTTTTCGTCCATAAATCGATAGTTACTTTTTCCGGTTGGAATGAAGTTTTTAATGAATTTCATTACGCTTTAGAAAAGTTATATTTAGTTTTCGGATTGGCTTCTTTGCTAATTATTTTTATCTTGATAAAGGTCAAACAACGAAATTTCGACCAAATCGGAATGACTTTTATGGCACTGATTACCGTAAAAATGGCAACTTTTTATTTTGTTTTCAAATCTGTAATTACTGACCGGACAGACGAAGTCCAATGGGAAAGGACAAATTTCATTATTCTTTTTATGACTTTTTTGATTATGGAAACCCTGATTTCGGCACAAATTTTAAAGTCAAAACCAAGTAACAACACTCCAAAATCTGACGCCTAAATCTCTACAAATAAAGATTTTTTAATGATTGTGATGTTTTTTTACTTTTGGTGCTTGTCATATTGATAAAAAAACTACCTTTGCACAAAATTTAAGATACCTAAAAATCAAGTCCATCAAAATGATGATTGTTACCAAATTTCTGCGATTTTCAGCAATATTCACACTTGCTCTTGTTCCGTTTTTCGGATTTTCTAATAGTACAGAAGTATCTCTCAACGACCACGCTGCTGAGGAAAAAGATACTAAAACAGAAATAAAAGAATTTATCAACCACCACCTTCTAGATGCTCACGACTTTACTTTTCTTTCTTATAAAAACGAGAGTGGAAAAGACGTATATGTAGGTTTTCCTCTTCCGGTAATGTTTTATGACGATGCAGGGTTTCACTTCTTTATGTCTTCAAAGTTCGAACACGGAAACAAAGTAGTAGAAAGCAAAGGAAATTATTACAAACTATATCACTCAAAAATATATAAAACCGATGCGGAAGGCACCATAACTTATAACGAAAAACACTTTCCTACCAACAAAAAACCATTTGACTTTTCAATTACCAAAAATGTGGTAATGATAATCTTTACCGGATTGTTGATGCTTTGGTTGTTTACTTCTTTGGCTCGTTCGTATAAAAAGAACGGAGGAATTGCAACGGGTATAGGAAGAATTTTCGAGCCTATTGTATTGTATGTTAGAGATGATATTGCTATTCCGAACATCGGAAAGAACTATAAAAAATACATGAGCTTTTTGCTTACCGTATTTTTCTTTGTTTGGTTCTTGAATATGTTCGGGCTTACTCCGCTGGGAGTAAACGTAACCGGAAACATTGCCGTTACCGGATGCTTGGCTATCGTTACTTTTCTGATTACGAATTTCACAGCCAACGGAAACTATTGGAAGCATATTTTCTGGATGCCGGGTGTTCCAGTTCTAATGAAGATTATCTTGGCCCCAATCGAGCTCTTAGGGATTTTCATTAAGCCGTTTTCACTAATGATACGTCTTTATGCTAACATGGCTGCAGGACACGTAGTGTTGATGAGCATTATTGGGCTTATATTTATCTTCCAAAGCTGGATTGGCGGACCGCTTTCATTCGGACTTGCTTTTGTGCTTGTAATTCTGAAAATATTTGTAGCCTTGCTGCAAGCTTATATATTCACGATGTTGTCTGCTTTGTATTTCGGTGCTGCCAACGAGGAGCATCACCACGAAGAGGCACATCATTAATCAAGAATGTTTAATTTAATTTAATATATTATGACAGGTTTAAATTTCATCGGAGCTGGTCTTATCGTTATCGGAGTAGGATTAGGAATCGGAAAAATCGGAGGTTCTGCAATGGACGCTATTGCTCGTCAACCTGAAGCATCAGGAAAAATTCAGACGGCTATGCTTATTGCTGCAGCTCTTATTGAAGGAATTGGTTTTGCTGCATTGTTTGCTGCTTAATCAAAACAAAAAAATCAGAATTGTAACGGTTGGTTGCAATTCTGATTCTAATTAAAAAACCCTAAGTTTAAGTTTTATACTTTTTATATATGGATAAGTTAATAAATGAATTTTCTTTCGGATTGTTTTTTTGGCAATTACTGCTGATTGTTCTGGTTGTTTGGTTATTGAAAAAATATGCTTGGAAGCCTATTTTGGAAGCCGTAAACGAAAGAGAGGAAGGTATTAAAAATGCGCTTCAATCGGCCGAAGAGGCTAAAAAAGAAATGCAAAACCTAAAAGCGGACAACCAAAAATTATTGCAAGAGGCAAGAGCAGAACGTGATGCAATGATTAAAGAAGCTCGTGAGCTCAAAGAAAAAATGATTGCAGATGCCAAAGAAGAAGCCAAAACACAAGGAGCTAAGATGATTGAGCAAGCAAAAGCTTCTATCGAGAGTGAGAAAAATGCAGCAATGATAGAACTTAAAAATCAGGTTTCTTCGTTGTCTTTAGAAATTGCAGAAAAAGTATTAAAAAGCGAATTATCTGACAAAGAAAACCAAACCAAATTGGTTGAGAAAATGTTAGATGACGTGAAATTAAACTAATAAAAATATGTCAAACAGAGCAGCTATAAGATACGCAAAAGCTATTATGGATAGAGCTCAGGCAAATGGTCTGGCAGCTCAAACCAATGATGATATGCTCTTGATTGCCGATACGATAAAGTCAAATGCAGAACTTGATAGCTTTGTAAAAAATCCCGTGTTTTCTACAGATACCAGACAATCTGCTTTGTTAGAAGTTTTCTCGGGAATCAATGCAGAATCAAAACTTTTGATAAGATTATTGGCAGAAAACAAAAGACTTGATATGTTAGATACCGTAGCTTTGGCTTATAACAAAATGTTTGACCAAATAAGCGGAATCGAAAAAATTCAGGTTACAACAGCTTTCCCGATGACCCCCGAATTAGAAGCTAAAGTAATTGCCAAAGCAAAAGAGTTTACTTCCAACACCTTGGTAATCGAGAACTTTGTAGATGAAACAATAATCGGAGGATTTATCCTTAGAATGGGGGACAAACAATACAATGCTTCAGTAGCCAACAAACTGAAAACATTAAAAAGAGAATTAATAAATTAGTTTTATATCGGCACTTGGTGCTTTAAATTATAAATAAGATGGCAGAAATTAAACCGGCTGAAATTTCAGCAATTTTAAAAAAGCAGATTTCAGGATTTGAGTCTGGAACTTCTTTAGAAGAAGTAGGAACGGTTCTAAACGTAGGAGACGGTATTGCTCGTGTTTACGGATTATCAAACGTACAATACGGAGAGCTTGTCGAGTTCGGCAACGGAATGGAAGGAATGGTGTTGAACCTTGAAGAAGACAACGTAGGGGTTATTTTGTTTGGTTCTTCTACAGAAATTAAAGAAGGTTCTATCGCAAAAAGGACAAACCGTATTGCTTCGCTTAAAGTTGGAGAAGAAATGGTAGGTCGTGTTGTAAACACACTTGGACAACCAATCGATGGTAAAGGTCCTATTGGTGGAACTCTTTATGAAATGCCTTTGGAAAGAAAAGCACCTGGAGTTATCTTCCGTCAGCCTGTAACTGAACCTTTACAAACAGGTATCAAATCTGTAGATGCGATGATTCCTGTAGGTAGAGGACAAAGAGAGCTTGTTATCGGTGACCGTCAGACAGGTAAAACTACGGTTTGTATTGATACCATCTTAAATCAAAAAGAATTTTACGATGCAGGAAAACCTGTATATTGTATCTATGTAGC
>JBAYPE010000004.1:0-101140 GCA_041677865.1 Flavobacteriaceae bacterium
TAACCGTTGCACAACCTTTCATTTTTCCAAATAATCTTTAAAAACATAAAAACTCAACCTCTTTT
Organism: Flavobacteriaceae bacterium; assembly: GCA_041677865.1. Taxonomy (GTDB): domain Bacteria; phylum Bacteroidota; class Bacteroidia; order Flavobacteriales; family Flavobacteriaceae; genus Flavobacterium. Next base: position 66 of record JBAYPE010000004.1, read on the forward strand.
AAAGCAATTTTAAGGAGGTTTATTTTTTAGTTGTAGTTCAAATTGTAAAAATTTGAATGGTTCATAATTGAGTTTTTTGAAGGTCATAAAAATGCAAGTACTTCAAAGAATAAGCACTTAGCTAAATGCAGGGCTTAAGTGATAATCTAGACATTTGTGTTTATGAAGTCGCCAAAAGTTTTTTTATTGGTTTTTTTGTATAATTTAGCAAATAAGAATTGGCTACATACCTTACTAAACCGAGACTTTCAGATAAAAACAGTAGGAGAGTCCTAATTAATTTCTGCTTATGATGCACTGTACGCTTTGCCAATCGCCTTTAGAGATTATGGCAGATGAATATTATTTTATCTGTAAGACTTGTGGTGCTTATGTAAAAGACAAAAAATTTTATGTCAGCCAATCCGAAGAAAAAGAAATATACCGGTTGCACAATAATGATGTGAATGATGTTCGTTATCAAAAATTTACTTCTCCGATTACTTCGGTAATTTTTGAAAATCACCCAAAAGAACATCTTGGGTTAGACTACGGATGCGGCACAGGGCCTGTGATTTCAAAACAACTAACCGAAAAAGGTTATCAAATAAAGTTATTCGATCCGTATTTTTATCCGGACCAAGATTATAGCAACCATCGGTACGATTTTATTTTTAGTTGCGAAGTTTTTGAACATTTCTACCAACCCAAACAGGAAATAGAAAAGTTAATACAACTTTTGAAACCCAACGGAATGCTTTATATAATGACCCTTTTGTACGATTCAAAAACCGATTTTACAGATTGGTATTACAGAAAAGACCCAACACACGTTTTCATATACACCCAAAAAACCTTTGAATATATTTCTAATATTCATAACCTGAAATTACAAAAAGTAACAGACAGGCTTATAGCCTTAGGTGCAAAATAAAACCTAAAAGCCTTTGTAATAACAAAATAATAAAGTAACTTTATAGGATTGAAATCAGGCTCTTATCTAAAATTGTTAATCAGACAGTTTTTTTTGATTCCCCATCTATTCGATTATTAGGCTCTAAATAGCTAAAACGGAATATTCAGAAATATAATTTTAAAAACTTAATAATATGAAAAAGAAAATATCAGTTTTGGTAGGCAGTCTCAGGGAAGGCTCCTTCAACAGAAAAATAGCCAAAGAAGTAATGAAGATTGCTCCTTCGGATTTTGAGTTAGAAATTATAGAAATCGGCAATTTAGTTCATTACAACGAAGATTTAGACCAAGGTAATCCACCTGAACAATGGGTGCAATTCAGAAACAAAATCAAAAATTCAGATGGTTTTTTGTTTTTCACTCCCGAATACAATCGAGGTATGCCTTCAGCACTCAAAAATGCGTTGGACATAGCCTCAAGGCCTTACGGAAAAAACGCTTGGGCAGGAAAACCCGGAGCGGTAATAAGTACTTCTGTTAGTGGTTTAGGAGCTTTTGGGGCGAATCATCATCTTCGTCAATCTATGGTATTTTTAGATGTATATATGATGCAACAACCCGAAGCTTATATCGGAAGTGCTCAAAAATTGTTTGATAGCAACGGAATTCTGGCAGAAGACACTCAGGATTTTCTACAAACCTTTGTCCGGGCTTACCAAAAATGGGTTAATAAATTTTAGTGATTAAGGCAGAATTTTTGCATAACAAGCCCGTAGCGAATTATCAGTTCAGCCCCACAGGTAAATTACCGATTAAAACAATTTAAAAATCAGACAAATATGAATATCAAGCTAAAAGAATTAAAAAACATTGTTTCAGAAAGTTGTGTAACTATTATTTTAAACACTCACCGAACAAGTCCTGACAACAAAAAGTAAGACTAATTGAAGCATTTAATGATAAAGTAGTTGAAGAAATCAAAAATCCTTTTCCGATAGAAAACAAACTGTTTTATACTACCAAAGTTGAACCTTCTAATTCGAGCAGACAAACCCATCTTGTCGCAGAACTTGCAGTAGGTATTTTTAACACGCCATTGGCAGGTTCGTAGGATAGGGGAAAGAAAAATTTTCAAGAGCTGTTTCTTAAAGCAAAAATTCTGTACATTTGCTTCTTATGAACAAATCGGATATACATACAGCCCTAAAATTATTAGATAAAAAGCAAAATATTATTGTTGTACCTCACAGAAATCCCGATGGAGATGCCATGGGTTCGACCTTAGGGTTATGTGCTTTTCTGCAAAAGGCAGGACACGAAGCAATGGTAATTTCTCCCAACGAATTTCCTGATTTTTTAGCTTGGTTACCTCAAAGCAAAAACGTGTTGATTTTCGAAAGAAATCCGCAGGTTGCTACCAAATTTTTAAAGGAAGCTACACTTGTGTTTACATTGGATTTTAACGCTCTTCACCGAACAGGCGAGGCAATGGAGGTAGTTCTTAAAGAATTAAATGTTCCGTTTCTGATGATTGACCACCACCAAAACCCGGACGATTATGCTACCTATATGTTTTCGCAAACGCATTACGGTTCTACTTGCGAGATGATTTATCATTTTATTTCCGATTTAGGACATAAAGATTTGATTGATAAAGATATAGCAACTTGTTTATATACGGGAATCGTAACCGATTCGGGTTCGTTCAAATATCCGAGTACGACAAGTACGACACATAGAGTTGTAGCCGATTTGATTGACAAAGGCATCAATAACAGTGAGGTTCACAATTTGGTTTTCGACAGTAATTCGTACGACCGACTCAAACTTTTGGGGAGAGCTTTAGAAAATCTGATTGTACTTCCGCACCTGAAAAGTGCGTATATTACGCTTTCTCAAAAGGATTTAAACGAATTCAACTTTCAGAGAGGAGATTCCGAAGGAATAGTAAATTATCCGCTTACCATAAAGGGAATTGATTTTTCTGTTATCTTTATCGAAAATCTACAGGAAGGAATTACCAAAATATCATTTCGTTCGCAAGGAAATTTTGATGTAAATTTGTTTGCCCGAAATTATTTCTCGGGAGGAGGACATAAAAATGCTTCGGGAGGAAGAAGTGATAATAGCTTGGAAGAATGTGTAGTACATTTTCTGAAAGTTTTGGAAAAAGACAATCCTGCAAAATTGTAGTGTATGAAAAAATTAAGTATGTTTTTTGTTTTTCTTTTCGGGGTAACTCTTACAGGCTGTGCTGATAGGGAAGAAGCAAGAAGACCGGTATTTCGAAGCTCAGGATCTTTTCTGAAAAAATCGGTTGAAATAAGCAGAGAACTCGTAGCAGATGAAGAAGAAATTTTCGATTCGATTATGAAAGCCAATCCGGACACGGAATATTTATTGTCTCAAAAAGGATATTGGTACACTTTTCTCGAAAAATCCGAAGCAGAGGATTATCTTCCTAAAGCAGGAGATTTGGTTTATTTCGATTCACAAATCACAAGTGTTTCGGGAGATAGTATTTATCGGAAAGGAGAGTTGAAAACCCGTGAGTATATGGTTGATAAAGAAGAAATTTTGATAGGGCTTCGAGACGGACTCAAAAGACTGAAAAAAGGCGAAAAAGCACAATTTCTATTACCTTCGCACGTAGCTTACGGATATTTGGGAGATAAAAACCGAATAGGAATGAACGTACCTATTATTTACACAGTTACCGTGGTAGATATTAAAAAACAAAGTGAACCATTAAAAATAAATTAACTTAAAATTAAATGAAAAAGATGACAAATTTATTGTTTGGTGCCTTAGCACTTTTATTTTCTTGCACAGATTCTAAACCTTCGGCAGATGACGGAATTTATGCAGACATAAAAACCTCTAAGGGAACAATTACCGTAAAGTTAGAATATGAAAAAACTCCGGTAACCGTAGCAAATTTTATTTCGCTTGCCGAAGGAACTAATCCGTTTGTAAAAGAGCAATACAAAGGAAAAAAATATTATGACGGACTTAAATTCCACCGAGTAATTGCTGATTTTATGGTACAAGGAGGTTGCCCAGAAGGAACAGGTAAAGGAGAACCCGGATACAAATTTATAGACGAAATCACAGATCTGAAACACCACAGAGCAGGGACATTATCTATGGCTAATTCAGGACCTAAGACAAACGGAAGCCAGTTTTTCATTACCCACAAAGATACACCTTGGCTTGACGGAAAACACACAGTTTTCGGATATGTAACTCAAGGCCAGGATATAGTGGATAAGATTGCTCAAAACGATGTGATAGAAAGTGTTACAATTATCAGAAAAGGAAAAAACGCAAAGAAATTCGATGCAGCTAAAGTCTTTTCTGACCACTTTAAAGCAGAAGCCGAAGCCCAAGAAAAAGCCGAAGCTCAGACCCGTAAGGTAAAAGAACAGAAAAAAGCTTTTTTTGAAATGAACAGAGCTAAAGCTACTAAAACAAAATCAGGTTTAGAATTTGTGGTTATTGAACAAGGAAGCAAAATAAAACCAACTCAAGACCAAGAAATCTTAGTAGAATACTCCGGTTTTTTGGAAGACGGAACTCTTTTTGACACTTCGATTGAACAAGTAGCCAGAGAATTCGGGATATACAATCCTCAAAGACCTTATCAGCCTTTTCCGTACACATTGAGCAATAAAATAGGAGTTATTCCCGGATTTTTAGAAGGTTTGGAACAACTCAATATCAACGATAAAGCAGTGCTTTATATTCCTTCTCATTTGGGCTATGGAGAAAAAGGGGCAGGAAGCTTTATCCCTCCTAATGCCAACCTTATTTTTGAAGTGAAAATTTCAGAGAAAAAATAAAACCAACTTTTATCATTACAAAAACCAAGCGGCTACCGAAAGATAGTCGTTTGTTTTTTTTATGGTATTTTATTGTTTAGGTTTCAAATAGGTTATTTATATCCTATCTTTTTCCATTCATCTTGAGTAAACCTGCATAAACCGCTCGGAAAAGGTTCAAAATTTCGTTTAACAACTTCATACAACTCCGCAAGGTCAAAATCAAACATTACTTTCTTACCTCTTACTTCATAAATTTTATTTCGAATCGGTTGAAAATGAATAAGTTTATTCTCTTTAACAGTATCACATTTTGTGATACCAATGAACTTGAAACCAAATTTTAAGGAATCCACCTTTTTTCAAAGTTTGGTTTTCTCTTTTCAAGGAAGGCATCGCGACCTTCTTTGGCTTCGTCTGTCATATAGGCAAGTCTTGTGGCTTCTCCTGCAAATACTTGTTGCCCGACCATTCCATCGTCGGTAAGATTCATTGCAAATTTGAGCATTTTTATCGAAGTCGGAGATTTTGCCAAGATTTCCTGTGCCCACTCATAAGCGGTTTGTTCTAATTCGTCGTGAGGGATAACTGCATTTACCATTCCCATTTCATAAGCTTCTTGGGCAGAGTAATTTCGTCCTAAAAAGAAGATTTCACGGGCTTTTTTCTGACCTACCATTTTAGCCAAATAAGCCGAACCATAACCTGCATCAAAACTGGTTACATCTGCATCGGTTTGTTTGAAAATGGCGTGTTCTTTACTGGCTAAAGTCAAATCGCAAACTACGTGAAGCGAATGTCCGCCACCTACAGCCCAACCGTTTACCACACAAATTACTGCTTTTGGCATAAAGCGTATAAGTCGTTGTACTTCTAAAATATTCAGTCTATGATAACCGTCTTCTCCAACGTAGCCCTGATGTCCTCTTGCTTTTTGGTCGCCTCCGCTACAAAAAGACCAACCTCCATCTTTGGTCGAAGGACCTTCAGAAGATAATAAAACCACTCCAATTGAAGTATCTTCGTGAGCATCTCTGAAAGCATCTAATAATTCTGAAGTTGTTTTCGGACGGAAAGCATTGCGAACTTCAGGTCTGTTAAAAGCGATTCGGGCTACTCCATCGCACTTTTTATAGGTAATATCTTCGTATTCTTTGACGGTTTTCCAGTTTATTGTACTCATTTTTTTAGTATTTTAGCCCAAAATTACATCTTTTTTAAATTATAAACGATATTCAATACTATGAAAAAATTCATTTTATCTGCTTTTACACTATTTTCTTTGGGAATTTTTGCTCAGACTTACCAATTCCAAAATGTTATTGATATAGAGAGTACTCCTGTGATTTCGCAAGACAGAACAGGAACTTGTTGGAGCTATGCTACTACCTCGTTTTTAGAATCCGAAATCATCCGTATGACAGGAAAACAAATTGATTTATCCGAAATGTACAACGTGAGGAATACCTATATGGAAAAAGCTGAAAACTATGTGATGCGTCAAGGAAAAGCTCAATTTTCGCAAGGTGCGTTAGGACACGATGTTATAAATAGCGTAGCAAAACACGGAATTGTTCCGATTGATGTTTTTCAAGGAAAAGAAGAGTCGGAAGAAAAACACGATCATGCCGAAATGGAAGCTGCCCTGCGAGGAATGCTCGATGCTTTTATAAAAACCAAAAAACTTTCTCCCAGATGGAGACAGGCTGTAAGTTCGGTTTTGGATATTTATATGGAAAAAAATCCATCAGAATTTACTTTTGAAGGAAAAAGATACACTCCGAAAAGCTTCTTAAACTACACCAAAATCAACCCGAAAGATTATATATCGCTGACTTCATTTACGCATCAGCCGTTTTATTCCGATTTTATTCTGAATATTCCGGATAATTTCTCGAACGGAAGTTTTTATAATGTCCCGATAAATGAACTCATCGAAAATATTGACAATGCTCTGTCCAAAGGTTTTACTGTTACATTAGATTGCGATGTAAGCGAAATAGGCTTTTCGGCCAAAGAAGGAATTGCTGTTATCCCGGAAAAAGAAGATAAAGAAAAAACTTTTTTGAAAGAAATCAAGCCTGAAGCCGAAATTACACAAGAATTCAGACAGCAAGAATTTGAGAATTTCAACACTACAGACGACCACCTGATGCATATCGTCGGGAAAGTAAAAGACCAAAAAGGGAATATTTATTATACGGTTAAAAACTCGTGGGGAAGTTCAGGCGAGAGAATAGGAAACAACGGATACATCTATATGAGCGTGCCTTATATCAAGCTGAAAACCATTTCGATTATGATGCACAAAGACGGGCTTTTGGCTAAAACGAAAAAAAGTTTGAAATTGTAAAAAGCTAACTTTTCCAAAGTTCAAAAACTTTGGAAAAGTTTTTTTAAAGAGATGAAAAGGATATACAAATCATCAGTATCAAAATGGACTTACTTGATGTTCTTTTTGATAGTTATTATAATGATAGCTCCGCTGTTTACAGAAGATTGGACTGCCGAAGACTTGAGGGAAAAAGAATTTTTTATTTACATAGGAGTTACGGTTTTAACCATCGGGCTTTTTCTTTGGATTCTGTTCGGAACGTATTACAAAATCGAAAACGACTATTTGCATCATCGCTCAGGACCGCTTTTCGGGAAAATGAAAATCTCTTCCATCAAGAAGATTAAATATCATTCGGGTTGGTATGTGCCTGTTCTTTACAGACCTTCAACTGATATTGTCGGAGTAATTATCACTTATAACAAGTTTGACGATATTTATTTTTCGCCTCAACAACGAGATGAGTTTGTAAGAGATTTACTCAAAATAAATCCTGAGATTGAAGTAATTGACTAAAACTCTTTTACCCTTCCGTTAATCAATACTTTATCAATCAGGTTTGTCCCGAAAGAGTAGGGAATTTGGTAGAAATTCGGAATGGGTTTGGTGATAATCAAATTGGCTTTTTTACCTTTAGTAATACTTCCAACTTCGTTTTGCACACCCATAGCGTAAGCTCCGTTAATCGTAGCTGCATTGATGGCTTCTTCGGGAGTCATTTTCATTTTGATACAAGCTGTGGCTACTACGAAATTCATATTTCCGCTTGGAGTTGTTCCGGGATTAAAGTCTGAAGCCAAAGCCAAAGGCAAACCTTCAGCAATCATTTTTCGAGCAGGAGTGTAGGAAATACTGATAAAATAAGAACAAGACGGAAGTGCTACAGGCATGGTTTTCGAACCTTTTAGAGCCTCAATATCTTCATCATTCATTACTTCTAAATGATCAACCGAAAGCACATTGTTTTCCACACACATCTGAATTCCACCTATGGTTGTGAATTGATTCACGTGTATTTTTGAAGGCAATCCGTAACGGTTTCCAGCTTCGATAATCTGACGAGTTTGCTCTACAGAAAAATAACCTGTTTCTAAGAAAGCATCAATATAATCAGCTAATTTTTCTTCTGCTATTTTAGGAAGCATTTCGTTTGTAATCAAATCAACATAGGCTTGTTGATTTTCTTTAAATTCTTTTGGGAAAGCATGAGCTCCTAAGAAAGTTGCTTTGACAGGTAAATTGTAATCGCCTCTAAGTCTTTTTATTACACGAAGCATTTTAAGCTCACCTTCAAGTGTAAGTCCATAGCCCGATTTGATTTCAACCGCTCCGGTTCCCTGCGAAATGACCTCTTCCAAACGTGCTTTGGATTGATTGTAAAGCTCTTCTTCGGAAGTTTCGTTGAGCAATTGGGCTGAATTTAAAATCCCTCCTCCACGATTAGCAATTTCCTCATACGAAAGTCCGTTGATTCGATCAACAAATTCCTGTACACGGTTTCCAGCATATACGATATGAGTGTGCGAATCTACCCAAGTAGGCATAACCACTTTTCCGGTCGCATCAATCACGTTTTCAACCTCAATTTCAGATAAATCTTTCATCAATCCGAAATCCGAAATTAAATCATTTTCGATAAGTAAAAAAGCATTTTCCAACACAGGAAGCGTATTCATATCTGCTCCCGAAACCATTTCTACGTTGGTTTCTCTGACTTGAACAAGTTGTTTTATGTTGATAATAAGTGTTTGCATTTTCTTTGTTTTTTTTAGATAGTAAGATTTAAGATTTGTATTGCAAGGTTGTAAAGTAAAATATAACTAATCTATCGCAATACTACATCTTTTACTACGTCTTTGCCTAATTCTTCATTAATCATTTTGATGATTTTCTGCTTTCCGTAAAGGAGTTCTTCTCGTAAAACAGACGAAGTAAGCCATACATAAAGCACATTGTTTTTCAGGATTACTTCTTTGGTGTAGTTGTTTACTCCGTTTCCCATTAGGTTTATCCAAGCTTGTTTGGCATCAACAGCATCTAATCCTTTTTCGAGTTTGTTTTTTTCGATAAATTCTTTAAGTACATCAGAAATCGAAAAACTGTCGTTATTTCGTTTGGTGTTACTCTTCATGCATAAGTAGGTTTATCGGTTCGGCTCTTTTATAGTAGTAAGTTTTATCTTCAGAGTTTTTCAGGATTAGTTTATTTTTAGTTATCTCTATAATTGTTAATTCTCTATCATTAAACTCCGAATGAAACTGGATTTTAAGGATGGTCTCATCTTTGGTAATTTCGATTTCTTCGCTGTATTCATCTACAATGAAAGTTCCGTCTAATTGAGGATAAGCCTTTTTGTAAAACCCTTTGTAATTATGATCGATTTCGTAGTAGTCATAAATAGTATTTATGTTAAAACCTATTTCATTTCCGTCGGGTTGAATTACTTTATGAATTTCCCAGTATCCGTTCAGGTTTTGTAAATCTCCTTTTTCAACCGAGTTGCAGCCGATTGTTACAAGCAAAATCGCAATAAAGTATATTTTTTTCATTTTGAATTTTTAATGCGTAAAGTTAATAAAATAAAAATACAGAAAACACAAACTCTTTACAATGTATTCGTTTGTATTTACCATTTGTTTTATTACCTTTGAGCCCTTGTATTTAACAATTTGTTTTGATTTGGAATTCTAATAGTTAAAAAACACATTTTAAGTTATGTCTTTTAATAAAAGAAAGATACATTTCGAAATATCTGAGCGTAAAATTCTGCTAAGAATAATTGATGTAGCGGTTGTTCTTGCTGCATTGTATTTTGCCGGGCAAATATTTGATTTTGACTATTTTAAGATAACTTCAGATAATTTTCTTTCCATTGTTCTCCTTTGTTTTTATATAACTATTTTCGGGACTATTTTTGATATGTATCACCTACCTGCAACGATAAACCCGCTGCGAATTACTCAAGGTGTACTTTTGACAACTTCTTTTTCGTCGTTATTTTTCTTCCTTACTCCGTTTTTTACGCCTTATCTGCCGCAAAACAGAATGCAGATTGTTTACTTTTATTTGGCGGTTCTCATTTCGTTGATGTTGTGGAGGTTTTTTTATATGAAATTTCTGACCTCGAGCAGGTTTGTAAAAAAAACAGTACTTATCTGCCGTAAAGAGCAGTTTTATCAACTAAGAGAGGCCATACAGAAAGCCGACCCGAATCATAGAATCGTGGGAATTCTTGACACAGAAAACGAAGATTTATCTGATATTACAGACAATGAAGTAACAATTTTAAAAAATATTGACGAACTCGAAGAGTTTATGTTTTCTAACGGAATACGAGAGTTGATGATTTCGCCTGATTCCGATATAAGAAAAATGCATGCGAAACTACTACAGCTTATAGAAAACGGGATTTTTATCAAAGATTATTTGTATGCTTACGAGCAATTATTTAATAAGGTTCCAATAGATTTAATCGAAAAAGATTTTTACAGATATTTTCCGTTTAGTAGAAGCAACCACAACAAGCTGTATCTGTTTGCCGTAAGGGCAGGAGAGGTGGTTTTTTCTGTCGTAGGACTTATCGGAATGATACTGCTTCTACCTTTTATACTCATTATTAATGCTGTTGGTAATAAAGGTCCGCTTTTTTACACTCAGGAAAGAATTGGCAGAAACGGAAGACCGTTCAGTATTATCAAGTTTCGTTCGATGGTTAAAGATGCTGAAAAAAACGGAGCTGTGTTTGCCCAAAAAAACGATATGCGAATTACTCCTTTCGGACGTTTTCTAAGAAAAACAAGAATAGACGAGGTTCCTCAGCTCCTGAATGTACTCAAAGGAGAAATGTCAGTTATAGGACCCAGGCCGGAAAGAGCTTATTTTGTAGAGCAAATTACCGAGAAAATGCCTTTTTACCCAGCCCGACACGCTATAAAACCCGGACTTACAGGTTGGGCTCAAATCAATTACAAATACGGGGATTCCATCGAAGACAGTATCGAAAAGTTAAAATATGACTTGTTTTACATCAAGCGTAGAAGTGTATTTTTAGACATCAATATTGTAGTGAAAACCATCGGTACGGTATTGTTTTACAGAGGACAGTAAACGCCTTTCTCAAAGGGTATGAAATCAGCGGTTAATAGTTGAATTTACACTTTGCAGGTTCAAAAAAATAGTTTACATTTGCACCGCATTACACTAAGAAAGATGGTTGCAGGTCTGTCTGCAAAAATGCAAAGAGATGAAATAAAACTATTAAATAATACGGAGAGCCATCCTGACAAAGTTGATGGCTCTTATTTATTATAAAAACGTAAGACGGACATAACACGAGCGAAAGCAACTGTATGGAATAAAAGAAAAAACAAATGGAAGAAAAGAAATTTGATTTTAGAACCCTGTTTGCCTTTGTGCTTATTTTTGGAATCCTACTTTGGATAATGTACCAAAACCAGCCTACACCCGAACAAATAGCCGAATCAAAAGCAAAAAAGGAATTAGCAGAATCGCAAAGTGCTGATACAACTATTGCCGAAACTCAAACAGAGTTTGCCTCGACTGATGCAGGTGAAAATGATTCACTAAGAATGGCTCAATTGCAAAGTTCTTTAGGAAGTTTCGCCCTTTCGGGGATGGTAGAAGAGAAAACTACGGTTTTAGAAAACGAAGTTCTAAGATTAGAGATTTCTAACAAAGGTGGTTATATCTCCAAAGCAGAGGTAAAGAATTTCGAACAGTTCAAAAAAGGTTCCGGGAGTCTTGTAAACATCATCAAAGATAATAATGCCCAGTTCAACATACAGCTAAAAACTCAGGAAAACCGCATTTTTGATACAAAAGATTTGTTATTTGAACCTGTGCTTACCAAAGACGGGCAAAATCAAGTGCTTACACTTCGCCTGAAAGCAGATGACAATAAATTTTTGGAATACAAATACGTATTAAAGCCTAATGAATATATGATGGATTTTTCTGTCAGAACACAAGGCTTATCGTCGGTTTTGAATACTTCAGAGCCTTTGCAATTAAGTTGGGATTTGACGGCTTTTCGCAACGAAAAATCGGTTACGTACGAAAATCGTTATACCGAACTTATATTTGAATACGAAAACGGAAAAGACGATTACTTAGGACAAGGAAAATCAGACACAGAAAAGGCTAAAGAAGTAAGTTATATTGCATACAAACAACACTTTTTTACTTCAGTTCTTTTAACAGATACTCCGTTTAAGACAGTTGATTTCACTTCTAAAAATTTGGTTCAGGACGAAGAAATTGACACACTTCAAACTAAGTCGTTTGCTTCTGTAATTCCATTAGAATTCAAAGGAGGAGAGGTAAACTACAATATGAATTGGTATTATGGTCCGACCGATTACAAAATTCTAAACAGCTACAACCGAAATCTTGATGAGATTGTTCCGCTCGGTTGGGGTATTTTCGGTTGGATAAATCGTTATTTGTTCATTCCTACTTATGAATTTTTGGGCGGATTTATCCCTCACGGAATTGCCATTATCATTTTTACGATTTTAATAAGAATTGCTATTTCTCCTATTACATATAAGTCGTATTTGTCTCAGGCAAAAATGAAGGCGCTACGTCCGGATATAAACGAGCTGAACGAGAAATACAAAAAAGATCCGATGAAAAAGCAACAGGAAATGATGGCATTGTATTCCAAAGCGGGAGTAAACCCGATGGCAGGTTGTATTCCGGCTCTGATGCAGATTCCGATTTTCTATGCGTTGTTTATGTTTTTCCCATCGACAATAGAGTTAAGGCAAAAACCATTTTTATGGGCAGACGATTTGTCTTCGTATGATGTGATTGCAGAACTTCCGTTTTACATTCCGTTTTACGGAAATCACATTAGTTTATTCCCGATTTTGGCAGGTATCGCGATTTTCTTTTATATGAAAATGACAACCGGAGATCAACAAATGGCACAACCAACCCAAGAAGGAATGCCGGATATGGGTAAAATTATGAAGATAATGATTTACATTTCTCCAATTATGATGATTATCTTTTTTAATATGTATGCTTCGGGCTTGTCGTTGTATTATTTTGTGTCTAACCTAATTACCATCGGAATTATGTTGGTTATCAAACGCTATATTATAGACAACGAAAAAATACACGCAAAAATTCAGGAGAATAAAACCAAACCTAAAAAAGAAAGTAAATTTCAAAAGAAAATGCGTGAAGCAATGGAACAAGCACAAGAACAACAAAGGCAAAAACAAAAGCAAAACAAAAAATGATACACTTAAAAAAGGAACAGTTTTGGCTGTTCCTTTCTTATTTTAAAGAGTTCATTCCTTTTACCTAATAAGGATTAAGCAAATATTCACAGAGAAAATGTTACCTTTGTTTTTTTGAAAAAATAGAAACGCTATGATGCAAATTACCGAAACTGTCAAGCAGTTAATTATCATAAATATATTATTTTTTATAGGAAGTCATTTTGTTCCTGAAGCTCAGGTGTATTTACCGATGTATTACTTTGAAAGTGATATGTTTAAATTCTGGCAGCCCATAACCCACATGTTTATGCACGGAAATTTTATGCATATTTTATTCAATATGTTCGGACTGTTTATGTTTGGCTCTACGCTTGAACAGTTTTGGGGAGCTAAAAAGTTTTTGTTCTTTTATATTTCGTGCGGACTGGGAGCAGCACTGATTCATCAAGGAGTAAATTATTACGAGGTTCATTCTTTATTGGGGCAGATTTCTAATGCGAATTTATCTTCTTCAGATGTTTATGCTATTCTCAACACAAATTTTAATGATGGAAGCGGAATGTATAGGGGAGAGTTGTTATATAAAAATGCATCTGAAATTTTTGACAGAGTAAACTTAACCAGCGAGGAGTTTGGAATTTTGTTTAAAGCAGCAATCGAAAGTCAGTCGGCTGTAGTTGGAGCGTCAGGAGCTTTGTACGGATTGTTGGCAGCTTTTGCTTTTATGTTTCCGAATGTAGAACTAATGTTGATGTTTATACCTATTCCGATTAAGGCAAAATATTTTGTTCCCGGTCTTATGCTAATCGATTTGATTTCAGGATTAAACGGAAACTCAATTTTCGGAATGAGTACCGGAATTGCTCATTTTGCCCACTTGGGAGGAGCTCTGACAGGTTTTTTTATAATGTGGTACTGGAAGAAAAGTCAATTTAATCAGAATCGTTGGAATTAATACTGGTTAGAACACTTTATTAAAATGAACATCTTAGACGACATAAAACAACAATACCGATACGGAGGAATGGTTCAAAAACTGATATTTTGGAACATTGGTTGCTTTTTGGTTTCCCTTATTTTTTATCAATTTTCGACAGGAAGATTTAACTTTCCTAACTGGCTGGCTTTGTCCAGCGATTTGATAGTTTCAGTTACTTTTCCTTGGACATACATAACGTATGCGTTCTTGCACGGAGGACTTTTGCACCTAATTTTCAACCTGATTGTGCTAAATTTTGCAGGAAGGTTATTTCAGACATTTTTCTCTGAAAAACAACTTTTAGGAGTATATCTTCTCGGAGCTTTTTTTTCGGGATTAATGTATGTGTTTATTTATTGGTTTGCTTTTCAATCTAATAACGCCATTTTGGTTGGAGCGTCTGCTTCGATTATGGCAATTTTGTTTGCTACGGTTACTTATGCACCTATGATGACCGTTCGTTTGCTACTCATCGGATATGTGAAGTTATGGCATATAGCATTGGCTATTTTAGTTATTGATATATTACAAATCGGGTTAAGCAACACAGGAGGACATCTTTCACATTTGGCAGGTGCTTTCTTCGGATTTTTATTTGTAAAACTTCTTAAACAAGGTACTGACCTAACCAAAACAGCAACCAAAACAATCGATTTTTTTAAAGGACTTTTTTCTAAGAATAAAGCTTCTAAGAAGAAATACACTCCTTTTAAAGAGGTTCATATAAGCAAAAAGGAAACAAAAACCCACAGAACAAAAGTTTACAAAGACAAGAACCAACAACAAATAGATGAAATATTAGACAAAATTAGCCACTCCGGTTATGACAGCTTGAGCAAAGAAGAAAAAGAGTTTTTATTTCAGCAGAAAGAATAGATTATTTCAATTTCCAATAAAAAATGCTCGGAAAACCCGAGCATTTTTTTCGCACTAATAAAACTAAGATGATAGGTTTATCGCAATCGGTCCACAGATTTTACGAGTTCCTCATCCTTTTTGATGGCTCTGTTTGCCAGAACTAAACAAACCACAGCTACAATAGGAAGAAAAATCCCAATACCCTTCTCAGAGGCAACTTCCTCTCCGGATAAAGTTAGCGAACGATACACAAATAATCCTAGTAAAATTAAGTTTAATATGATGTTCAATCTGTTCAGCACAAATTGATTTTGTCTTTTTTTATAACCAAATAAGGCCAATAATGCCAAAGTAAAACTCAAACCAAGCAAAGCGGCATAAGTCATATTTTCCATAAAAAAGACCTTTTTTTCCCCCACTTCGTCTTGCCACAACGGAAAAACAAACGGAAGAATTCCAGATGCGATGGCAACTAAAACAAGGTATAAGGTTTGTATTCTTTGAATCATCTTTTTGTGTAATGCTCTGCAAAAATAAGTTTTCTTTTTTAAATAATACTATTGCAAAATAAAAATTATTTCGTATTATTGCATCGTAATTCGGTATCACTCCTATCACAAATTACACCCCAACAAATTATTTCTATATTACTTATCGCATTATCGCAAAATTAATTTTTAATTTATTTATATTATAAATGTTTGACATTTCTGTATTGAAAGAGATGAAGTTATCTGAACTTCAAGAAATTGCTAAGGTCGCTAAAATCAAGAACTTTAGAAGTCTCAAAAAAGATGATTTGGTTTATCAAATTCTTGACCTGCAAGCAGCCGAACCCGAAAAGGTAAAACCTGAAATTATAGCGGAACAATCCCAGAAACAGGAACCTAAGCAAAACAAAAAAGCTCCAAGAGCAAGAATTCACAAGCCTGAAAATAAAGCTTCGGAAGAAAAAAAAGAAATTACACCACAGGCAGAAACAACACTAACGCCTACCCAGACAACACAGCCCAAACCTCAAAACAAAAAAAAGAAGGATTTTCAGAACAAGAACAGGCAAAACGAAAACAAGCCTACTCAAAATCTTCCGACTCAACAAGAACAAACCGAACCCCAGGAAGGGCAAAATCAAACTTCATCGGAGCAAAATAATCCCGCTCAGAAAAATCAAAAAAACCAAAATCGTAATCAGAATCAGAAAAAACAAAACGGGTTCAGAGACCCTGAGTTTGAGTTTGACGGAATCATAGAAAGCGAAGGAGTGCTCGAAATGATGCCTGACGGATACGGATTTTTGCGATCTTCCGATTACAATTATTTAGCTTCACCCGATGATATTTACTTGTCAGCTTCGCAAATTCGCTTGTTCGGACTTAAAACCGGAGATACGGTCAAAGGCGTGGTTCGTCCTCCGAAAGAAGGAGAAAAATTCTTCCCCCTAGTAAGAGTGCTGAAAATCAATGGACACGATCCTCAAGTAGTAAGAGACCGAATCTCATTTGAACATCTTACTCCGCTTTTTCCTGAAGAAAAATTCAATTTGGCCGAAAAACAAGCAACTGTTTCCACTCGAATCATCGATTTGTTTTCCCCTATCGGAAAAGGTCAGAGAGGTATGATTGTGGCTCAACCCAAAACGGGGAAAACAATGCTTTTGAAAGACATTGCCAATTCTATTGCAGCCAATCATCCCGAAGTTTATTTAATTGTTCTTCTTATTGATGAACGACCTGAAGAGGTTACCGATATGCAACGTAGCGTGAAAGGAGAGGTCATTGCCTCTACTTTTGACGAACCTGCAGACCGACACGTAAAAGTAGCTAATATAGTTTTGGAAAAAGCCAAAAGACTGGTCGAATGTGGTCATGATGTGGTAATTCTCTTGGATTCCATTACTCGTTTGGCTCGTGCTTATAATACAGTGCAACCCGCTTCGGGTAAAGTGCTTTCGGGAGGTGTTGATGCCAATGCATTGCAAAAACCAAAACGCTTTTTCGGAGCAGCTCGAAACATCGAAAACGGAGGTTCGCTCAGTATTATAGCTACAGCACTTACTGATACCGGCTCTAAAATGGACGAAGTTATTTTTGAAGAATTCAAAGGAACCGGAAATATGGAGTTACAATTGGATAGAAAAATTGCTAATAGACGTATTTTCCCTGCTATTGATCTGACTTCTTCAAGTACTCGAAGAGACGATTTATTACTCGACGAAAAAACTATTCAAAGAATGTGGATTATGCGTAAATTCCTTGCAGATATGAATCCTGTTGAGGCAATGAACGAAATAAACGAGAGAATCAAAAGAACCCAAAACAACGAAGAGTTTCTGATTTCAATGAACGATTAAGATTTAATATCAAAAGTAGAAAGTCTGAGGTCATAATAAAAAACTTCTTATTCACAAAATTAAGACTTTATGACTAAAATAATTGTTGAAAACTTTCGTTATACTGCTTTAACTCATTGTTAAAAAGACTTATTTTTGTTGGAATAAAAAGAAAAACCAAACTCAAAACATTATTTAATTTATGTTCCTATTACATTTTTTCTTGCAAAACGATTCGATTGTGAATCCTACTAATGTAGTCTTAGATGGAGTTGCTCAAAACGGAGAATCAACCACAGCTATTGAATTTTTGATGAAAGGAGGAGTATTTATTCTCCCGATTATTCTTTTGTTATTTTATACGATTTATGTAATTATTGAGCGCTTTCTGTTTATCAGAAAAGCTACTAAATACAACAAAACTTTGGTAGATGATATTCGCTCTGAACTCAATTCGGGAAGAATCGAATCGGCTCGTAATGTTTGTAAGAGAGATGATTCTGCTACCGGAAATGTTTTGGCAAGTGGAATTGACGGAATTGGTCGTCCGGTTTCGGAAATTGAATCTCGTATGGAAAAAGCTACTAATATTGAGCTTGGAGAAATGGAAAAGAAAATGGGGCATTTAGGACTTATTGCCGGTATCGCTCCGATTCTCGGATTTATCGGAACTATTTCGGGAGTTATCAAGATTTTTCACGACATTTCTGTTTCCGAAGATATTAGTATAGGAAATATTTCGGGAGGTCTTTACGAAAAAATGATTAGTAGTGGGGCAGGACTTGTAGTTGGAGTTATTGCTTATTCGGCTTATCATTTGTTTAACGGAAGAATTGATGCTTTCGTTTTGAACATTCAGAAACAGGTTCTAGAATTTTTGAATATCATAAACCAACCAAGCTATGCGTCTAAAAAGGAATAAGCGATTTCATACAGAGGTAGCTACTTCTGCCATGAGCGACATTATGTTCTTTTTGCTTTTGTTCTTTCTGATTATCTCGACCTTAGCAAATCCGAACGTAATAAAACTGACTCTTCCCAAATCGGAAGCCAACGACACGACTAATAAGCAACACGTAAGTCTTTCGGTTACCCCAGATAAACGCTATTTTATAGATAAACAAGAAGTAGCTTTTGCAGATATTGAAGAAAAGTTAAAAGCAGAAGTTGACCCTAACCTGCAAACCGTAGTAATTCGTATTCCTTATGATTTACAAGTTCAGGACTTGGTTGATTTACTTCAAATCGGAGTGCGACTTAATGTAAAATTTGTTATTGCAACCGATAAACAATAAGTTTTTTTCTAAAAATAATATTTAACCAAACCTCACAGTTTTTTTAAATCTGTGAGGTTTGTTATTTATTTAAATCACGAGTATAATTCTTTTTTCAAAAATTTAGCCGTATAACCTTTTTTGCTTTTTGCGATTTCTTCGGGAGTTCCAACAGCTACAATCTTTCCTCCTTCTTTTCCACCTTCGCAACCGATGTCAATAATATAATCTGCTAATTTAATTACGTCTAAATTATGTTCAATTATAAGCACCGTATTTCCTTTATCCACGAGCTTATTAATGACATCCATAAGAACTTTGACATCCTCAAAATGTAGTCCGGTAGTTGGCTCGTCTAAAATATAAAATGTATTCCCAGTATCCTTTTTCGAGAGTTCGGTTGCTAATTTTACCCTTTGTGCTTCTCCTCCCGAAAGTGTTGTACTTTGCTGCCCCAGAGTAATGTATCCTAATCCTACATCCTGAATAGTTTTCATTTTTCTGTTGATTTTCGGGATATTTTCAAAAAAAGGAACAGCCTCGTCAATGGTCATATCCAATATATCAGCAATAGATTTTCCTTTGTAGCGAATCTCTAAAGTTTCACGATTAAATCGTTTTCCGTAGCATGAATCACACTCGACATACACATCGGGCAAAAAGCCCATTTCAATGGTTTTTACTCCCGAACCCTGACAGGTTTCGCATCTTCCTCCTTTTACATTAAAGCTGAAACGTCCGGGTTTATAACCGCGAATCATCGCCTCGGGAGTTTGAGTAAAAAGATTCCGAATCTCTGAAAAAACCTCGGTATAAGTAGCCGGATTCGAACGTGGAGTTCGTCCAATCGGACTTTGGTCAATAGCAATTACTTTATCAATATGCTCTAATCCTTCAATCTTTTTGTAAGGCATCGGTTTTTTTACTGCATTAAAAAAGTGTGTATTCAGAATAGGGTAGAGGGTTTGGTTAATCAGCGTAGATTTTCCGCTACCCGACACGCCTGTAATTCCGATAAGTGTTCCGAGCGGAAATTCAGCAGAGATATTTTTCAGGTTATTTCCCGTAGCTCCTAAGAGTTTAAGAAACTTTCCATTTCCTTTTCGCCTTTCTTTCGGAACTTCAATTTTTTTGATTCCGTTGAGATACGAAGCCGTTAAGGTTTTTTCTTTCAAAAGCTCCTTTGATGTTCCTTGGCTAACGATTTTACCACCGAATTTTCCTGCAAACGGACCAATATCAATCACATAATCTGCTTCGAGAATCATATCTTTATCATGTTCTACCACCAAAACAGAGTTTCCGATGTCTCGTAATTGTTTGAGCGAGGTAATGAGTTTTTCATTGTCTCGTTGATGCAATCCGATACTGGGCTCGTCCAAAATATAAAGTACTCCGACTAATTGCGAACCAATCTGAGTAGCCAAGCGAATTCGTTGTGCTTCGCCACCCGAGAGTGAAGCCGAAGCTCGATTTAGGTTGAGGTAATTTAGTCCGACATCCAAAAGGAATTTCAGTCGTGTTGTAATTTCTTTGATAATTTCGTGAGCAATGAATTTTTGTTTTTCACTCAAATGATTTTCTACATCTAAAAACCAATCGTACAGTTCTTCAATATCCATCGAAGTAAGTTCAAATATACTCTTGTTGTTTATCTTAAAGAAAAGAGCTTCTTTTTTGAGGCGGCTTCCCGCACAGGTCGGACACGAAATTTCGTCCATAAATTCTTTTGCCCACCGTTTGATAGATGAAGAATCGGTTTCTTTATATTGGTTTTTGATAAAGCTTGTAATTCCTTCAAAATCCACTTTATAATCGCGAGTAATACCCATTACTTCAGACTTGATAGAGAATTTTTCGTTTCCTCCGTTTAAAATCATCTTCATGGCTTCTTCTGAGATGGATTCGACCGGGTCAGATAATTTGAAATTGTACTTGGTTCCGATAATTTCCAATTGCTTGAAAATCCAAGAGTTTTTGTATTCTCCAAGTGGTGCTAATCCTCCGTTACGAATAGATAATTTCGGGTTCGGGATAACTTTGTTCAGGTTGATTTCGTTGACTGTTCCGAGTCCGTTACAATCCGAACAAGCTCCTTTGGGAGAGTTAAACGAAAACGTGTTAGGTTCAGGATTAGCATACGAAATTCCCGAATCTAAGCACATCAATGTTCGACTGAAATATCGGATTTCCTGACTTTCCTGTTCCAAAACCATAAGTGCATCTTCTCCGTGATACATCGCAGTTTTGATACTTTCAGAAACACGATTGTCAAAGTCTTTAGAGTTCTCGACTAACAATCGGTCGATGACAATTTCAATATCGTGGGTTTTGTATCGGTCGAGTTTCATTCCTTTTTCAAGGTCGCACACTTCTCCGTTTACTCTAACTTTTATAAATCCCTGTTTGGCTATTTGTTCAAACAATTCCCTGTAATGCCCTTTTCTAGAGCGAATTATGGGAGATAGAATCGAAATTCGTTTTCCTACATACTGACTGATAATCAATTCTTTAATTTGCTCATCGGTATAACTAACCATTTTTTTACCCGTATTGTAGCTGTACGCATCTGCACCTCGAGCAAAAAGCAGACGCAAGAAATCATAAATTTCGGTTACCGTACCCACAGTCGAACGTGGATTTTTGCTTGTGGTTTTTTGTTCAATCGCAATAACAGGTGACAATCCGTCAATTTTATCTACATCCGGTCGTTCTAAACTTCCCAAAAACTGTCTTGCATAAGCAGAAAAAGTTTCGATATACCTACGTTGTCCTTCTGCATAAATTGTATCGAAAGCCAATGATGATTTTCCCGAACCCGAAAGTCCGGTAATTACCACCAATTTTTCCCTCGGAATTGTAACATCTATGTTTTTAAGATTGTGAGCCCTTGCTCCAAAAACCTCTATATTTTCTTGTGTTTCAGACATAAATTTTCGGCAAAATGCAAAGGTACGGGTAATTTGGGAATTAGGAATTGGGAATTAGGAATTTTTGTCCGTACAAAGTGTACCAACCTTATTTATAAACTCTAACAGGTAAAGTACAGCAATAAATTTATTTTCTTTTTCTAAAAAATAGCATTACAAACAAAACTCCTGTTGTCAAAATCGAAATTTTAGCGATGTAATCACCAAGCAGAACATATAATGTTTTCTTTTGGTTGAGGGAAACTTTTCCGAGTAAGGCTGTTTTTTCGTTGTATTTTGTCTGCTTTGTTATTTCACCTTTTTGGTTAATAAAAGCAGAAATTCCTGTGTTGGCACTTCTAGCAATATCCCTTCGGGTTTCGATAGCACGAAGTCGAGCTAAAGACAGATGCTGTTTGTGCCCTTGGGTTTCGTCCCACCAGGCATCATTGGTAATGATGGCTAAGAAATCGGCTCCGTTTGTAACATAACCCGTTACGTATTCTCCATAAACTGATTCGTAACAAATAATCGGAGCTACTTTGGTATTGTCATTTGCTGTAAAAACACTTCGTTCTTTTTGAGTAGTCTTTACCGAGATTGTTCCTCCCAAATCAAGCATTATATTACCCAAAAGAGGCTCTAAAACCGGCTTAAGAGGAAGAGTTTCGATACCTGCAACGAGTTTTGATTTGTAGTACTTCTGTAACTGATAATCTTCTTTTATAAAGATTGCCATATTATAGAAATTTCCCCATAAATCCTCACGAATTTTGTTAGATTGAATTGTCGCTTGGGATTCGTCTGTAAACAAATCATAGGTATCTATACCCCACAAAAACTGTGCATTGGGGTACTTTTGGATATAATTTCTTAACTTATGAGGCACATCGGAATACAAAAATCTGTCAAACGGAAGATTTTCTGCCAAAACCGTTTCGGGAGCAATTATAAATTCCGTATTTTCGGTAATTAGCTTATCGGTTTCTGAAAGTAAAAGGCTTGTGATTTGGTTGTTCGTAAAATTGTATTTTTCATCATAAGGGTCAATGTTAGGTTGCAATACAATGACTTCTTTTTGTTCTCCTTCTATTTTGTAGAAACTATACATTACCATAGAAATCACAATCGGAATACCGACAAAAAGAGCAAATTTAGGTAGTATCTTCTTGATGTTTTTACCTTTTAAAAAACCGTAAAACACAAAAATATTTACTGCTAAAATCCACAAACTCCCTCCGAAAGTCCCTGTAAATTCGTACCATTGAATCCAGGTGATTGTTTCGGAGAAAACATTTCCTAAGTTCAGCCAAGGCCAAGAGAAGTCCCAATACAAATGCAAGTATTCAAAGCTTATCCAAAGCGAAGCAAAAAACACCAAGCTCCATTTTTGTGTCAGTCTTTTACCCGAAATATGATAGCCTAAAAACACCAAACTCATCATCAAGGTGTTAAACAAATTGGCAAACACCATCCCAAAAAGATCTGCATAGTAAATCCAGCCTGTTGTGATGAGGTTCCAAATCAAAAAAGAGAGAAAGGCAAACCCGAAAACTCGTAACTTAGTATTTTTGTGAGTGATTCTGATATTATGTTCGACAAAGAGTAGCGGAACAAAAGCTACAAAAACAAAAATAGGGAAGCCGTAAGTCGGCCAGCTGATGGCTAATAAAACTCCCGATAGTATGGCTAATAAAATATTTTTCATAGTTTAATTCCTAAAACCAATCTTTTATTTCGATATTTGATTCTAAATGTTCTTCTAACGTATCTTCGAGAAAATGAAAAAAATCAATATTCGTAAGGTTTTCGATACTATCTGTGGTTACTAAATATTTGTTGAGTTTTTTTCTTTTTTCCTCTTTGTGAGGAATTAGATAAGCACACATTCGATATTTTTTTTCGTTGTGATGAAGTAATATTTTGTAGAAATATTTAGGTACAGTAACTTTTTCTGTTCCGATTGTTTCTAAATCATCAGTGAGCACTCCACCGGTTACTATATAGACTTTTCCGTTTCTCCGTACAAAATTCCGAATTCGCATTTCTAAACTGTTCCAAATTCCCGTATTGAGTTCGTACAGTTGAGGTGATACGTTTGAGGTATAAAAAGTTTCGTCATAAGCCTCTTTTGAAAACACTCTATCTCCTGCCGGAAGCAGATGTCCTCTGGTATAACCTGAGTTTTTGTAATTACTCCAATGAGCCGATTCTGTTGAAACTTTCGGGTCTTGACTAAAGTAAGGTCTTTTATGTTTACCACCTGAAATATGTTCGGGTTTTAGCTCATAAGCTACCCATTCGGCTTGTTCGTGTTTTTCGGAATAAGACAAATAATAGGTAGTGTGTTCGATAATTTGATTGGTGGTCGAAGTAGGCAGAAAATAAACACTGTTAGTCGTCGGATATTCTTGCTTTGATGTTTGCGAAAGAGATTGTTCTGTATTGAAAGGTAGAAAACCAAAATCAACTTTATTAACAATAAAAAGTGCGATAAAAGCTAAGGCAACAAAAAGGTAATACTTCTTACTTTTGGGTTTGTGTTGTAGCATAGTAAATTATTCTCTGACAAAACTAAGAAAAACATTTTAATAAAGTCTGGTACAGACTTTTCTATATAGAATCAAATCGTAAATAAAAACTTTGAACTGAGAATCTGTTAGGACTTTCGGTTCAAAGTTAAAAATAGTTTGTTTTAAAAAATATGTTCTGTCTTTTTTAAATCCTGTTTAGCCAACTCTTGAAACTTACTTCTTTTTCTACAAGAGCGTTTATTTCCGAAATTTTCACTCGTTCTTGTAGCATAGTATCTCTGTAGCGAATGGTTACGGTTTGGTCTTCCAAAGTTTGATGATCAACAGTTACACAAAACGGAGTTCCCAAAGCGTCCTGTCTTCTGTAACGTCTTCCAACAGCATCTTTTTCGTCATACGAGACATTGAAATCCCATTTTAAATCGTTTATGATTTGCTGAGCAATTTCAGGTAGTCCGTCTTTTTTAACAAGCGGAAGAATAGCTACTTTGGTAGGAGCCAAGACAGCAGGAAGTTTTAAAACCGTACGTACCGAACCATCTTCAAGAATTTCTTCGGTTAGAGCTTTTGAGAAAACAGCCAAGAACAATCGGTCTAATCCGACTGAAGTTTCTACTACATAGGGGACATAGCTTTTATTGGTTTCTGTGTCGAAGTATTGCAGTTTTTTTCCTGAATGTTGTTCGTGAGCCTTTAAATCAAAATCCGTTCTGGAATGGATTCCTTCTAATTCTTTGAAACCAAACGGAAAATTAAATTCTATATCTGCAGCAGCATTGGCATAGTGGGCTAATTTTTCGTGGTCGTGAAAGCGATAATTTTCTTCGCCTAATCCTAATGACAAATGCCACTTCAGACGGTTTTCTTTCCAGTAATGGTACCATTTTATTTCCTCTCCAGGTTTTACGAAAAATTGCATTTCCATTTGCTCAAACTCTCTCATTCTGAAGATGAACTGTCGGGCAACAATTTCATTCCTGAAGGCTTTCCCGGTTTGGGCAATTCCGAACGGAATTTTCATTCTTCCTGTTTTTTGTACATTTAGGAAATTTACAAAAATTCCCTGTGCTGTTTCCGGACGCAGGTATAAATCCATGGCATTTTCAGCAGAAGCCCCTAATTTTGTACCGAACATCAGGTTGAACTGTCGAATATCTGTCCAGTTTTTCGAACCGGTTTCCGGGTCTGCAATTCCCAATTCTTCGATTAGGCTTTTGACGTCAGCCAAATCTCCATTATCGAGTCCTTTTGCCATTCGTTGCAAAATGTCTTTTTGTTGTTTGATATATCCTGAAACACGTTCGTTGGTTGTTTTATATTGTTGTTCATCAAAAGCCTCTCCGAATCGGGTTCTGGCTTTTTCGATTTCTTTTTGTGCTTTCAGGTTGATTTTTTCGCAATAATCTTCAATCAATACATCGGCTCTGTATCGTTTTTTAGAATCTTTGTTGTCAATAAGGGGGTCATTAAAGGCATCGACGTGTCCGGAAGCCTTCCAAGTGGTTGGGTGCATCAGTATGGCAGCATCAATTCCTACGATGTTTTCGTGGAGTTGTACCATAGCTTTCCACCAGTATTCGCGTATATTTTTTTTGAGTTCTACTCCGTTTTGAGCATAATCATACACTGCACTCAATCCGTCATATATTTCGCTTGACGGAACAATATATCCGTACTCTTTTGCGTGAGAAATCACATTTTTGAATAAGTCTTCTTGTTTTGCCATTTTATAATCAAAAATTAGTATGAGTTTGCGAAATTACAACAAATATAAAAAGTAACCTAAACAAAAAAACCACTCCTTTTGAGAGTGGTTTTCGGTATAAGATTAAGTAATTGTTTGTTAGACGATTATTTTACTTTGTTTACGATTGCTGCAAAAGCTTCCGGGTGGTTCATTGCCAAATCGGCAAGAACTTTACGGTTAAGTTCGATTCCATTTGCTTTTACTTTCCCCATAAACTGAGAGTAAGACATTCCGTGAAGTCTTGCACCAGCATTGATACGGGTAATCCATAAAGCTCTGAAATTTCTCTTTTTCTGCTTTCTGTCACGGTAAGCATATTGCATTGCTTTTTCTACCGCATTTTTGGCAACTGTCCAAACATTTTTACGTCTTCCAAAGTAACCTTTGGCTTGTTTTAAAACTTTTTTTCTACGTGCTCTTTTAGCAACTGAATTTACTGATCTAGGCATAATTCTTTTTGTTTTTTTGTAAAAGGCGTTTCTTATGTTTCAAGAAATCTTAGGTGCCTGTTACAGGGTTATTAAATTGTTTTAACCGACAATGATTTTTTGTTTAAAGTTCAATGTTTAAGGTTTAATGTTCTGAACACTAACTCCTGAACACACTGATTAAACAAGTCTCAATTGTTCTTTTACGCTTCTTTCATCAGCTTGATCTACAAGTCCGGTATGAGTTAAAGCTAATTTACGCTTTTTAGATTTTTTAGTCAAAATATGACTTTTAAAAGCATGTTTTCTTTTGATTTTTCCTGTACCGGTTAGCTTGAAACGTTTCTTTGCTCCCGATTTGGTTTTCATTTTAGGCATTTTCCTGCGTTTTATATAATTACTTAATCTTATCTTTTTTGTCTTAATGGCAACAGTTTGGCAACAGAGACATTATGACTTTTAATTATTTCTTCTTTTTAGGAGCGATGTACATTGTCATACGCTTTCCTTCCAGAACAGGCATAGCCTCTACTTTTCCGAACTCTTCTAAATCTTGTGCTAATCTAAGCAATAGAATTTGTCCTTGCTCTTTATAAATAATAGACCGTCCTTTGAAGAACACAAACGCTTTGAGTTTTGAACCTTCTTTGAGAAACTTTTCTGCATTCTTTCTTTTGAATTCATAATCGTGTTCATCGGTTTGAGGTCCGAATCTGATTTCCTTAACAGTAATTTGAGCGGATTTAGCTTTGATTTCCTTCTCTCTTTTCTTTTGTTCGTAAAGGAACTTTTTATAATCCATAATTTTGCAGACAGGCGGTTCTGCATTTGGTGAAATCTCTACCAAATCCAGTTCTAACTCTTCTGCCATTTTTAAGGCTTGTGGAGTTTTGTACACTCCCATCTCTACGTTATCTCCGACAAGTCTTATTTCCGGAACACGTATAAATTCATTAATTCTGTGAGGGTCTTTCTTTTCTACACGACCTTGAAATCCTCGTCTGTTGTGTCTTATTGCTATGGCTCTAAAATTTAAGTTAAACTCCTATTATTATTATTTGTTCAATTGTAAAAAATTAAAACGGTTTTAATGTTTTACTAATTTCGTCATTGACAATTTTTATAAATTCTTCAATCGAAACCTTTGTGTTTCCTTTACCGTCTTGCCCTTGAATACGAAGTGAAATCGTGTTTGTTTTCTCTTCTTCCTCTCCTACAATGAGCATAAACGGTATTTTTTGCATTTCTGCTTCTCTGATTTTCTTTCCGATAGTTTCGTTTCGGTTGTCAATCAGGGTGCGAATTTCGTGATTTTCCAGCAAACTCAAAACTTTTTTTGCATAATTTTCGTATTTCTCACTCAAAGACAGGATTATAGCCTGAGTTGGCATGAGCCAAAGTGGGAAATTTCCTGCTGTATGCTCAAGCAAAATAGCTACGAAACGTTCCATCGAACCAAACGGTGCTCTGTGAATCATTACCGGACGATGTAATTTGTCGTCTGAACCAACATAAGTCAAATCAAAACGTTCAGGAAGATTGTAATCTACCTGAATGGTTCCGAGTTGCCATTGTCTTCCTAGAGCATCTTTCACCATAAAATCCAATTTCGGACCATAGAAAGCTGCTTCTCCGGGCTCAATCACATAATTTAAACCTTTATCTTTTACTGCTGAAATAATTGCATTTTCTGCTTTTTCCCAGTTCTCTACAGAACCAATATATTTGTCCGGATTATCTAAATCACGAACCGAAACTTGTGCTGTAAAGTTCTCAAAACCAAGTGAACCGAATACGTAAAGAACCAAATCAATTACGTTTTTGAATTCTTCGTCCAATTGCTCTTGCATACAGAAAATATGGGCATCATCTTGCGTAAATCCTCTCACACGAGTAAGCCCGTGAAGCTCTCCCGATTGCTCATAACGATAAACCGTTCCGAATTCCGCATAGCGCTTTGGAAGGTCTTTGTATGACCAAGGTTTTGCTTTATAAATCTCACAGTGGTGAGGGCAGTTCATCGGTTTCAACAAAAATTCTTCACCTTCGTTTGGTGTATGAATCGGTTGGAAACTGTCTGCTCCGTATTTTGCATAGTGACCCGAAGTCACATAAAGTTCTTTGTGACCGATATGAGGTGTTACGACTTGCTCATATCCTGCTTTTTTCTGTGCTTTTTTCAAGAATTGCTCCAAACG
The DNA here is from genome assembly GCA_041677865.1 of Flavobacteriaceae bacterium. Classification (GTDB taxonomy): domain Bacteria; phylum Bacteroidota; class Bacteroidia; order Flavobacteriales; family Flavobacteriaceae; genus Flavobacterium. Next base: position 28,623 of record JBAYPE010000004.1, read on the forward strand.
ATCACGAAGTGCAGCACCTTTTGGTAACCAAAGAGGTAACCCTTGCCCTACTCTTTGAGAGAAATGAAAAAGCTCTAATTCTTTTCCTAATTTTCTGTGATCACGTTTTTTGGCTTCTTCCAAAAATTGTATATATTCGGTCAGGTCTTTTTGTTTCGGGAACGAGATTCCGTACACTCTGGTGAGCTGTTTGTTTTTCTCGTCTCCTCTCCAATAAGCACCTGCAATACTCAAAATCTTAACCGCTTTGATGATTCCGGTGTTCGGGATATGACCTCCACGGCACAAATCTGTAAAAGAGGAATGATCACAAAATGTAATGGTTCCGTCTTCCAGATTCTCGATAAGCTCGATTTTATAAGGGTTATTTTCTTTTTTATAGAATTCCAAAGCTTCTGCTTTTGAAGCCGAACGCATTTTGAAATCGTGTTTTTCACGAGAAATTTCGAGCACACGGTCTTCGATTTTTTTGAAATCACTATCAGAGATTTTGTTGTCTGCGAAATCGACATCATAATAAAAACCATTTTCTACAGCCGGACCAATGGTAAGTTTGATACCCGGATATAGCTCTTGTAATGCTTGAGCCAAAACGTGTGACGTTGAATGCCAGAAAGCTTTTTTACCTTCTTTGTCATTCCATGTGTAAAGAACCAAAGATCCGTCGGTCGTGAGTGGTGTTTCTGTTTCAATAGTTGTACCATTGAAAGAAGCAGAAATCACGTTTCTAGCCAATCCTTCGCTTATACTTTTGGCAACCTCCATTGGGGTCGCTCCACTGTGAAACTCCTTAACTGAACCGTCAGGCAATGTAATCTTTATCATACGTTCGTTAGAAAAAAATTTAAGAGTGCAAATATACTAAGAAAATACGGAATATTTAAACTTCCTTTTAAGGATAGAAAATATTTTGTAATGATGCTTCGAGATTGTGCATAATAATCTCTTTAAAAACACTCAAACAAAGGCAAATTTTATATTCAAAAAAGCGTTAATTTTCTATTTTAAGTTTTAATAGTTTTTCTATTACAATGGGATAATTTTTGTGTTCCAAAGCAAGGATTTTAAGAGCGACTTCTTCGGGAGTTTGACAATCCTCGATGTTTACTTCTTTCTGAAAAATAATATTCCCTTTGTCATAATGTTCGTTTACGTAATGTATGGTCATTCCTGAAAACTTTTCTTTGTTTTGAAAAACAGCTTTGTGAATATTGAGTCCGTACATTCCTTTGCCTCCATAGTTTGGAAGTAGGGCAGGGTGGATGTTAACTATCTTAGCGGGGAAAATTTTTATCAGATACTCCGGAACTTTTAAGAGAAATCCAGCCAAAACAATCAGATCAGGATTGTATTTTTTTATTGAATCAAAAAATTTACGGTCTTGAAATTCGTCTTTAGAAAAAATTTCAAACGGAATTTTGTGATTTATTGCACGTTGTATAACTCCCGCATCGGGTTTGTTTGTAAATACAGCTACAACTCTCGCAAAATCATCGTTCTGAAAGTGATTTATAATGGTTTCTGCATTAGAACCCGAGCCTGAAGCAAAAATTACAATATTTTTCATGCCGCAAAAAAACAAATAAATAAGCAGAAAATAAAGCGATTATACTTGTATTTTAAAATTATTTTTCTACTTTAGTGCCACATTTTTTTTTGAAAATAGCGATTTAAATAAAATTTTCTATTTTTGCATCTTAATTCAAATACTAAAATAAAAAATTATGTCAGACATTGCATCAAGAGTAAAAGCGATTATCGTTGACAAATTAGGCGTTGACGAAAACGAAGTAGTAACAGAAGCAAGCTTCACAAACGATTTAGGAGCAGATTCTTTGGATACTGTTGAGCTAATCATGGAATTCGAAAAAGAATTTGACATTCAAATTCCGGACGACCAAGCAGAGAACATCGCAACTGTTGGTCAAGCAATCTCTTATATTGAAGAGGCTAAAAAGTAATTAACATAAATACCTTACACTTCTTAGGCGAAGTGTAAGGTATGTTGTTTTTTTGTTTTAGGGTTAAAAACCACATAGATTGTCAAAGTACAATCTGTAAAAGATACAAACTCATATTAGTCTAGTTTATACTGTCAGGATAATATGGGTTTTTTTAAATTTTTTTAAAATTCTGAATATGGCAATAAGACGAGTTGTAGTAACGGGGCTGGGAGCATTAACTCCGATAGGGAACAATATTGAAGCGTATTGGAACGGACTTATAAACGGAATAAGCGGTGCTGCACCTATTACTTATTTTGATGCGTCAAAATTTAAAACACAATTTGCCTGTGAGATAAAAAACTTCAATGTAGAAGATTTTATTGACAGAAAAGAAGCTCGTAAAATGGATAAATATGCTCAGTATGCTATGATAACAGCTACTGAAGCTATGGAAGATGCTGATTTTGATTTAGAAAAATTAGACTCGGACAGAGCAGGCGTTATTTGGGGTTCGGGAATTGGAGGTTTACAGACTTTTCAGGATGAAGTAACTAATTTTAACCAAGGAGACGGAACTCCAAAATTCAACCCCTTTTTTATACCAAAAATGATTGCGGATATTGCAGGAGGACTTATTTCGATGAAATACAGTCTTAGAGGTCCGAACTTTACAACCGTTTCAGCTTGTGCTTCTTCTACCAATGCAATTATTGATGCCTTTAATTACATCCGTTTAGGACATGCAGATGTTATCTTGACGGGAGGTTCGGAGGCAGCTGTGACCATTGCAGGAATTGGAGGTTTTAATGCAATGCATGCGCTTTCGACCAGAAATGACAACCCAAAAACTGCTTCAAGACCAATGGACAAAGACCGCGACGGATTTGTTCTGGGAGAAGGAGCAGGGGCGTTAATTTTAGAAGAATACGAACACGCAAAAGCAAGAGGAGCTAAGATATACTGCGAAATTGGAGGTGGAGGTATGTCGGCTGATGCACACCACATTACAGCACCGCATCCGGAAGGTTTCGGAGCAAGAAATGTGATGCTTAACTGTCTGAGAGATGCAGGATTAAAACCAACCGATGTAGATGGAGTAAATTTGCACGGAACTTCTACACCGCTTGGAGACATTGCAGAATCAAAAGCTATTTTAGAAGTTTTCGGGGAGCACGCTTATAACCTGAATCTGAACTCTACCAAATCAATGACAGGACATTTGCTTGGAGCAACCGGAGCTATTGAAGCGATTTCGTGTATTTTGGCTATCAAAAACGGAATTGTTCCTCCAACTATCAACCATTTTACCGACGACGAAAACATCGACCCGAAATTGAACTTTACTTTTAACAAAGCCCAAAAACGAGATGTAAAAGTTATGATGAGTAATACATTCGGATTCGGAGGACACAACGCTTGTGTACTTGTAAAAAAATTAGAAATGTAACCTCTGTTAGAATGAATATTCTACAAAAAATATTGAAAAACTCCCGTGCTGAAAAAGGCGGGAGTTTTTTTAAAAAAATTTATCAGATTACAGGATTCAAACCAAAAAACATTGAAATTTACCAAAGAGCATTTACTCATAGTTCTGTAAACAAAACAGATGAAAACGGGCAAATAATCAGCTACGAAAGATTAGAGTTTTTGGGAGATGCTATGCTCGGAAGTGTAATTGCAGCGTATTTATTCAGAGAAGTTCCGAATCAGAACGAGGGTTATCTGACCAAAATGAGGGCTAAAATAGTAAGTCGCGAAAATCTCAATAATCTCGGAAAACAACTCGGACTCATCGAACTTATAACGAGTAAAGTTTCTCAAAAACATTTCGGAGAAAACATCTACGGGAATCTTTTTGAGGCCTTAGTTGGAGCTATTTATTTGGATAGAGGTTATCTTACTTGCGAAAAATTCATCAACAAAAAACTAATTACACCTTATGTAAATATCGAAAGATTAGAAGGAAAGATTATCAGTTACAAAAGTCTTTTGATTGAATGGTGTCAGAAACACAAAAAACATTTTGCCATCAGAGTTGAAGAAGAAAAAAGTGCCGAAGTTCAAAAACATTTTTCAGCACAACTTTTCATAGACGATAAAGTTGTATCGAAAGCTCGTGCTACTTCAAAAAAAAAGGCAGAAGAAACAGCCTCAAAAAGAGCTTATTTTGCTTTTCAGAAAGAGATTTTAAAGTCTTAATTTGTCCACATCGTATTCCTTCTGGTCTTTTTTTCGGGACGATACCTTACTTTAAAAAAGTAACGATATTTTCTATAAGTTCGTCCGTGTTTTCAAGGTGAGACATGTGTCCGCTTTCGAGAGAAACGAGTTTGACCTGAGTATTTTCGGTTTGATCTTTGTTATCTTCATAATTTAGGACCGAGTCTTCTGTTCCCAAAATCAACATCATAGGGTAGGGGGCAAAGTGAAGCATTACCTCTCTGTCATTTCTGATTTTCATTCCCTCTAATGCTGCTATGATTCCTTGAATTGGAGTTTTCAGTGCTTGTTTTTTAACTTCTTCGATTTCTTTAGAGCGTTTTTTTCTGTTTTTTTCGGAAAAAAGATTGGTAATTGACATTTTTACGAAGGTAGAAAAATTTTGTTTTACAGCCTGAATAGCCCTATCCCGATTGAGTCTTCTTTCGGCTGAATCTGCCCTGGCAGTAGAATTGACAAGAACTATTTTTTTGATAACATCAGGGTAGAGTTCGGCAAAAGCAAGAGCAACATATCCACCCATAGAATGTCCGATAAGAGTAGCTTTTCGGATTTTATTTTCGTATAAAACAGCATAAACCATATCTGCTTGTTCTTCCATAGTGTGGATGTATCCGATGCTTTCTGATTTTCCGTGTCCGAGTAAATCGAAAGCAAAAACCCGATGCTTTTTGGATAATTTATCGATTAAGAAATTCCACATCGTCTGATTTTCTAAAAACCCGTGGAGCAATACGACAACGGAGCCTTTTCCGTTGTCGGAATAATGAATTTCAGCTCCTTTATATAGTGTGAATTTTTCCAAAGTTCCCCTTGATTTATAAAACAGGGCAAAATTACAGTTTAATTTTAAATTTTCATCGGAACTTCCATCAGTAAAATTTCTGTTTCGGGCTCTAAAATTGTTATTTTAAGCGAATTAACATTCCATATTCCCATTCCGTCTCGGGTGTCAAGATTTTGTTCTTCAATATTGGCTTTTCCTTTAATAATGAAAGCATAAACTCCGTTTTGATTGTCGTTTAGATTATATTCAGCAGTCATTTCTTGGTCAAATTTTCCGAGATTGAACCAGGCGTTTTGATGAATCCACATTCCTTTATCGTCTTGATTTGGAGATACAATTTGTTGAAATTTATTCTTTTTATCTTCCGGGTTTAATGTAATCTGGTCATAACGTGGTGCTACATTTCGTTTGTTCGAGAAAACCCAAATTTGTAAGAGTTTTACTTCTTTGTCTTGATTTTTGTTGTATTCACTGTGAAATACTCCTGTCCCTGCACTCATTACCTGAATATCACCTTGCCTGATAACACCTACATTTCCCATACTGTCTTTGTGTTCTAAATCGCCTTCGAGCGGAATAGTAATGATTTCCATGTTATCGTGAGGATGCATTCCAAATCCTTTTCCTCCCTCAATTGTATCGTCATTTAGAACCCTCAACGCTCCGAAATGAATTCTTTCCGGATTGTGATAATTGGCAAAACTGAAGGTGTGATAGGCTTTTAACCAGCCGTGGTTTGCGTGTCCTCTTGTGTCTGCTTTGTGTACTACTGTATTTTTCATAACTTTGTTTTTTTGTAATTATACGGATTTAAAATTTATTACAAAGGTACTTACCGAAAACAAAATGACCATTGATGTATGATAAGAAAAGGGCAAAATTCGGCTTGTTGCAAATACCGATTTGATTGTTTTGACAAAAGCTTTTTATTTGAAATTTAGATGAGATAATTATCGTGAGAAATAATCTTTGTTTTTTGTATTTATAGCATTTCTCGAAGTTTACTTCGTCAGTTTGTTTTACCTTTGCCGTTCAGAAATAATTGAAAATTCTGAGCTTAAATATTAAACCATTTTTAACGAATCGTTGTTATTTAGAATGCAGCAAAAAGAAATAGTTCTTCTTATTGGAGGTCCCGGAACGGGAAAATCAACCCTTGTAAATATTTTATCCAAAAGAGGATATGTGTGCTATCCTGAAATTTCAAGACAGGTTATTCTTGAAGCACAAAGACAAGGAATCGACCAATTGTTTTTAGAGCAACCTCTTTTATTCAGTCAAAAATTATTAGAAGGTAGAATTAATCAGTACAAGAGTGCACTTAATGAAAACGAAAATATTGTTTTTATAGACCGAGGAATTCCCGATGTTTTGGCATATATGCATTATATCGGAGATACGGATTATCCGGATAATTTTGACACAGCCTGCAAAGAACATAAATATACTAAACTATTTATTCTTCCTATTTGGGACGAAATTTACAGTTCAGATAACGAACGATACGAAAACCTTGAACAAGCAAAACAAATTCAGGAGTACCTGATTAAGACTTACGAAGATTTAGGATACCACCTTATCGAAGTGCCTAAAGATACTCCCGAGAAGAGAGCTGATTTTATTTTAAGCTTTTTTTGAAAAAAAACACTATATTTGTAAAAACTGAATTCTTATGAAATACTACAAATACTTCTACTGGGCTTATCTTATTTTGGGGTTGTTATTCATCTATGACGGATATAAAAAACTAAATGGGGAAGAAGGAAATCCCTATATTAGTTTTGCTATTGCCGGATTGGCAATATTTATGTTTTTCTTCCGCAGAAATTTTGCCAAAAAAATGGAAGAAAGAATGAAAAACAAGTAACCCCGAAAACCAGCTTTCAAGCATTTAGCTTAATACTATAAATCTAAAGAATCAGATTTCTTGTTAAATCTTCAAAGGTTTCCCGTTTTCTGATTAGTTGTCCTTTACCGTCTTTCCATAGTACTTCAGCAGGTTTGTACCGCGAATTGTAATTAGAAGACATCGAGAAGCAGTAAGCTCCTGCATTTTTAAAACAAAGAATATCTCCTTCGGTAATTTCGGAAATCATACGATTAGTTCCGAAGGTATCAGTCTCGCAGATATATCCTACAACCGAATAAAAGCGTTGTCTGCCTTTCGGATTAGATATGTTTTCGATATGGTGATACGAACCGTAAAGCATCGGACGTATCAAGTGGTTAAAACCGGAGTCAATTCCCGCAAAAACAGTTGAGGTAGTTTGTTTTACCACATTTACTTTGGCAAGAAAATAACCTGCCTCGCTCACTAAGAATTTACCCGGTTCAAAAGCCAATGTCAGCGGTTTTCCGTATTCTTTTTGAAAATCGTTAAATCGTTTGGTCAGCTTTTTTCCGAGTTCTTCAACATTTGTTTCTATATCGTCTTTTTTATAAGGTACTTTAAACCCACTTCCGAAATCTATAAATTCTAGCTCTTTGAAATTTTTGGCGGTTTCAAACAATATTTCGGCAGCATACAGAAATACATCAATATCCAGAATATCAGAGCCGGTGTGCATGTGGATTCCGTTGATGTGCATTTCTGTGTTTTCTACAATTCTGAGTAAGTGAGGAAGTTGATGAATCGAAATACCAAATTTACTGTCGATATGTCCTACCGAGATATTAGCATTTCCTCCTGCCATTACGTGAGGGTTTATGCGAATACAAACCGGAATTTTCGGGTATTTTGTTCCAAATTGTTCTAAGATAGAAAGATTGTCAATGTTGATTTGTACTCCCATTTCTGCAACCATTTCGATTTCTTCTAACGAAACTCCGTTTGGTGTAAAGATGATGTCTTTCGGGTCAAAACCAGCCAAAAGCCCTAATTGCACTTCTTGTATAGAAACAGTATCTAAACCTGAACCCAGATTTTTGAACACCTTGAGTACAGAAACATTCGAGAGTGCCTTGACTGCATAATTGATTTTCAACTTTTCAACCTTAGAAAAGGCCTTTGTAAGGCGGTTGTATTGAAATTCAATTTTCTCCGCATCATATACATAGAGCGGACTTCCGAATTCTTCTGCAAGCTGCAGCAAATTTTGTGAGTTCATTTTTTTGTTAGTCAAATTAATTTTTAGTGATTCATAATATACTCCATATCCTTAGTTTAAGGAATAAATACTATTTTTTTTAAAGTAATGGTGATTAAAAATTTCTACTTCAACATTTATGAAGATCAATTATTTTCAATATTGAATCAGGAAGTTTATGCAAATTTGCCAACAAAAATAAAAATTAGAAAAGTTTATCACAAGAATAAAATATGTTTTTTTACTATACTTCTCTGATACTTTTTGGATAACACAAGTAGTATTTCGAGACTTCTTCTGAAAGAGATTTCAGGTAGGATTTGTCTGAGGCAGAAATCAAATCTTCTGTTTTGCCGTTTTTGTGTAAAATCAAAATAGGTTCAGAAGTTTTATCATACGCCTTGTTGCTTATTTTTCCTTTAAAAATAAAATACTTGCTTTCTTTGTCAGATATTTTTTCTTTTTTCGAGAGTAAGTTCTGAAGTTCTAAAATCCGTTCTTTTGGAAACTTTTCGGAGTTGATTTCGATTTTGAGCAAATCCCTATTGATGAGCATTTGACTTAAATGGCTCAAGACATAATCACTAGAGTTTTGCCATTCTTTTAAAGCAGAAACAACATCGTAATCGTCTAAATTTGAGAATTTTTCTAAAACCGTATCATCAAAGTTGCCTTGGTCAATTTTATTTTCCAAGAAAAATGAAAAAGCAGAACCACAAGATGGTGTTTGTCCATTCTCGGTAAGTTCTTTGGCTCTTTGAAGTGTTTTCGTAAGCATTTGCTCGGCTACAATACTGGTTTTGTGAAGGTAGGCTTGCCAGTACATCAGTCGTCTTGCCACCAAAAATTTTTCAACCGAATAAATTCCTTTTTCATCAATTACCAAACGATCTTCAACCACATTAATCATCTGAATTAGCCTATCAGAATTAATGTTTCCTTCTGCTACTCCCGAATAAAAACTATCTCGTTTCAGATAATCCATTCTGTCCATATCAAACTGTCCGGAAATAAGCTGATGCAAAAATTTTCTATGGTATTTTTCTTTAAAGATTTCTATGGCCAAAGCCAATTTTCCGTTGAATTCTCGGTTAAGCTTATTCATAAATAAAATCGAAATGTCCTCGTGATGAATGTCCACAATACTATGCTCCATAGCATGCGAAAAAGGCCCGTGCCCGATGTCGTGAAGCAAAATAGCAATATAAAGCGCTTGTTCTTCGTCTGTTGATATTTCGATGTTTTTTTGCTTGAGCGTCTCAACTGCTTTTTGCATCAGGTGCATACTGCCCAAAGCGTGATGAAATCGGGTGTGATGAGCTCCCGGATAAACCAAATAAGATAATCCCATTTGAGAAATCCGCCTTAACCTCTGAAAATATCGATGCTGAACTAAATCATAAATAAGCTCACTCGGGATAGAAATGAATCCGTAAATCGGGTCGTTAAAAATTTTGAGTTTATTAGTTTTGCTCACTGTTTTTGGTTTGCTACAAAGATATAGAAATTGAAGAATGATATACATAAAAATATGACTCGGTTTTCTGTTGTTTTTAACACTATAGACGTATGAAAAACTTTTAACACAAGTTTAGGTTTGTTTAGTTCGGTAGTTGCCGAACTAAACTTATTTTTGCACTCTATTTAAAATGAATCTACCATTGAATACGGATTTAGAAAGAAAAGAGCTGACAGAAATGATGGGGATTCATCTTCAGAATCAACATACTATTTCGCCTCTTACAGGAAGAATTTGGGCTACGCTCATTATGGAAGGAAAAGGAGAGGGACTTACTTTTGATTATTTGGTAGAAAAACTTCAAGCAAGTAAAAGTAGTATCTCTGCCAGCTTGAATTTACTTGTAAAAACAGATAAAATTTATTACGTCAATATTGAAGGAGACCGAAAAAAATACTTTAGAACTTATCCTTTTAGCGAACGCTTTGTAAGGCTGTTAAAAAATATGGAGTTCGAGAAAAAACTACTCGAAAAAGTAATCAAGTACAAAAGCAAAATCGCATGCTCAAACAAAGGCAACTGTGCTTTAGAAAACATTAAAGCCTATAAAGAACACCTTTATGAAATGGAAAAAATTACCAAACGTCTTTTGACTGATTTAAAGAAAATAGAAGAAGAAAACCTTAATAAATAATTAAACTATATACTTTTAATACGTATGAGCAAATCAAATATCTGTATCGGATTATTAGCCTCGTTACTGCTTATTTCTTGCAATAAAGGAAATAACAACCAACCACAGCCGATTTCTGCACTTCCGTTTTCGGTAGTAGAAGTTCCAACAAAATCATTAATCGGATACGAAACTTATCCTGCAAATATCGAAGGAACAAATAACAATGCAGTAAGAGCCAAGGTTTCCGGATATATCACAAAAGTTTTGGTCGATGAAGGACAAAAAGTCCGCAAAGGACAAGTTCTTTTTATCTTAGAAACTCAATCTATGAGCCAAGATGCTGAAGCCGCAAAAGCCAATGTAAATGCAGCTCAGGTTGAAGTAAACAGATTGATTCCACTGGTTGAAAAAAATATCATTAGCAGTGTGCAATTAGAAACAGCCAAAGCCAGATTAGCTCAAGCAAAAAGTGCGTACAGTTCGGTTGCGGCAACTATTGATTATGCCAATATCAGAAGCTCGATTGACGGATATGTAGGTTCTATAAACTTCAGAGAAGGAGCTTTAGTTAGCCCTACTGACTCTCAACCTTTGACTACTGTTTCTACAACAGATGAAGTTTATGTTTTCTTTGCTCTTAACGAAAAAAATTACATTGATTTTTTAAGCAAAACCGAAGGAAAAACAAGAGAAGAAAAAATTAAAAACTTCCCTTTAGTAGAACTTCAATTGGCTAATGGAAAAACTTATTCCGAAAAAGGAAAAATAGAAACTGTTACAGGTCAGGTCGATAAAACAACAGGAACAGTGAGTTTCAGAGCTAAATTTAAAAACCCAAGTGGGATTTTAGCAAACGGAAATAGTGGTATGATTCGTATTCCGAAAGAATATAAAGATGTGATTGTCGTTCCCGAGGTGGCTACATTCGAGCAACAAGGAATCGATTATGTTTATGCCGTAAAAAACGATACGGCTTATGCTACAATTGTTAAAATAACAGATAAAATCAACCGAATTGCTGTTATTGAATCAGGGGTTAGGCAAGGCGAAAAAGTAGTGGTTGAGGGAATTGTAAAACTGCGAAACAATACTCCGGTTACGCCACGAACCGTAAACTTCGACACTTTAGTTAATTCGCTAAAACCTGCACTCTAACACAATTTAGATTATGTTAAGAACATTCATAGAAAGACCTGTACTATCAACCGTTATTTCGATTATCATAGTTATTCTCGGTATTTTAGGAATTATTGCACTTCCCGTTACAGAGTATCCTGAAATTGCACCTCCTACGGTTCAAATTCAGGCAAACTACCCGGGAGCAAATGCTCAAACCGTTTTAGAAAGTGTTATTATTCCGCTCGAAGAGCAAGTAAACGGAGTAGAAGGAATGGATTACATTACTTCTACCGCTACCAATACCGGACAGGCAACTATTCAGGTAATTTTTAAACAAGGAATTGATCCGGATATTGCTGCTGTAAATGTGCAAAATAGGGTAGCTCGGGCTACACCACTATTACCTGCTGAGGTTACTCGCTCGGGAGTTGTTACTCAAAAACAACAAACCAGTGCTTTGATGTTCGTTTCCTTTTTTGCTCAAGACGACAGATATGACCAAACATTTATTCAAAATTACCTGAATATAAATGTTGTACCTCAATTAAAAAGGGTGAACGGAGTAGGAGATGCCAGTTCTTTCGGGCTTCGTAATTACTCCATGCGTGTATGGTTAGACCCTATAAAAATGGCTAATTACGGATTAGTTCCCTCTGATGTTACGATAGCTATTAACGAACAGAGTTTAGAGGCTGCAGCAGGACAATTAGGTGAAAACAATGCAGAGGCTTTTCAGTATGTTATTCGTTATAGTGGAAAATACAGAACACAAGAGCAATATGAAGATATTGTAATCAAATCACTCGATAACGGACAGATTTTATATCTGAAGGATGTAGCTAAAATTGAAATGGGAGCTCAGGCTTATTCGGGAATTTCTCGCTATAACGGAAGGCCTGCTGCAGCAATGGCTATTTACCAAACTCCAGGTTCAAATGCACAAGAGATTATTGAGGAATTAAAAATCGAATTAGAAGAAATTTCCAAAGGAATGCCTGACGGGTTAGAATACATTGTGATGTTTGACACCAACCAATTCCTTGAAGCGTCTATTTCTAAGGTAATTACAACCCTTATCGAAGCCTTTATTCTGGTTTTCTTGGTAGTATTCCTTTTCTTACAAGATTTTCGTTCTACGCTTATTCCGCTTATTGCTGTTCCGGTTTCGATTATTGGTACATTTTTCTTTCTGAATTTATTCGGCTTTACCATCAATATGCTAACACTTTTTGCATTGGTACTCGCCATCGGAATTGTAGTAGATGATGCAATTGTTGTCGTCGAGGCCATTCACGCAAAAATGGCAAAAACCAAGCAAAGCGGAAAAGAAGCCTCTATAAGTACGATGAGTGAAATCTCAAGTGCTATTATCTCGATTACATTGGTAATGGGAGCGGTGTTTATTCCGGTTACATTTATTTCTGGCCCTACGGGAGTTTTCTATAAACAGTTTGGTATTACCCTTATTGTTGCTATTGCTATTTCGGCTATAAACGCACTGACGCTAAGCCCAGCTTTATGTGCTTTACTGCTAAAACCCCACGAAGATTCTCATGGAAAGAAAAAGAATTTTGCCCAACGATTTTTTACTGTTTTCAATCATATCTTTGATGCGATGACTGCCCGATATGCCAGAAGTTTTAAATTCCTTTTAAAGCGAAGATGGATTACTTTTGTAATTCTGACTGTTTGCGGAATCTTTATTTATTTAGCTAATAAAACCATGCCAACCGGATTCGTCCCGAGCGAAGACAGAGGTTTTGTAATGGCTAATTTTGAACTCCCTCAAGGAGCAAGTGCAGACAGGGTAGTAAAATTTCAGGAAGAGTTCAGACAAAGAGCCATGCAAATTCCGGAGGTGGAAGGAATTACACTTGTATCTGGATTTAGTTTTATCAGCGGACAAGGTTCTAACTACGGAATGGGAATGCTTCGTCTGAAAAAATTTGAAGAACGAAAAGACGAAGACTCGTCTATTGATGCTGTTATCGGAAAACTTTTTGGCATAGCAGCCCAAATGCCTGAATCAAAAAGTATTTTCTTCGCTCCTCCGAGTGTTCCCGGATACGGATTTTCATCAGGATTCGAAATGAAATTATTAGATAAGTCAGGAGGAAGTTTGGCAGAATTCAACGAAGTTGCCAATCAATACCTTGAACAATTATCGCAACGTCCGGAAATTCTCTACGCTCAAACCTCGTTCAATACTTCGTATGCTCAATACGAAATCGAACTGAATGTTCCACGAGCTAAACAGTCTGGAGTTTCAGTAAGTGACATTTTCTCTGCACTTCAAGGATATATCGGAGGAATTTATGCAGCCGATTTCACCCGTTACGGAAAACAATTCCGAGTAATGATTCAGGCACTTCCCGAAGACCGATCTACCGAAAACGACCTGGACAAAATCTTTGTACGAACAACCTCAGGACAGATGACACCTATTACACAGTTCATCAATCTGAAAAAAGTTTATGGTCCTCAGACCGTAAACCGTTATAACTTGTTTACCTCTGCAAACATTTCAGGAGCAAACAGCCCCGGATACAGTACCGGAGATGCCATTAGAGCAGTTCAGGAGGTAGGCGAGCAAAATCTTTCTACAAGCTACGGAATTGACTTTACCGGACTTTCAAGAGAGGAGATTAATGCAAGTTCTCAAACCGCTATGATTTTCTTTTTGTGTCTGGTATTTATCTATTTTATTCTTGCTGCTCAATACGAAAGTTATTTATTGCCGTTGTCGGTAATTCTTTCGTTGCCGGGCGGAGTTATGGGAGCTTTTTGGGCACAAAAATTAGCCGGATTAGAAAACAACATTTATTTCCAGATTGCCTTAGTGATGCTGGTCGGGCTACTGGCCAAAAACGCCATTCTGATTGTAGAGTTTGCTATTCAAGGAAGGCGAAACGGTCAAAGTATTGCTCAATCTGCCATTAGCGGAGCCAAAGCACGTTTACGTCCGATTCTGATGACTTCATTTGCTTTTATTTTAGGATTAATGCCTTTAGTATTTGCAACCGGAGTAGGATATGTGGGTAACCGCTCTATAGCAACAGGAGCGGCTTTCGGATTGCTTATCGGAACCATAATCGGAGTATTTAATATTCCCGTTCTATACGCTATCTTTCAATGGTTACAAGAAAAAGTAAAACCTACTAATAGAGATTAGGATTTGGGAATTAGGATTTAGGAATTGCCCCGTCATCCACCGCCCAGCACCAACATAAACTTTAAAAAGAAAAATGAAAAAATATATAGTGATTTTAGGTAGTACTTTGATGTTACAATCGTGTTTTGTAGCAAAAAATTACGAAAGACCTACAATAGAAACAGAAGAACTGTATAGGAGCGAAGTAGTTGCAAATGATACTGTTTCGATGGCTGATATATCGTGGAAAGAATTATTCAAAGACCCAATATTGCAAAGCTATATTCAAAAAGGGCTACAAAATAATTTTGACATCCGAATAGCCATACAAAACATCGCAGCAGCAGAAGCTAACCTGAAACAGCGAAAATCAGGATATTTTCCCACATTGGGAATTAACGGAAACTGGACACATCAGGAAATTTCGGGAAACAGTCAGTTTGGGACAATGTTTGACCGAATAGACCAATATCAACTGGCTGCAAACCTTTCGTGGGAAGCTGATATATGGGGAAAAATCAGGAGTAACAAACGGGCTGCAAACGCTCTGTATTTGCAAACTATTGCTGCCAATCAGGCAGTAAAAACGCAAATAATTACCGGAATAGCCTCCATTTATTATCAACTTTTAGCCTTAGATGCACAACTCAAAATAGCCGAGCAAACCTTTGAAAACCGAAGCAAAAGTATAGAGACTATTCAAGCTCTGAAAGATGCCGGACAAGTAACAGAAGTTGCTGTCAAACAAACCGAAGCACAAAAACTGGCTACGGAAATCATCATTGAGGATTTAAAATACAACATTACTATTCTTGAAAATACAATGAGTATTCTCTTGGGTGAAAACGCTCAAAGAATCGAAAGAACCACTTTTGAAGAGCAAGAGTTGAACCCTGAAATCAAACTGGGAGTTCCTGCCAATCTTTTGAGCAGACGCCCTGACTTGATTGCAGCAGAATACGGCTTGGTAAACGCGTTTGAATTAGTGAATGTTTCCAGAAGCAATTTTTATCCGTCACTTACCATTACTGCAACCGGAGGTTTTCAGAGTTTAGAACTCAAAGAACTGATTGGTACCAATTCGATTTTTGCTAATATCATAACCGGACTGACACAACCGATTTTCAATCAAAGACAAATCAAAACGCAACACGAAATTGCTAAGGCTAATCAACAAAAGGCCTTGATTCAGTTTGAACAAGCCTTGAAAACAGCTGGAAAAGAAGTATCAGATGCTTTGGCTAATTACCAAAACGAAACCCGAAAAATCCAAATCAGAGAACAGCAAGTTGATGCCCTCAAAAAAGCCTCTGAATATTCTGAAGAATTACTTACTTACGGATTGGCAAATTACTTGGAGGTTCTGACAGCTCAAGACAGTGCACTTAACTCAGAACTGAACCTAATTGACAACCAATACAAACAATTTAATGCCATTATTATGCTTTACCGAGCTTTAGGAGGCGGTTGGGAGTAATTTTTTGAGTGCCATCTTGTAAATAAAGAATCATAGTTTTTTTAAATAGTTTGATTCCTGACCTCACAGTGTTTTTTTTAAACTTGTGAGGTCTTTTTTATACGATAATTTAAATTTTGTAAAAGCATTATTTTTCAATTGTAAAAGTACATTTGTTAAATGAACTTTTATTTGTAGTAGAGATTGTGTTTATGAATTATACCTCAGAAACAATCCAGTAATCATACAAGAACTCAGAGAAAGACTTTACGAAAAAATCACGGAAGTCGTTATTCCTGAATGGCAGGAAGCGTTTAATGCTTTGACAAAAGAAGATTGTTACAACTATATTTATAACTTGACCATCAACCGAACTTTTGACGGGTATTTGAGAGAAAAATCAGTTGTAAATGACGGTTTGGCAAAAGCATTTTCAGAAGTAAGATTTGAAGAAAGTCCACCCGAATTAGACCACGCAGGAGATATAGACTATCTCGGATATGTTACAGAAGAAAAAGCAATTGGAATACAAATAAAACCTGTAACAGCACAATCAAATTTTGGAAATTATTCTGTCTCTGAAAGAATGAAAGCAAGTTTTGAGAGTTTCAAAAATGACTTTGGAGGAAATGTATTCATCATTTTTAGTTTAGATGGAGAAATTGCAAACAAACAAGTAATTGAACAAATTCAAACCGAAATAGAACGGCTGAAAAAATAAAACTACATCTCTACTGCATTTGTTTGAGTTCTTCTAAATAGGTTCTATCGTTTGAGAGTCTTGGAATTTTGTTTTGTCCACCTAATTTACCATTTTTTTTCAGCCAATCATAAAAAAGATTTTTTCGGGCAATGTTCAGTACAGGCCGATTAAGTGTCATATTGTTATGTCTTTTGGCTTCGTAGTCAGAGTTGAGAGATTTTAACGTATCATCGAGAACCGTATGAAAAAGCCCTATATCTTTCGGGGTTTCTTTAAATTCTATTATCCATTCGTGGGCTCCTTTTTCTTTTCCTACCATAAAAATAGGAGCAACTGTGTAGTCCAAAACTTCCGTATTGGTAGCTTTGCAAGCCTCTGCAACGGCTCGATCTGTGTTTTCTATCATCAGCTCTTCTCCAAAGACGTTGATATGGTGTTTGGTTCTTCCGGTAATCTTGATTCTGTACGGATTAAGCGAAGTAAAACGAACCGTATCTCCGATAAGATAGCGGAAAAGCCCTGAGTTGGTCGTAATTACAATTGCATAATTCTTTCCTATTTCAATATCAGCAAGGCGAACAGCTTTTTGGTTTGAAGTTCCGAAAGTATCCATTGGGATAAATTCGTAAAAAATTCCGTAATCGAGCATTAAGAGCATTTCGTCAGAATTATTCAAATCCTGTAACGCAAAAAAACCTTCCGAAGCGTTATAAATTTCGTAATAATTAAAATCTGAGCTTGGCAAAAGTTTTTTGTATTGTTCTCGATAAGGGTCAAAACTTACTCCTCCGTGAAAATAGACTTCCAGATTTGGCCATATTTCAAAGAGATTTGTTTTTCCTGTAGTTTCTAAGGTTTTGTTCAAAAGTACTAACATCCAAGACGGAACACCCGCAAAACTCGTTACGTTTTCCTGAATAGTTTCTTTAATAATAGCATCGAGTTTTATTTCCCAATCGGAAAGTTGCGATACTTTGTTGCTTGGAGTGCTACCAAATTCTGCCCACATCGGAAGATTCTCAATCAGAATGGCAGACAAATCTCCAAAATAGGTGTTGTTGTTGCTGTACAATTGTTTACTACCTCCGAGTCTGAGGCTTTTTCCGGTAAAAAGTTGCGAATTTTCGTTATTGTTCAAATAAAGGCAAAGCATATCTTTCCCTGCTTTGAAGTGGCAGTCTTCAAGAGCTGCGTTACTTACAGGGATAAATTTACTTTTAGCATCGGTTGTTCCGCTCGATTTGGCAAACCATTTTATAGGACTGTTCCAAAAAACATTTGGTTCTCCTTTTCTTGCCCTTTCAATATAGGGTTGCAAATCTTCATAGGTTACTAAAGGTACGTTTTCTGAAAATTTTCTGTAAGAATTAATCTCTGAAAAACCGTATTTTTTACCTAAAATTGTATTTTCGGAACTTCGTAAGAGGTTGATTAGCAACTCTTCCTGTACTTCATTCGGGTATTTCATAAACAATTCTATTTGATGAATTCTTTTTTTTAGAATCCACGAAGCAACAGAGTTGATGATAGAAAGAGCCATTTTTTGTTATCTTTACAAGCTGTAAAAATAAAAAAAATCTTATGTATTTAGAGTTTGTACTTGTAAAAATGCAGTCAGAACTTTTAAATCCTGTTCAGTATTATTTGACTTCTGATGATAATTTTCTAAATATCAATCAATTACTCGACAAAGAAGTATCTATCGAACATATCGGATATGAATGTCTGAATTGTCATCTACCCAAAAAAATATTCAGACAAGGTTTTTGCTATGAATGTTTTTACAACACTCCGCTGGCAGGAGAGTGGATAATGCGTCCGGAACTCAGTACAGCCCACCTCAACATCGAAGACCGAGATTTAACATACGAAAAACAAGTGCAGCTTCAGCCTCACGTTGTATATCTGGCGCTTTCAAGCGAGCTAAAAGTAGGAGTAACCCGAAAATCACAAGTTCCCTTCCGTTGGATAGATCAAGGAGCAGTACAAGCCTTGCCAATTGTTCAGGTTCCAAATCGGTATTTGGCAGGAATCACAGAGGTGGCTCTTAAAAATCATTTTTCGGATAAGACAAACTTCAGAAAGATGCTTCAAAATGAGGTCCCCGAAATGGATTTGTATAAAGAAAAAGAAAAACTCAAAGATTATTTACCCAAAGAGGTTTTGACTTATTATGAGAATCAACAAAGCGAAATTACCAAAATCGAATATCCTGTTTTGCAATACCCAACCAAAGTTATTTCTCTTAACTTAGAAAAAACTTCTCAATACAAAGGAAAACTCAAAGGAATAAAAGGTCAGTATTTTATTTTTGAAGACCAAACAGTACTTAACATTCGCAGTTACGAGGGCTACAAAGTAAACATTGGAGTCTGATTTGTTTTTAAATCAAAATCGTATATATTTTTTTCAACTTTTAGAACTCTATAATGTTAATAACTTCTACTTTTTTAAAACCGTGTCGGTTTTGAAATCAGCCCTAAATTTCCTATATTTGCTCGTTATTGACAATTTTAAAACATTATGAGCGAAGAAATAAAAAACAACAATTATTCAGCAGACAATATTCAGGCTCTCGAAGGAATGGAGCACGTAAGAATGCGTCCTTCTATGTATATCGGAGATGTTGGAGTCAGAGGGTTACACCACTTGGTTTATGAGGTAGTTGACAATTCGATTGATGAGGCAATGGCAGGACATTGCGACAGGATAGATGTCATAATTAATCCGGACAATTCAGTATCTGTAAAAGACAACGGTCGTGGTATTCCGGTAGATATTCATAAAAAAGAGGGAGTTTCTGCACTTGAGGTGGTAATGACCAAAATCGGGGCTGGAGGAAAATTCGATAAAGACTCGTACAAAGTTTCAGGAGGATTGCACGGAGTTGGAGTTTCGTGTGTGAACGCACTTTCTGACCACCTTAGAGCTACGGTATATAAAGACGGAAAAATCTACGAACAAGAATATTCCAGAGGTAAAGCACTCTATCCGGTAAAGCAAATCGGAGAAACCACCGAAAGAGGTACTATGGTAACCTTTCACCCGGACAACACCATTTTTACACAAACCATCGAGTATTCATACGAAACTCTTTCTAATCGTATGAGAGAATTGGCCTTCTTGAACAAAGGAATCTCCATTACCCTTACCGATAAAAGAGAAACAGACAAAGACGGAAACTTTATTTCGGAGATTTTTCATTCGGAAGAAGGACTTAAAGAATACATCAGATATTTAGACGGAAACAGAGAACCAATTATTTCGGGTGTAGTAAGTATGGAAACAGATAAAGGAGAAGTGCCTGTCGAAGTGGCACTTATTTATAACTCCAGCTACTCGGAAAATATTTTTTCGTACGTAAATAATATCAATACTCACGAAGGAGGAACGCATTTGTCGGGATTCAGACGTGGGCTTACCAATACCTTAAAAAAATACGCTGATCAATCCGGACTTTTAGATAAGTTAAAGTTTGAGATCTCGGGAGATGATTTTCGTGAAGGATTAACCGCTATTATCTCCGTAAAAGTAGCCGAACCGCAGTTTGAAGGACAAACCAAAACCAAATTAGGGAACAGAGAGGTGGTAGCACCGGTTTCTCAGGCGGTTTCTGAAATGCTGGAAAACTATTTAGAAGAAAACCCGAATGATGCCAAAATCATTGTTCAGAAAGTAATTCTTGCAGCTCAAGCCCGTCATGCAGCCAAAAAAGCTCGTGAAATGGTTCAGAGAAAAACCGTGATGGGAGGAGGGGGACTTCCAGGAAAACTATCCGATTGTTCAGAAACTGATCCATCAAAATGCGAAGTATTTCTCGTAGAGGGAGATTCGGCTGGTGGAACAGCAAAACAAGGGCGAGATAGAAATTTTCAGGCAATTCTTCCACTTCGTGGAAAAATACTGAACGTAGAAAAAGCAATGCACCACAAAGTGTTTGAAAACGAAGAAATTCGAAATATTTTTACTGCACTTGGAGTTACTATCGGAACCGAAGAAGACAGCAAAGCACTGAATTTGGAAAAACTTCGTTACCACAAAGTAGTAATTATGTGTGATGCTGACGTTGATGGTAGCCACATTTCGACCCTAATTCTAACATTCTTCTTCCGCTTTATGAGAGAACTTATCGAAAACGGACACGTATTTATCGCTACTCCTCCATTATACATGGTTAAAAAAGGAAACAAAAGAGAATACGCTTGGAACGACGACCAACGTGATAGACTTATCCAACAAATGGGTTCAGGATCATCGATTCAACGATACAAAGGTCTTGGAGAGATGAATGCAGAACAGCTTTGGGAAACTACAATGAATCCCGAAAATAGAACTTTAAGACAAGTTACTATTGATAGTATGACCGAAGCAGACAGAATTTTTTCAATGCTCATGGGAGATGAAGTACCTCCTCGTAGAGAGTTTATCGAAAAAAATGCAGTTTACGCTAAAATTGATGTGTAATAAAAACCACCCCTAATACAAATCCTCGAAAGTAACTTCGGGGATTTTTTTTTGAAAAATTTGCTACCTTTTTTTGAAATATTTATTTTTTAGTATAAAAATTATTGTTGATTTATTTAATATTATACATTTGTACAGATGTCTAACATAAAACTAATGAAAAATGAGAAAATCAATCTTAAAATTTGTGTTTTGTCTTATGTCAATATCGATGTTTTCACAAGGGGTTGAAACATTTGTTCTTGCAGCGGGAGATGCAGGTCGCTTGGCAGAGAATTATGTAAATCCTTTTGTAAAGGGATTCATGTACGATTTGAACGGAGGTTGGTACACCACTGCCAAAACGCATAAAAAGAAATTCGGATTTGATTTAACTATAAATCCGTCTATATCGTTTGTTCCTGCTTCAGACGAATTTTTTACGTTTGTTCCGGGAGATTATAGTTATCTATCTTTACCTAATGGAGAAAATTCGCTTCCTACAGTAATGAGCGATTCGGACCAAGAAGCATTGGTAGAAGTGCGTATTCCCTATGAAGAAGACACCTATAAAGTAGCGGAATTTGACATGCCCGGAGGTATTGGAGCTGATTTACCGATTAAAGCCGTTCCGGTTCCGATGGCTCAGGTAGGTTTCGGATTTTTTGGAAATACAGATTTTAAGGTAAGGTTTGTTCCGAGTATAAGTCCGGCCGAAAACTTTAAGTTTGACTTGTTTGGGTTGGGGGTACAACACAGCATATTGCCTTACTTTAAAGTGGACAATCCTATTCTTAATGTTTCTGTTTTAGCTGCTTTTACCAACATGAAGATGACTTATACTATTGAAAACGACACCGACTTTGATGAAGTGGATGTACAGAACGGAGCAGCAGAATTTAAGGTAAATACATGGACTTTGCAAGCTATTGCTTCGGTAGATTTAAAGCTCATAACCTTTTACGGAGCCGTTGGTTATAATTCAGGTAAATCTTCGGTAAAGATGAAAGGAGACTACACGCTTACTTATGATCTTGAAGATGGCCAAGGAAATATGATAGGATCTGTACCCGAAACAATTTCTGACCCAATCAGTATGAACTTTCAGGCAAACGGAATGAGAGGAACTTTAGGTACGAGGCTTAATCTGGGCTTTTTCAAAATATTTGCCGATTATACTTTTCAGGAATATAACACTCTTACGGGAGGTATAGCATTTAGTTTTAACTAAAGAATTATGTGTTAAGTTGTGAGTTGTAAGTACAATAATTTTCAAATTCTAATCCCTAAATGCTGATTAATTTTGTAAATTTGCAAAACTTTTTAACAACATAAACACAATTATATAGATGAAAGTAACAATTGTAGGAGCAGGAAACGTAGGAGCTACCTGTGCAGATGCTATTGCATTCAGAAGAATTGCAAGCGAAATAGTTTTATTAGACATCAAAGAGGGTTTTGCAGAAGGTAAAGCTCTTGACATTACACAAACTCAAACTACTTTAGGTTTTAATACAAGAGTAACTGGTAGTACCAATGATTATTCTAAAACAGCGGGAAGCGATGTAGTGGTAATTACCTCGGGAATTCCCAGAAAACCGGGAATGACTCGTGAAGAGCTTATAGGAATTAATGCAGGAATCGTAAAAGGAGTAGCAGAAAACATTCTGAAATATTCGCCTGACACGATTATTGTAGTGGTATCAAACCCAATGGACACCATGACTTATTTGGCTCTTAAAGCAACAGGACTTCCTAAAAACAGAATCATCGGAATGGGGGGAGCTTTAGACAGTTCTCGTTTTAAAACTTATTTATCATTGGCTCTTGACAAACCGGCTAACGACATTCAGGGAATGGTAATCGGAGGTCACGGAGATACAACAATGATTCCGCTTACAAGACTGGCAAGCTATAACGGAGTGCCTGTTTCAGAATTTTTATCAAAAGAGGAATTAGAAAAAGTATCAGCCGACACGATGGTAGGGGGAGCAACGCTTACTAAATTACTCGGTACTTCGGCTTGGTACGCTCCGGGAGCTTCGGTTTCTTATTTGGTAGATAGTATCCTAAACGACCAAAAATGCATGATTCCTTGTTCGGTATTGCTCGAAGGAGAATACGGTCAGAACGATATATGTATAGGTGTTCCTTGTATTATTGGCAAAAACGGAGTGGAGCAAATCATAGATGTAAATTTAAATGAAAACGAAAAAGCATTGTTTGCTAAAAGTGCAGATGCAGTTCGAAATATGAATGATGCTTTGACTTCTGTTCTTTAAAGAAAATAGTTTTTAGTAATAAAAAAATCCGTCTTGTTCACTTAACAAGACGGATTTTTTATGGGGTGATTCTTTCCTCAAAAATATTCGAAAAAAGAACTCCGGCTACTTTTTCTTTGCTCTGTAAAAAATTCCCCCTGCAATAAGCAAAATCATTATCAGAGAACTAGTTAGTGCAATTGAACTTCCTTTTTTTACCACTTGTGGCTCAAATCTGAACTCAATAGTGTGATTTCCTTTCGGAATTTGCAAGGCTCGCAAGGTATAATTTACTTCAAAAATTTCAGCTTCGTTTCCGTCAATCATTGCTATCCAACCTTTAGGGTAATAGATTTCCGAGAAAACAGCCAATCCGTCATTCTGATTTTGAGATTGGTATTTTAAGTAATTAGGTTTGTATTCAATTAGTTCTATTGAAGATAAGCTATCGGTTTCAAAGTGAATGTTTGCAACTTCTTTTGCTTTTATTGGAAAATCTTTCAGGTTTAAAACGGCTGTATTTTTATTAATATTTTCCAAAGATTTTATGACTTCATCAGCCGAATCAACCACTTCAACTTGATTTACAAACCAAGCATTTCCGTAGGCATCGTCATTTTGCATCGGAATGGCATTACCTTCTTCATCTGTATCCAGAATGTATTTTACGTTGAGCATATTCAGCACTTGTTGATTTCCTTTTGCAATTTGGTAATCATACAATTCCTGAATTTTCTTTGGCTTTACAGCACTATATCCTCCAACAGAATGATGAAAATACGAAGTTCTTGCACTACTCATCGCACCTTGAAATTCAAAAACTCTGAAATGCGAAGTATCTTCTAATATCACGTGGTCAGCAGGAGTAGGTTTAAAAGGTTCTGCCATTTCGTAGCTATGAACAAAACTGCTTTCATTCACATAATTTTTTCCAACCAAAAACAAATCACCAACCATTAGAATTCCGATAAGTATAATCGCTGTATTGGTTTTGAGTTTGTCTTTGTGGAATAAAAACAGGATTATTCCCGAAAAAATTACAAGCAAAATACTGCGAACCAAATCAGATGAATACATTTGAGCTCTGTCAGACTGTAAAGCCTCCATAAATCCGTATCCGAAAGAATTATCCTGTACAATTTGATTCAAATAATTAATTAAATATTCATCGTTCGGAGAAGTAAAACTAAACATTCCCTTACCCAAAAGCAGTACAACAAGTAGTCCTAAGCTTATGATTCCGGATTTTTTGAGTGAATCCCATTGTTCTTCTTTGCTCGTTTTCAGAAAAGAAGCCAAGCCCAAAACAGCCAAAACCGGAATACACAATTCCAAAATTACCTGAATAGACGAAATCGCTCTGAATTTGTTATACATCGGGACATTATTAATAAAAAAGTCTGTCAATAATGGAAAGTTTTTTCCCCACGAAAGCAAAAGCGAAAGTAGAGCACCGGCTACAAAAACATATTTTATTTTTCGTTTTTCAACGAATAAAGCCAAAACAAAAAGGAAGAAAACCACCGCTCCGATATAAGCAGGAGCTGCAACAATGGGTTGGTCTCCCCAATACGTTCGCCCGAAATTATCTCTGAACTGACCCACATATTCATACGGGATTCCTTGATTTACCAAATATTGATGCACTTCAGAATTTTCGTCTAATTTTTCGGAATTTCCTCCTCCAAAAAGTCGTGGTACGATAAGGTTCAGACTTTCTGCCTTTCCGTAGCTGTATTCGGTAATATATTCATAAGTCATTGCATTTTGCGAAGTCTTCGGGCTTCCGTCCGGATTGACAGTCAATTCGCTTTTACTTCGAGTACTTACTTTGGCATATTCCGAAGTCGCCATTAAGTTTGTGGCATTAGCTCCCAAGGCCAAAATCCCTGCAATTAGAAATATTCCGAGAGAATAAATAAGCGGTTTAAAATCTTTTGCTTTGATTAATTTATACGAATAATAAACCCCGATAATTATCAGTAAAAACAAAAGGTAATAAGTCATCTGGAAGTGATTAGCTTGAATTTCCAATGCTGCTGCTATCATAGTGAGGATTCCACCTAAGATGTATTTTCGTTGAAAGACCAGCAAGACTCCTGCTACAACCATAGGCATATAAGCGATTGCATGTGCCTTGGCATTGTGTCCAACTCCAAGAATGATAATTAAATAGGTCGAAAAACCGAAGGCTAAAGCTCCGATAAAAGCCTTGAGCGGTTTGATTCGTAAAGCGGAAAGAAGTATGTAAAATCCTATAAAATACAAAAACAGATAATCAGCAGGTCGAGGCAAAAAACGTAAAACCGAATCCAAACTTTTTACGTAATTATGCGGATATTTTGCTCCTAACTGATAAGTAGGCATTCCTCCAAAAGCGGAATTTGTCCAATACGGCTCGGTATCTTCTGCTTGTCGGAAATCGTTTTGTTCTTTTGCCATTCCGATATACTGCACAATATCAGGCTGATAAATTTCTTTGCCTAACAGCACAGGATAAAAGTAGATAAGAGCAACAACAACAAAGCCTAAAAAAGCCAGAATATGAGGAGTGAATTTTTTTAGTTTTTCCATAAGAATTTTTTATAGCTTACAAATGTAACGAAATTTATAACTTTGACACTAATTCAGATAAAAACGAAATACTATGATTTTAACTACCACTCACACCATCGAAGGGCAACCTATCAGAGAGTATAAAGGAATTGTAACGGGTGAAACCATTATCGGAGCGAATGTTTTTAAAGATTTTATGGCTGGGCTAACCGATTTTTTTGGAGGTCGTTCATCAACTTACGAAAAAGTACTTATTGAAGCAAAAGAAACAGCTCTTGCCGAAATGAAACAAAGAGCATCGCTACTTGGTGCAAATGCTATTGTCGGAATTGATTTAGACTACGAAACCGTTGGAGCAAACGGAGGAATGCTTATGGTAACCGCAAGCGGAACGGCTGTTGTGGTGTAAGCAAAATAAAACTTTTTCAGTTTTATCTTTTTTCTAAAAGCACTACGTTTTCAACGTGATGTGTTTGCGGAAACATATCCACAGGACGTACGCGAGTTACTTTGTACATTTCGTCTATAAGAGCCAAATCGCGAGCTTGTGTAGCTGAATTACAGCTTACATAAACTACTTTTTTCGGAGCAATTCTCAGGATTTGCTTCACTACGTCTTTGTGCATTCCATCTCGTGGAGGGTCGGTAATAATCACATCGGGAATTCCGTGTGTGGCAATAAATTCTTCGTTAAAGACATCTTTCATATCTCCTACAAAAAATTCGCAATTTGTGATATTGTTGCGTTTGGCATTAATTTTTGCATCTTCAATAGCAGCCGGAACAGCTTCAACTCCTACAACTTTCTTAGCTTTTTTCGAAACGAATTGTGCGATGGTTCCTGTTCCGGTATATAAATCGTACACGAGTTCATCTCCCGAAAGTCCTGCAAATTCTCGAGTTATTTTATACAATTCGTAAGCCTGTTCGGAATTGGTTTGATAAAACGATTTAGCATTGATGGAAAAGGTCAATCCTTCCATTTCTTCCAGAATATAATCTCTCCCTTTGTACAGAATTACATCTTGGTCATAAATCGTATCGTTGGCTTTGCTGTTGATAACGTATTGCAGAGAAGTAATTTCAGGGAAACGCTCTGCAATAAAAGCTAAAAGAAGTTCTCTTTTTTGTTTATCATCTTCAAAAAACTGAATAAGCACCATGATTTCTCCGAGAGATGAAGTACGAATCATAAGCGTCCGAAGTAAACCTTGCTGGTTTCGGGCATTGAAAAAACTAAGGTTATTTTCGTTGGCAAAACGCTTGACTTCGTTACGAATATCGTTTGACGGGTCTTGTTGCAAAAAACATTTTTCGATGTCCAATATTTTGTCCCACATTTTTGGAATGTGAAATCCGAGTGCGTTTCCTCTGTCAATATTTTCGTTTTCTGCAATTTCTTTTTCAGTAATCCAACGGGTATCCGAAAAAGAAAATTCCATTTTATTTCGGTAGAAAAATTGTTTTTTGCTTCCTAAAATAGGCTCAAACTCAGGTATTTCTACTTTTCCGATGCGCTTTAGATGATTATAAACTTCGTTGTTTTTATAGAAAAGTTGCTTTTCATACTTCATATTTTGCCATTTGCAACCTCCACAATCTCCAAAATGTTTGCAAAGAGGTTCAGCTCTGTCATCAGAATATTTGTGAAAATGAATGGCTTTTCCTTCAAAATAGTTTTTTCGCTTTTTGAATGTCTTTACATCTACTACATCTCCCGGAACTACATTCGGAATGAAAATCACTTGTCCTTCGGGAGTCTTAGCAACCGAAATGCCTTTTGCTCCTGCATCTAAAACAGTTATGTTCTCAAAAACGATATTTTGTTTCTTATTCTTTCTTGACATTATTTTATATAATAAACAGGGAGGCAAAAGTAAGATTAAGCAAATGAACAAGCAACTTTTTGCGATAATTTAGCTTTGATGCGTTACACTATCGAACGCTAACCTGAGCTGCTTCGAGCATAAAATAGTGCAAATCGGTGTTTTTGATAAACGGTTTTAGATTTTCGCTTCCTGGTCCGAACATCGCCAGTTCTACATAATCAGCCGAATGGTCCATACTTATCCAGCCTACCGAATTGGTTTTCTGCTGAATTTCCGAAAAGGTTTTAAAAGGAAGTTTTCTGTAATTATAGAGTCCGTCTTCTTGTTTTTCTAATCCGGAATAATAGTATAGAATCCTTCGAGCATCTTCTTCCGACAGGATGTTCCCGTTGGCATATTCAACTGTTTCGATAATATTTTTTACAGAGCTTTTATCCGAAAAGCTATTAAGTATCCACTCGTTGGTTTGCTTGTATTTCTGAACAGAATCAAAATTATCGTTGGCATATTTCCCGTAAATAATTCCCGGATTGGCATTTCCGTGGTCTGTAGTTATAATCACAAGAGTTTCTTCGTCTTTTTCGGCAAAATCCATCACAACTTTAATCGCTTCATCAAACTGAATTTGTTCGTATAATAATCCACCCAAGTCGTTTGCGTGTGCAGCCCAATCTACTTTTCCTGATTCAATCTGAAGCACAAAACCGTCTTTATTTTGATTTAAAACTTCGATAGCTTTCGCACTCATTTCCGCCAAGGTCGGAATAGTATTTTCTAACTCTTTGTCAGAAATTCTGTCGATGGAATAGGGTAGGGCATCATCTGCAAAGATTCCCAGAACAGGAGATTTGGAATGGATATTTTTCAGTTCTGTTTTGGTTTTGGCAATCTGATAGTCTTTGTTTTTGAACTTCGCATATAAATCCTGCTTGTCTTTTCTTTTGTCTGAATTAAAAAAATTATCTCCTCCTCCCAAAAGCACATCAAAACCTCTTTCTAAGTACTGTTCTGCAATGTCTTCTTGTGCATTTCGTTTTTTAGAATTGGCACAAAATCCGGCTGGAGTAGCGTGTGTAACGGCAACAGTAGTAACACAACCTGCCATTTTTCCTGCATTTTTGAACTTTACCCAAATAGGAATGTGTTCTTCTCCGTTTTTTCCGATATTCAAGGAGCCATTATTTACTCTGTGTCCACCTCCCCAAGAAGAACTGGCTGCAGCCGAATCCGTTACAATAGAACTGGCTGATGCCATATCCATCAAGGCTCTCGAAACTTTGTTTTCGTGATAGAGATTCATCCAGTTCGATGATTTTCCGAGCTTTCGGTTTAGGAAAATATCTGTCATCGAAAGCGTTCCGGAGCTCATTCCGTCAGATACCATCAGGATAATGTTTTTTGGAGTTTTGTTAGAATAAGTAGGAGTGTCAAACGCTTGTTCAATCCCGTTTAACGGATATAAAAGCCCTGTTCCTACTGTAGCAACCGAACCAATTTTAAAAAATTTTCTTCTGTCCATTTCTGTAGTTTTTTTACCTTCTTCAACTTCTCCAAATCTTGAAAAGTTGAAAGGCGTAAATATAAAAAAGAAAATAATTCCGGTAGGTTACCGATTTGTTATTTCCTTGAGCGTTTAGTTACTTTTTTTAAATTTCCATTCTCGCTTTACTCACTACCGAAACATCATCAAACATTCCTTTTTTGTATTTCAGGTAGCCTGTAATTCCTATCATTCCTGCATTATCAGTAGTATATTCAAATTTTGGGACAAAAGTTTTCCATCCGTATTTTTGTTCTGCTTCTTTTAAAACCTTTCGGATTCCCGAATTGGCGGAAACTCCTCCTCCGATGGCTATTTGATTGATTCCTGTTTCTTTGACAGCTTGTTTTAATTTATCCATTATTATCTCTATGATAATATGCTGGATTGATGTACAAACATCATTCAAGTTTTCCTCAATAAAGTTCGGATTTTCTTTAGTTTGCTTTTGAACAAAATATAGAATTTGAGTTTTAAGTCCGCTAAAGCTAAAGTTTAATCCTTCAACTTTGGGTTTTGTAAAACTAAAAACAGGTTTTCCGAGTTGAGCATATTTGTCAATAAGCGGACCTCCCGGATAGGGAAGTCCGAGAATCTTCGCACTTTTGTCAAAGGCTTCTCCCACAGCGTCATCGGTTGTTTCTCCAATTACTTCCATTTCGAAATAATCGGTTACTTTGATGATTTGCGTATGTCCTCCGCTGATGGTCAGTGCCAAAAACGGAAACTCGGGTTTGTCAAATCCTTCTTCGTCAATAAAATGAGCCAAAATATGTCCTTGCATGTGGTTTACCCCAATAAGCGGAATTTCCAAAGCTAAGCTGAGCGACTTAGCAAAACTTCCCCCAACCAAAAGCGACCCCATAAGTCCCGGCCCCTGAGTAAAAGCAATAGCAGAGAGTTGTTCTTTAGAAACTCCGGCTTTTTGTAAAGCCTGATGAATAACCGGAACAATGTTTTTTTCGTGAGCTCTCGAGGCCAATTCCGGAACAACACCTCCGTATTGCTCGTGAACATTCTGATTGGCTACAATGTTTGACAGAATTTTATCGTTATAAAGCACCGAAGCCGAAGTATCATCACACGAACTTTCGATGGCTAAAATATAAACAGGTTGATTAACCATAAAAACGGAACGGAATTTGAATTGTTTTTCATACACAGGCTTTCAGTACTGAAGTTGCTTTGTTAGGAGCAAAATAAATTCTGTACTTCTGTGGCTATTTAATTATATTTGCATTACAAAAGTAAACATTTTAGCAGTATCAAAAAATTCAGAAAAATAGTTATTCGTGTTTTTATAGGAATTCTCCTATTGATATTGCTTTTAGGGGTGCTTCTTGCACTTCCTCCTGTGCAAACTTTTGTCGGTAAAGTTGTTACCAAAGAGCTCAAAAAATCTACAGGAGCAGACATCAACGTAAACAAAGTAGCTATTTCGGTTTTTGGAGGTGTAAAACTGAGAGGCGTATTGATTAGAGATCACCATCAGGATACACTGATTTATTCCAAAAACATTCAGACTAAGATTCTCAATGCCAAAAAATTGATTGATGGAAATTTAATTTTTGGAGACCTCAAAACCGAAAATCTTACGTTTTACCTTACCACATACAAAGACGAGGAGGATTCAAACATCAATATTTTTGTCGAAAAATTTGAAAATGAAAACAAACCCAAATCAGATAAACCGTTTATACTTAAAGCTAATAATCTGCAAATTGCCAACGGACGTTTTAAAGTTGAAGATCAAAACAAGGAAGTACCTGTAAGTGTTGATTTTACAAAGATTAATACTGATTTAGAAGATTTTTCGATAGTACGAGATGTCATTACAGCTGATTTTAATTTCTTTTCGTTTCAGTATCATACCGGAATATTTGTTGAAAACTTGACCGGAAAAGCCAAATATTCAAACAATCAGATTTATCTGTTGGATTTAGAAGCCCAAACCAAAGAACAAACTTACCTCAAAGGAAATATCATTCTTGATTATCAACAAGGAGATTTAGCCAACTTTACCGATAAAGTGGTTATGAATGTTGATTTTAAAAATGGCAGCAAATTAGCAAGTAATGATGTGCGTTTTTTTTATCCGGAATTAATCGAAAATAAAATCTTTGATTTTAGAGTTAAAGCCAACGGAACACTGAATAATTTTTTAGCTAAAGATTTATTTTTATCAGATTCCGAAATTGTTTTGAATGGGGATTTGGCTTTCGAAAATATTACGGTGGTACAAGAAAGAGGGTTTACAATTTCAGGAAATATCGCTGAACTAAACGCTTCAAATAAATCTCTTAAAGAATTACTTCCTAATGTTTTAGGAAACAAACTACCTCAAAAATTAAACCAACTCGGCAATGTGATTCTGACAGGAAATATACGATTGACCCGAACCGATTTAGACTTAAAATCAAACATCGTAACTCAAATCGGAAACCTGACCACCGATTTAAAAATGCAAAATATTTCCGACTCGGACAACACCTCGTATCAAGGAAATGTAACTACGCAAAATTTCAATCTCGGACGGTTTTTAAACAACAAATCTATCGGAAAAATCACGTCTAACCTGAATATTAACGGAAAAGGATTTACTCAAAATACGGTAAACACAACCCTACACGGAAGCGTTTCTTCGATTTATTTCAACGGATATAATTACCAAAAAGTTTTAGTAAGCGGAGAAATGAAACAGCCTTATTTTCAGGGCGAAGTGCATATTGATGACGATAATGTAAAACTTTCGTTTGACGGACTTTTGGATTTAGCCTCAAAAACAAAACACTATGATTTTGAAGCCCAGGTTGATTATGCCGATTTAAACAAACTAAACTTGATAGGACGAGATTCTATTTCGATTCTCAAAGGAAATATTGTTTTTAAAGGAGAAGGTAACACAATTGACGATATTAAAGGGGATTTGAACATTTCGGACGCTTCGTATCAGAATCAGAATGACATTTACTTTTTTGAAGATTTTACCATTACCTCTAAGTTTGACCAAGACAAAGTACGTACCATTGCCATAAATTCTCCCGATATTATTGAAGGAAGCGTTACAGGACGATTCAGCTATGCAGAGCTTCCGCAAATTTTTGAAAACGCACTCGGAAGTTTATACACTAATTATTCGCCTCACAAAATCAAAGAAAAACAATTTTTGAGATTCAACTTTTCGATTTACAACAAAATTATCGAGGTTTTTTATCCTGATATTTCTTTCGGAACTAATACGCTTATACGAGGAAACATCAACCCCGATGAAGAAATGTTTAAACTAAACTTTGCTACTCCAAATTTAGAAATAGGAGAAAACACAATACATAAGATTGATTTTCAGATTGATACTAAAAACCCATTGTATAATGCTTATGTCGAAATGGACAGCATTAGCAACAAATATTACAAAATATCGGATTTTGGTATGATTAACGTAAAAAACAACGATACGTTATACTTCAGAACTGAATTTAAAGGAGGAGATAAAGAACAGGATTTTTATAATCTGAATTTGTACTATACTATTGATAAAGAGCAAAATTCAATTGTAGGATTCCAAAAATCGGAGCTTTTCTTTAAGGAAAATTTGTGGTTTTTGAACGAAGAGGACAATCACGATAGTCGAGTTGTGTTTAACAAATCGGTAAATGATATGAGTATCGACAACTTCAGGCTTTCTCATAACAATCAGTTTGTACAGTTTGGAGGAATAATTAGAGGAAAAGATTACAAGGATTTTGATTTGAATTTCAGGGATGTCGATTTATCTAAAATAACACCTGACATTGACAAACTTTATCTCGAAGGGTTGCTCAACGGAAATGTTCACTTTATGCAGAACGTAGATGTATTTAAACCAACCTCTTCACTCGAAGTACTCAATTTGGCAGTAAATGAAGTAGAACTCGGAGACTTGGTCGTAGATATAGAAGGAGACGATGTCTTACAGAAGTTCGGAGTAAATGCTTATTTGTATAAAAATGATGAAGACATACTTTCGGTTGAGGGAGATTTAGAAATTGCCAATAAGCAGACTTTTGCCAATATAGACATCAGAATGAATGATTTTAAATTGAGTCCGTTCAGCTTGTTTGGAGGCGAGATAATCAACAATATACGAGGTTATGCCACAGGAAGAACAACCGTCACAGGAAATTTAAAAGACCCTGAAATCAACGGCAGGCTATTCTTGGACAAAGCCGGAATGAACGTAGTATATCTGAATACAGATTTTGATTTTGACGACAACACTATAGTTGACCTGACCAGCGACAATATTTTCTTAAGACAGATTAACCTGACCGATACGAAATACGGAACCAAAGGAAATCTGAACGGTTCTATCAGTCATAAACTCTTTAAAGACTACGCTCTTGATTTGCATTTAAGCTCAAACAGACTATTGGTACTGGACACACAAGACTCCGAAGATTCGATGTATTACGGAACCGCATTTATCAAAGGAAATGCAACCATCAAAGGACTTGCCTCGGGGCTTATAATTACAGCTAATGCGACTTCCGAAAAAGGAACTTCAATCAAAATTCCTATCGGAGATTCTAAATCAGCAGGAGAGGTGTCGCATATTAAATTTCTTAGTCCTGACGAAAAATATAGCGAACAGGAAACAGTCCAAACAAATTTTGTTACCACAGGATTGGAGCTTAAACTAAATCTGAATGTAACTCCCGATGCAGAAATTGATATTATAATTGACCGAGATACCGGACATGCCATAAGAGGGGGTAGAGGGAACGGAATTTTGGAATTAGACATAAATACACTCGGAAGATTTACAATGAACGGAATTTTTACGGTCGAAAGTGGGCATTATGATTTCAGATATGGAGGGCTTATCAGCAAGCGTTTTGATGTGAAAAAAGGAGGAACAATCACTTGGTCGGGCAATCCGCTACTTGCCAATATGAATATTCAGGGAGTGTATGCTACCGAAGCCAATCCGGCTGTATTGCTTGACAACCCATCGTTTAACCGAAAAATTCCGGTAGATTTGATTATTGATGTAAGAGGAACGCTCGAAGCCTTACAAGAACCGGATTTTGATATTACTTTTCCCAGTGTGAGTTCGGTGTTACAATCTGAAATACAGTACAAACTCTCTGATGCAGATACCAGAAGAACCCAAGCGTTTGCTTTGCTCTTGTCCAGAAATTTTTTGGGAGGACAAGGAATGGGTTCAGGAGCTTTAGCTGGAAGCCTAACCGAAACGGCAAGTAGTTTGTTTAACAACCTGCTTTCAGATGAAGATTCTTTCTTTGACATCGGAGTGGATTATACGGTAGGAAACAGAAATCCGAACAGAGATTTTGACGACTCAGACAGGTTTAATATGACGCTTTCAACCGAGATAAACGAAGACATTACCATAAACGGTAAACTTGGAGTTCCTGTGGGTGGAACACGTGAGTCGGTTGTGGTTGGTAATGTGGAAATTATGATGCGTTTGAACGAAGAGCGAACGCTAAATGCAAGGGTTTTTAACAGAGAAAATGATATCAACTATTTTGGAGAGGGGATAGGATATACGCAAGGGATAGGTCTTACTTGGGAAGCCGATTTCGATTCGTTTTCGGAATTGATGCATAAAATATTTATGAATTCAAGAAAAAGAAGAGAGCAACAAGAGGAAAATCAAACTATCAATTACGATCTCGATTCTGATTTCAACAAAGAATACCGCAAATTTATTGAAGAGAGAGGGAGGCAACGTCAGACCAGTCACGAAAAAGAAGACGACGATTTCCAACGTCCTCCCGACCCGTTAGAATTAAATCCGTAGATATTACTCCGGAGTTACTTCCTTAATCATAATCTTGTCGATTTTTACTCCGTCCATATCAATTATTTCGAACTCAAAGCGTTTCCATGAGAGTTTTTCTCCTTGTTTCGGAATGTGTCCAAGTTCGGTTATGATAAGTCCGCTTACAGTGGTTACATCATAGTCTGAGAGTAATTCATCTAACTCAAAATGTGTTAGAAAATCGTGCAGCGAATAATGTCCGTCCATAAGCCAGCTTCCGTCCTCACGTTGGGTAAGCTGAAATTCATCTTGATAAAAATCCGAAGCATCACCTACTAAGGCTTCCAAAATATCGTTTAGCGTAATTATTCCTTGTGTAACTCCGTATTCGTCTGTAACCAAAGCGTAATGAATTTTAGAGGTTTTAAAGGCTTCTAAGGCACGATAAGCCGAAGTATGTTCAATGAAATAAGCAGGTTCGTTCAGCAAATCTCTCAAATTGAAATCGGTTTTCTTTTCGAAGTTAGCAAACAAATCTTTCAGGTGAACTACACCTACTACTTCGTCTAAGTCATTATTCTCACAAACCGGATAAATGGAGTGAAGTTCATTTAATATTTTCTGTTTGATTTCGTTCAAAGAATCTCCTAACGAAAGATAAGCAACCGATTTACGATGTGTCATCAGAGAGTTGATTTTACGGTCCCCGATATGAAAAACCCGTTCGACAATGTCTTGCTCAATTTCTTGTACTTCTCCGCCTTCGGTTCCTTCTTTGATGATGGCTTTGATTTCTTCTTCGGTTACTCTTCCGTCTTCACGAGGTTTGATTTTCAGGGTACGCAACAAAAATTCTGTTGAATGTGTCAAGAGCCAAATAAAAGGTGCTGTAATCAGGGAAATAAAACGCATGGGCAGGGCGACCATTTTTGCAATAGATTCCGGATAGGTAAGTCCGATGCGTTTTGGGACTAACTCTCCTAAAACCAAGGTAAAGAACGTAACTAAAATTACAATTATGGTTACTGCCAGTGTTTTTGCATAAGGTGCTAAAGATGTGAATCTTTCTAAAAATACCTGTAAATCAGTGGTTATGGCTTCTCCCGAATAAATACCGGTAAGAATTCCGATAAGGGTAATTCCGATTTGAACTGTTGAAAGGAATTTGTTTGGAGAATTTGCCAAATCTAAAGCGGTTTTGGCACTTGAGCTTCCTTTTTTAGCTTCGTTTTCCAATCGACTCTTTCGGGAAGAAATTAGAGCAATTTCGGACATCGAAAAAACTCCGTTAAGTAAAATAAGCAATAAAATAATTAAAATTTCCATATAGGTTACTTATCTATAAAATCATCTATAATAAGGCTGAGCCTTTGGGTTACTTCTTCGATAGTTCCGATTCCGTTAACCGAATAAAACAGATTTTTCTTGGTATAATAATCAATCAGAGGTGCTGTTTTTTCGTTGTATTCGTCATAGCGATTTCTGATTTTATCTTCGTTTTGGTCGTCCGGTCGTCCGCTTGTTTTTCCTCTTTCTAACAACCTCTGAATCAAAACTTCATCATTGGCTTCGAGGGCAACAGTAGCTGTTACACTCCAATTCTTGGATTCCAAAAATCGGTCTAAAGCCTCTGCCTGTGCAATAGTTCTGGGAAATCCATCGAACAAAAAACCCGTTGCTTGAATATTTTTTTCGACTTCGTCTTGCAGCATTTTGATGGTCAATTCATCAGGAACCAAATCTCCTTTGTCCATAAAGGCTTTTGCTTGTTTTCCGAGTTCGGTGTTGTTTTTAAGGTTATATCTGAATACGTCTCCGGTCGAAATATGTACTAAATTATATTTGTCTTTTAAGAATTCTGCTTGTGTTCCTTTTCCTGCACCCGGTTTCCCGAATAAAACTATGTTAATCATTACGTTAAAATTTATTTTAATTGTCTGAATTGTTTTCGTTTAGTTGATAAACCTCTGCCAGATTTCGTCCTTGTTCATCATAATCCAAACCGTAGCCAACGATAAATTTGTTCGGAATTTCCATTCCTACATAATCTATCGAGATGTTTTTGGTATAAGCTTCGGGCTTAAAGAATAAGGTAGCAAACTTGAGGGATTTCACTTGCTTGTCTTCAAAGAGTTTTCTTAGCACAATAAGTGTATTTCCGGTATCGACTATGTCTTCTAATATGATAACGGTTCGGTTTTTTACCTCAATACCCAACCCGATAAGCTGGTTTATTTTTCCTGTAGAAGTTGTTCCCTGATACGAAGAAAGCTTGATAAATGACAACTGACAAGGCTTTTTGAAGTGTTTCATCAGGTCAGAAACAAACATAAAAGAGCCGTTGAGAACTCCTATAAATATGGGGACTTCTTCGTCAATATCGTCAGCTATTTCTTGAGCCATTTTGGCTACTGCACTATCAATTTGGCTTGCTGACAAGAAAGGAACGAAATGTTTGTCGTGAATACGAATCAATTTTTGTTAAGGTTTACAATCATAGGCAAATATAATAAAAACAAAAATATAAAACAGAAAAAAAAATTACACCTTTTGCAGATTTAGAAACCAAAATAAATAAAGATAGGGTAAACGCTTCTTCTTGGCTTGCCTGATTATGATTTTGTTAGAGTGATAAAAACGTGTGGAAAAACCTATCCAACTTGACACAAAAACAGAAAATTTATTCTATATTTGCTAATTATATATCAAATCATTTTTTGATTAAATTATAAAAATGGCAAGTTTCGGACAATTTATAAAGACAGAAAGAGAAAAACGAGAATGGACACAAACAGAGTTTGGTGCCAAAATTGGCATAAATACAAGTGCTATAAGTCGTATTGAAAATGGAAGTCAAAAATTTAGTAAATCTAAATTGAAAAAATTGGCTGAACTTTTTGAAATCGAAAACCAAAAAATTATAGACTTGTTTTTTGCAGACAAATTTGCTCGTGAAGCATTTAAGTACAAATGTTCAGATGAAATTTTCATTGTAGCTGAAGACACAGCAAACTACATCAAGAATAAGAATGTGAAACAAGGAGAGCTAGAACTATGAAGAACAAATTAAAATATATTGACTTGTTTTCAGGCTCTGGTGGTTTTTCATTGGGCTTTGACAATAAAGGCTTTCAAAATGTTTTTTCAATAGACATTGAACCCAGTTTTTGCGAGACATATAAATACAATTTTCCAAAACATCAATTAATTGAAAAGGATATTTGCAACTTGTCCGATTCTGAAATTTCATATCTCAAAGAATTTGATGAAATTGATGTTGTAATAGGCGGGCCACCCTGTCAAGGATTTAGTATGGCAGGAAATATTGGTCGAAAATTTATTGATGATACAAGAAACAAATTATTTAAAGAATTTGTAAGGGTTGTAAAGGTTGTGAAACCAAAGTTTTTTGTAATGGAAAATGTTGCAAGGCTTTACAATCATAATAAAGGTGAAACAAGAAAAGAAATCATTAAAGATTTTCAAGAAATTGGCTATAAAGTTGAATGTAAAATTCTTAATTCGGCAGATTTTGGTGTACCACAAGTTAGAAAGAGGGTAATATTTATTGGCACAAATCAAAATAGAGAAATAATATTTCCAAAAAAAACTGTTCAAAAATATTTAACCGTTAAAGAAGTTCTTGAAAGTTTTCCACCACTTGAGTCTGGTGAAGAATCTACTATTCCAAACCATATAGCAATGAATCACTCTGACCAAATGCTCGAAAAGATGAGATATGTAAAAGATGGAGGAGGCAGAGAGGAAATCCCAGTAGATATAAGACCAAAATCAGGAGACATAAGAAAATATATTCGCTATAAAAGTGATGAACCTTCGGTTTGTGTTACAGGCGATATGCGAAAAATATTTCATTATGAACAAAACAGAGCTTTAACAGTAAGAGAATTAGCAAAACTTCAATCTTATCCTGATGATTTTGTATTTAAAGGCTCTAAAATATCGCAACAACAACAAGTGGGTAATTCTGTACCACCAAAAATGGCAGAAGCAATTGCTGAGGTAATAATTAAAATGTCTGAAAATGTTTAAATATCCTAAGGTTAATTATATAGGTAATAAAGAGAAAATCGCGAAATGGATTTGCGACCAATTCCCAAATGATGCTAAAACCTTATTTGATGCGTTTTCTGGTGGTTGTTCTTTAAGTTATGAAGCTAAATGCAGAGGACTTGAAGTTTACACAAATGATATTTTAAAAATCAATTATCATATTGCTAATGCTTTAATACAAAATAATTCAACCGTTTTATCCAAAGAAGATGTTGAACTCATTTTTTCAGGCGAACCATTTGAAGGATTTATGTTTGAAAATTATTCAGAGGTTTTTTTCTTTCCCGAAGAATGCAAAGAGCTTGATTTGTACAGACAAAATATTGAAAAATTAGATTCAGAAACTAAAAAATCACTTGCTTTTGCATTAATGCGTAGAACTATGATTCGCAAAATGCCCTATTCACGTTTTAATATAAATTGGGACAAAATTAAGCAGCTAAGAGATGAGGAATATAGTTATGAAAAATATAAACGAAAAAGAGCATATCATAATAAATCATTTAAATATCATTTTTTACAAAATGTAAATGAATATAATAATGCCGTTTTTAATAATTCAAAAAACAATGTTGCCTACAACGATGATGTTTTTAACTTATTAGACAACATTAAAGCCGATATTATTTATTTAGACCCACCCTACACAGGTACAATGAACAATTATTTTGGGTTTTATGGTCTCATTGATGATTTTATTGAAATTAAAAAAACGGTTCCATTTGAAAATAATTTTGTAGACAGAAAAACAGTAGGTTTATTGTTCGACAGATTATTTTCAAAATTATCAAACTTTAAATATTGGTATTTGAGCTACAATAATTCTTCATTTCCAACAAAAAATGAATTATTATTTTTGTTGAATAAATATTCAAACAATGTTCAAGTAATTGAGCGAAAGCACAACTACAAGATAACAGGAAAGGAAAAAAAAGAAGCGAATAAAGAATATTTATTCATAGTAAAAAATGAACTTTATCAAGAAAATACTAAGGAAAATTATGCAACAGCAGAATTATGAAGAGTATTGGAAATTAACCAATGCTTTTACCGATTATAATGGAAAAAAGTTTTTAGAAACACTCGCTGTATGTGTTAAATTCATTGATGACTTTAATGATGAGCCATATTCTGAAGATAAATATAATAGACTTCAACTTGAAGTTGAGAAGGTTAATCCTATAAATTTAATTTCTATTAGAAAGTCAATAAACCAACTAGTAAAAATGGGGTTTATCAATTCTTTTTTGGTTTCATATCATCCACAAGCAAAAGAATATATTGACGCAAGAACCAACAAAAAAAGAGAAACACTTTTATCTAAAATAATTTATTCAAATTCAAGCTTTAACAGAGCGGTAAATAATGAATCTTCAATAAAGCAAATTAACTTTTTGATTCAAACTTTAATTGAAAAAGGCAAATTGTCCAAAGAAGAAATTATAGCCTTAATGCTTGTAGATATTGAAAAACACAACGAGCCATTTATTAAATCTGATGAATTACAAAGCTATGTGGCAGAAGCTAGAAAGATTGGGTTTATCGAAAGAAAATACAATCAAATTGGCTATCTCTACAACATTTTAGGCAAACTTGATGATTTAGTTTTCGTTAAAGATGATTTATATTTCA
This sequence comes from Flavobacteriaceae bacterium, assembly GCA_041677865.1. Taxonomy (GTDB): domain Bacteria; phylum Bacteroidota; class Bacteroidia; order Flavobacteriales; family Flavobacteriaceae; genus Flavobacterium. Next base: position 69,328 of record JBAYPE010000004.1, read on the forward strand.
AAGAAGATGCAGAACAAATTTTTGGCGAAGATTTAAAAGCTATTACAAAAAGAAGAGACCCTTATTTACACAGATTATACAAAAATCAACTTCAAGAAGAATGCGAAGAATTATATGGCAATCCAATTTGTGTTTTAGAGAAATTAACCTATCCAGTATTAATAGCAAGTCATATTAAACCATTTATTGAATCAAATGAAATAGAAGCTTATGACCCAAATAATGGACTGCTTTTAAGTCGAACAATTGATTCGCTTTTTGACTTAAAATATATTTCATTTACAGACGAGGGCAAAATTATTTTTTCAAAACGATTATCAAATGACGTAGTTGAATTTTGGAAAAATTATACGTTAGACGAGCACATTTTAAACGAACAAAGACGTAAGTATCTAGAATATCATAGGCAATTATTAACAAAAATTGATGCAGCCGCTTAAAGTCATACATATTGACAAGTCTTGCCAACCAAGATAGAAGCCAAAGCTTGCAATGGAGTAGGGGATGACTAAGTTGAAAAGTTCGTAATTCTAAATGGATCACAAAAGCCATAAAACCAATGAGAAATGAAGATTAAAGAAATCGAATTACTTTCAAAAAACTTGGCAGAAGCATTGAAATTTTATTCGGAAGTACTCAACTTTGAAACTTTGGAAAGTAGCGATGAAAAGATTTCATTCAAAGCAGGGGATTCTATATTAACTTTCAAAAAAACATCTGCCGAAAATCCGGTTTATCACTTTGCATTTGATATTCCAAATAACAAATTGGAAGAATCCTTGCAATGGCTCTCACAACGGGTTGACCTAATTGAGTTTCAAGGAAGTCCTGTTATAGATTTTCCTAATTGGGGGGCCAAATCACTTTATTTTCATGATAATAGCGGAAATGTTTTAGAGTTCATTGCTCGTTTTGAGAATGACAATAAAAATTTTACAGAATTCGACAGCTCAAGTATTGTGTCAATAAGTGAAATTGCCTTCGTCACAAACGAGGTAATCAATTTAGCGACAGACATAAAAGAAAATCACGGTTTAAGTTATTTTGAAAGGCAAATTCCGCACGAAGATTTTTCGGTTATTGGTGATGATAACGGTTTATTTATTTTGGTGAAGTCAAGCCGAAATTGGTATCCTACTTCCGTAAAAGTTCAAATATTTCCCATAAAAGTGATATATGAAAATGCCGGAAATATTTCTCAAATTGATTATAAGTAAAATCGATTCCACAACATCAGTACCCCTCATACAGTTCCCATTTTTTCCAAAATCATAAAAACAGCCTCTTTATAGAAGCAGTTTAAATTGTTTTTAGAAATCTGAAAACAAATAACTGTGAGGTAAAATTTTATTCTTTTTCACAAGGCAGGATACAAAATGTTTTTTATACATTTGGATTATGCAAAAAGTACGCAGGGATTTGCAAAAAAAAGAAAATGTATAGTTGTTTTTGTAATAAAAATAATTTTAAATAAACACAAGAATTTTTTAATCCAACTTTTCGGTTAGTTTTTTAAAGGTTTTTCGGGCATCTTTACCTTCGTATAAAACTTGGTAAACCGCATCAATAATAGGTGTTTTTGCTTTTAGTTTTTGGTTGAGCTGGTAAGCACTTTTGGAGGCGTAATATCCTTCTGCAATCATATTCATTTCCATCATAGCCGATTTTACGGTATAGCCTTTTCCAATCATATTTCCGAAGGTTCTGTTTCGGGAAAAAAGCGAATATCCGGTTACGAGTAAATCTCCCAAATAAGCAGAGTTGTTGATGTTTCGTTTCATTTTGTACACTTTTCGTACAAAGCGTTTCATCTCCCGAATGGCATTACTCATCAATACCGCCTGAAAATTATCTCCGTACCCTAATCCGTGTGCAATTCCTGCAGCTATTGCATAAATATTTTTGAGCATTGCTGCATATTCCGTCCCGACAATATCGTCTGATATTTTAGCTTTGATATAATGATTGGATAGATATTTGGCAATTTCTGTTGCCGTCTGTTTATCACCCGATGCAATGGTCAGATACGACAGTCGTTCGAGGGCGACTTCTTCTGCATGACAAGGTCCTGAAATTACAGCAATTTTGTCATAAGGAACTCCATATTTCAGATGAAAATGTTCTCCGACAATCAAAGACGATTCGGGAACAATGCCTTTAATGGCCGAAATAATTACTTTTCCCTCAAGCGAAGTAGTCATTTTTTCTAATTCTTTTCCTACAAAGGCAGACGGGATGGCAAAAACCACATAATCTGCATAAGCAACAGCTTCGTTAATATCATCTGTAAGTACTAATTTCTCCGGATTAAATTCTACGGAAGTCAGGTAACTCGGGTTGTGTCCGTGTGTTTTTATGTGTTCGATAACCTCTGTACTTCTAAGATACCAAGCTACTTCCGGCAGATTCACTTTTAGTATCTTAACAATGGCAGTAGCCCAACTTCCCCCTCCAATGACTGCAAATTTCGGATAACTATTCATAAATGATTTTAAGAGGTTTTATGCGTCAAATATAAGCAAATTGAGCGTACAGATAAAACTTTAATTGTCGTGGTTTGTTTTAACATTTTTTTATAATTCATAAAACACTAACTGTCAAACATTTCCGTTAAAAGTATATGAAAACCTGATTTCATATTTAAAAAAGTTTTTAGTTAGTCAATTTATTTTGGTTTAAAGTGCCTTTGAAGAAAAAGGCACTTTTTATTTTGGACTAATTGCGTCAGCCATTAGTGAATAAAAAATCTGAGTATCTGTGGTTAATCAATAACATACTATGGGTTTTTATTTCAGGTATTCAAAATATAGCTGTTAGCAGTGTTTATTTTTATTTTTTCTTCTTCCAACAAATATTGCAAGGCTTTTAAAACTTGATTTTGTTCGAGTTGTAGTTTTTGTTCTAATTCTCTTGAAGAATGAGGCTTTTTGCAGAGCATTTGCACGATGTCGATACCTGTTTGTTTTATGTCAAAATCGGAGATTTCTTCGAAGGTACAAACCGAACAAATACCGCACTTCGGAGGTTTCTTTTCTCCAAAGTATTGAAGCAAAAAAACGCTTTTGCAGACTTTGTGGTCTGTTGCATATTCAATTACCGAATTGAGCTGAGAAGTCTTGCGTTCGTTTTGGCTTTTCAGAAATTTTGAAATTCGGTTAATGGTTTTATCGTCTTCCCTGATTTCATTAAAAATTATCGAAGCATCATTGTTTTGAGCCCTGTACAAAACGATTTCCATTTGGTGTAGTTTCTCTAAAAGCGTTACGATTTTTTGTTCAGAAGCTCCGGATTTTTTGGCAATCAGAACGGTATTTATAGGTGTTTCTACATCAAAAATTCCCGTATAGGTTCGCAAAATAGTTGAAATTATTTCTTCATCATTCGGATTCAGGCTCATATATCTGATTACTTCTTTGCTCGGGATAATGAATTGCAAACTTACTTTTTTCGAGAATTCCTGCGAAAGTGAAATAATACTCTGTCTGTCTAAAAACGAAAAAGCGTTATAGGTTTTCAGAATCGGGAGATTATATTGTGTGCAAAAATGACTGAAACTAAAGTCAAATCGGTCTTCGGGTAGTTCTCCATAAGCAATCTGGAAAAAATTAAAGAGCTTTATGTACACCTTGGTCAAAAAAGCTTTATCGGGCAAAACCTCCAAAAACTGTTGTTTAGCTTTCAATACATCGTTGTGACTCACAAGCATAACAGCCTGTGCATATCCTCCGTTTCGCCCGGCTCTTCCTGCCTCTTGATAATAACTTTCTAAGTTTTCAGGAAGTTGTATATGGATGATATTCTGAACATTAGCCTTGTCAATTCCCATTCCAAAGGCATTGGTGGCCACAATCACTTGTGCTTTTTCGTTCATCCACAACGTCATGTTTTTTTCCTTTTCCGAAAAGGATAATCCACCATGAAAATATGTCGATTGTATTCCCATGGTATTCAGATTGCTCGAAACATCGACACAGGCTTTTCGGTTGCGTACATAAATAATAGAAGGATTGGGATTTTCTTTCAGAATTTTTTGAATCTGGTGGAATTTATCTTGACTTTCAACAACTTTATAAGCCAAGTTTGCCCTTTCAAAAGAAGACTGGAAAATCAAAGGTTTTTTGAGTTCCAATTGCTCGATAACATCTTCTCTTACTCTGGGAGTAGCAGAGGCTGTAAGTGCCAAAAACGGAATTTTAGGCAGTAGCGTTCGCAGTTTTTTGATATTCAGATAAGCAGGCCTAAAGTCGTGTCCCCATTGCGAAACACAATGAGCCTCGTCAATAGCAACCAAATTTATCGGAAGTGCTGTAATCCGATTCAGTATCCATTCTTGTTGCAATCTTTCGGGAGCTAAATACAGGAATTTGTAATTTCCGTAAAGAGCATTATCTAACAACTCAGAAATATCGTTAGTACTTAAATTTCCAATAATGGCAAGAGCTTTTATGTTCTTTTTTTGGAGGTTTTGCACTTGATCTTTCATCAGAGCAATCAGTGGAGAAATTACTAAACACAGACCGTCTTTAGCCAAAGCAGGAACCTGAAAACAAACCGATTTTCCGCCTCCGGTAGGCATCAATCCGAAAGTATCATTACCCTCTAAAACCGATTGGATAATAGGCTCTTGAAGACCTCTGAAGTTGTCAAATTTAAAATGCTTTTTTAGAATTTCAAGAGGTTGCTGCATTAGATTTTCTGTTTACAGAATATAAAACATTAAGCCTAAATTAAAAGAAGTAAGCTCAATGGGGGCTCCGTTTATATAAGCTTCTTCAAAAATCGGGTTTAGGCTGTAATTGGCGTGAAAAGTGATGTTCCCGTGTCCGATAGAGAGGTAAACATTGTGACGAAATTTAGTGAAATCAGGATTGTTTTTGACGGTTTCAGACGGAAAATCTCCGGTAATTTTAGAACGACTAAAAGTCAGATAGCTCATTTTGTAGCCGGAATAAATTCTCCAAAACTTGGTGTTTTTCGGAGTAGATGTTCTCCATCGAAATTCAAGTGGAACTTCTAAAAAATGAAGTGATAGTTTGCTTCGGTCAAAATCTTCGGCTATTTGATATACAATATCGTTATCGACTTTTGAAATATGAAGATTGGTTCTGTAATTGCTAAAAGCATATCCCGCTCCGATAGCAAGAGCTACATTTCGGTTTTTGTTAATCGGAATATCTCTCAAAAACCCCAAATGAATTCCAGCCGAAAACGCATTTTGAGAAATTCCCTCTGTTCGGTTTTGCAAAAGGTTGTAAGTAATTCCAAAATAAAATTGATCTTCCCGATAATACAAGTCATTGGATTTGATAAGCGTATCGTTATCTTTTTTTGTAAGGCTGAACTCACGAATATTTACAGTATCTTTTTCAATTCTGTTATGATGATACAATTCTTCTTGGTCAGGGACTTGTGAAAATCCTGAAAGAGAGATTAAAGTAAGTAAAAAAGACAAAAATAATCGCATTTGGTGTATATGTACAGCAAATATATGCAAATTTAAACGATATTGTTACACAGATTTTTTGTGGTTTTGCAGGTAGTATATCATCTTCTGAAAATATCCAAATCTATTTTTAACGAAAAGATATTAGAATACAAAGCTGCACTTTGGTCTCCAATATCAGTCAGGGCATAGTCGATTTGAATTCCTTTATACTTGAACCCCAACCCGATATTGGGTTGAAAATTCACACTTTCTGAGCCATCGAGTTGCATTACATTCTGAAAATTTCCTACTCCTGCTCTTACAAAAACCAAATCGATATATCCGGCTTCAAACCCCAATGCCGGATCGATACTTACAAGGCTTGTGGAAATCAAATCATTAGTTTGGGCAAAACGCATATTCAGGTTTATTCCTGCCTGAAGACTGTAATCGTATCTGATAATAAATTTTCGGGCAATTCCGAGTTGAGCTTTAGGTAATGTTATCTCTGTCGTTTCAGGTGGTTCCTGATTTTGCCCCGAAACGGCATCTTTGATAGTTTCGTATTCTTCTTCGTTGATGTTCCAAATATTATACGTGGTGGTTATATCCTTGAGCATTAATCCATATTTCCATTCATTTTTTTCAAATTGAACTCCCACGTCAAAACCAAAGCCCCACGAATCGGCAAATTTTCCGATGACTCTACGAATAACCTTTGCATTTACTCCGTAAGTAAAACCATCTAAAGGAAGCCTACGAGCATAGGAGAAAATAACTCCGTAGTCAGCAGCAGAAAATAGGCTGATTCTGTTGTAATCAATATTTCCTTCGCTGTCAATCAGCTGGGTTGTATTCATAATATCATCAACCCCAAATCGAATAGCCGTTATCCCGAAAGCACTGTTGCGATCGATGTTTTTGGCATATCCGATGTAATCGTATTGAGCAATATTAGCAAAATAACTTGCGTGCATCAGAGCAACTTGCGAATCTTCGACTCCTAAAAGTCCGGCAGGATTCCAATAGCCCGAAGTAACATCTGAAACGCTTGCTGTTACAGCTCCCGACATTCCAAGCGAAGCCGCATCTACTCCGATATTCATAAACTCATTGGAGTATTTTCGAACAACCTGACTGTAACTTATTGAAAAACAGAAAATAAATATATAAAGGAAGTACTTTTTCAAAGCAATTTATTTTAAGCAAATATCTGACAAAATTCCCAAACACTAAAACTCTATTTTATGCTAACTTATTGTATAACGTTTTACTTTTCTTTTACCAATTGAAACTGTAAATAATTTTTCACTCTAAAAAACACTTTTTTTTATCACATTTTCGGTTTTACACTTCGGCTACCAAACGAATCCTTTTGTGTGGTAGAATAAATTTGTCTTTCAAAAAAATATAAACAATATTTTGGGCTGACCCGAGTGGAGGGAATGCCATACATTCATCATTTGCCAATTTATTTTCTTGGGAAAACAGATTTCATTATAATTGGGATACAGGTTCGTATTTTATGTTCGGGCAAGAACTTTCTAATGACTTTGCAATGAGTACGCTAGACAATATTATTATGTCTTTAACTTATGATTTACCCCCTATTTATATTGGAGATGGAAGCGACGGTGTAAATCCCCCCAAAACTCCAACAGTTTAAAATATTAGAAAAAGTTATACATTTAAACTGTACGGTAGTAGGGGAGAGTAATCATAAAATAACCTTTGTTTAAAATTAATAATATACGCTTAACATAAAAATAAGATTCTTAACAGACTTTTGCAGCAAAATAAATCCTCAATTTAATGGAACAGATTTATGTAGTAATGCTTGTGGCATTAGTTATCTTAGCTCTTATCGACCTGATGGTTGGAGTGGCCAATGATGCAGTAAACTTTTTGAATTCAGGTATAGGCTCTAAGGCTGTATCTTTCAAAAAGTTAATGATTGTTGCAAGTATCGGAGTTGCTGTAGGGGCTCTGTTTTCTAGCGGAATGATGGAAATCGCCAGAAGCGGAATTTTTAATCCGGCAATGTTTACTTTCGAAGATGTAATGATCATCTTTTTGGCTGTTATGGTCACAGATGTGCTCTTGCTCGACGTATTTAATTCGCTTGGTTTTCCTACTTCTACTACCGTATCGGTCGTGTTTGAGTTATTAGGAGCCGGATTGTTTTTGGCTGCCTACAAAATTATCACTCAAGATGACGGTTTTGAAAACCTGATGGCTTATATCAATACACAAAAAGCTTCTGAAATCGTCTCCAGTATATTGCTCTCCGTAATCATTTCGTTTACTATTGGAGCCTTGGTGATGTATCTTTCCCGAATTCTTTTTTCGTTTCAATACCAAAAAAGAATAAAATATTTCGGGGCTATCTTTGGTGGGTTAGCTATTAGCTCTATTTCTTACTTTATTCTCTTTAAAGGCCTCAAAGGTTCTGCTTTTATGAGTGAGGGTTTAAAAGATTTTATGAACAATAACCAAACACTTATTATTTTAGGCAATTTGGTTTTTTGGACACTGTTTTCTCAAGCTATTATTTGGCTCAAACAAAATATATTTAAAATCATTATCATTATTGGGACCTTTGCTTTGGCACTAGCTTTTGCCGGAAACGATATGGTGAACTTTATTGGTGTGCCCATTGCTGCCCTAGATGCTTATGATATTTATGTAGCCGGAGGTAAAGATTCCTCTATGCTAATGGGAGCCCTAGCATCAAGCGAACTCAAAGCTAATTTCTGGTATTTGTTGTTGGGTGGAGCCGTAATGGTTTACACACTCTGGACATCAAAAAAAGCAAAAGAAGTAATCAAAACTGGTGTAGATTTGTCTAGGCAAGGAGATGGATCTGAGAAATTTAATGCCAATACTTTATCGAGGTTTGTCGTACGTGGGGCTATGTATACAGGCCAGGCACTTAACTATTTCTTGCCAAAATCACTTCAATTAAAAATAGATCAGCAATTTCAAGCTCCAGAAGCTAAAAAGAATCAAGAAGTGGCTTTTGATATGATTCGTGCTTCAGTAAACCTCATGGTAGCTGCTATATTGATTGCTTTAGCCACATCCTTAAAACTACCTTTATCAACAACCTACGTAACTTTTATGGTGGCCATGGGAACCTCTTTTGCAGATAGAGCTTGGGGCAGAGATAGTGCAGTATATAGAGTAGCAGGAGTATTCAACGTAATTGGAGGTTGGGTCGTAACCGCTCTAGTAGCCTTTACGTTTGCAGGAATTGTTGTAATTTCACTAAAATTAGGAGGTGTGTTTGCTTTTGTAGCCATTATGGTTTTAGTAGGTATTCTCCTTTATAGAAGTACTAAAAAACACAATACGAAAGTAAAAGAACGTGAAGCCGATTTGGCACAATTTAAAAAAGAAGATATCGCAACCATCAAAGAAATGGTATCAGAAAGTTCGTCACAGATTGCAAAAATTGTAAGCAAGACCAGTTCGTTGTATTCTAATGTAGTTAACCACTTAGCATTGCAGGACTTAGCCCTGCTCAAAGAAGACAAAAAGAAACTTAAAAAACTCGAAAAAGAAGTTGACGACCTCAAGAGCAATGTGTTTTATGTCATCAAAGACTTAGACGAAAGCTCTATTGAAGCCAGCAAATTTTATATTCTGATTTTAGGTTATCTGCAAGACATGGTACAGTCTGTCGGGTTTATAACTTCCACGAGTTATACTCACTTCAACAACAACCACAAAAGTCTTAAGTTCAACCAAATCAGAGACCTGAAATCTATAGATAGGCAATTGCAAAGCCTGTTTAGTCGTTTGGAAGATGGCTTCTATACGGAAGATTTCTCTAAGTTAGACGAGCTCTTGGAAGAGAAATCCACACTAATGGATATTTCCTCAAACTTGATTCAAAAACAAATTACCAGAATCAGAACCACAGAAAACAGCCCGAAAAACAGCAAACTCTATTTCGGTTTATTGCTTGAGACAAATGATTTGGTAAAAGCAACTATGAGTTTACTGGAATTGTTTAAAGAATTTCATCAGTATATTTCCCTCAAGAAATAAATAACACTAAAAGAAAGAGGCTTTAAGAGATAAGCCTCTTTTTTTTAAAGAAAAAAAATCCCTACTGATAATATAGTTTCTACAAATAATTTTTATCCCCGTAACGATTATTCATTATAAACAGAACCTTTTACGTTTGTTTTCAACCACAAATGTATAAATGACAAATCAAAAAACAGTTCAAAAAAAGTGTACTTCAAATTATACTGAATATTGAATGTGAAACTTATAAAACATTGAACTGGTTTAAATTTTTTCAACAAAAAGTTCATAAAGCACTGGAATAAAGCTATATAAAAAAGTAAACTTGAAGCATAGCTTTAAAGACTATGTGTGTTTATTGTCTTTCTGTTTAATTTTTTATTCTCTTTGTTTATATGTGATTAATTTTTTGATTATCAATACCGGACATCTAAATCTAAAAAGTGCTCTCTTTTACCACATTTACGATTTTAACTTACGAGAATAAAAAAGCCGAAAGTTTTACTTTCGGCTTCGTATTTTGAGCAGGTTATTTTTTACGGTATTATTTCTTCCTCTTCTTCCTCTTCCTCTTGTTCAGCCTGAGCAGTAAGGTTATAAAAATGTCCTTTATGAAAAAATACACTTGGCTGACCAAAAGGATTGTTATTCATAATTCTTCCTCTGAATTTGAACTCTCCCGAAATAGTTCCTTGAACAGGACTTGCCTTAGGGTCTGTAATTTCGTAAATAGTTAATTCTCCTAAATTACCTTCGTTTTCATTTTCCGGTCCTTCGATGGTAGAATATTCTAACACAAGCCCGTCCGGAGCTTCGGATCTGTAATAAGCAACTGTATTCGAATCTACTCCAAAGTAGTATGTACCAGGTGTTACAGACGGAATTTTAAGGCTTAAGGATTCCATACCATATTCTCCTGCTATGGCAATTGTTCCATCTAAATTTAAAACAACTCTCGGATTGGTTGTCCTTAACAGAGCATCGTCTTTCATTACCTGCAACGAAGGATTGTTGAATTGAATATCCTCTCCACACGAAGAGAATAAACCTAAGACTGCTACTAAAAAGAATATCTTTTTCATTATTTTATCTTTATCTTACCTTAAAAATTATTTCAACAAAAATACATCTTAAAACTAAATTTGCAATTATTATCTCAAAAAAAATCTAAAAGCAAAAGCAAAAACAATTCCTCATTCACTCGATTAAATCTCATATTATAAAAATATTTTATGGATTCTATATTGAATTACACATTAAACATATTTTAGTTAGATATAAATTTAAAAATATTGTTTTTATGAAAATTTCAAATTAATTCATTTCTGTTCTGAATTCAATTCCTCATTTACGATGGTTTCGAAATAATTCTGGCTCGGTCTTATCATGCTTGAATTGACAAAATTACCTTCTTTATCAATAAAAATAAACCTCGGGATAGACTCTACATCATACGCTTTACTAAAAGTGTCTTCCTCCTTACTAGATAAGTGCAATTGCACTACTGATTCTGATTTAGTTTTAGCCTGTAAATACCAATCATCTTTCTTTTTATCTATACTTACAGCCATAAAAACAATATCCGGATTGTTTTTGTTTTTAATGGCGATTCGCTCAAAATGAGGTGACTCTACTTTACAAGGCCCGCACCAAGTTGCCCAAACATCAATCACTACATATTTCCCTTTAAAATCAGAAAGTCGAACATCTTCACCATCTAGGTTTTGAGCCACAAAATCCTGAGCCGGATTGCCTTTGGCTAATTTCTCCTGAGTAGTAAAATGATTATAAGCCAACGACTTTAGTTTCGGGTTACTGATTTGCTCACCATAAGTATTGATAAGTTTTTGTCTTTCGTCGGAGTCAGAAGCAGACTTTAAAGAACTCTTCAACGAACTGAACAGCAATCTATCTTTAAAATCCTTGTTTTCTAACTTAGAAATAGCATGGAGTCTTTTGGTTATTTGGTCTGTATCAGTAGTGTCTTGTTTGGTGTATTCATACATCACGTAATTAAAATAACTTTCATTGGTTATTAAACTACTATCTTCTAAAGAAATAGAACTTTTAATTTCTTTGATTTTTTCTGGAGTATTCTTTAGAATTTCAGGATTTACTACTTTTAATTTCTCCTCAAAACTATTCCATATATTCAGATAATTAATAGTCGTAATTTTCTTATTTCTTTCCGAAAAATCAGCCTGAGGAGCATAGTTATCTGGAGTTCTGAATTTATCTGATTCGTTAATTTTTTCTTCCCATTCTTCATAAATTGTGTTGATAACTTTTTCAGGTCTTTCTAAATAAGAATTATCATTAATCATAAATTCAGCAAACGAAAAACCGCCAAACATACCTCCGGGTTGATATTGATTTTCAGCTAAACGAGTTCCTGTAGTAGTTTTAAAATTAGGAACATTATTCAAATACTGAATATTCATATTTGTACTATCATTAGTACTCATATATATTTCTGTATAGAATTGATTTGAAGCTTTGAATACGACATAATATTGCTCTAAAGGAATCTCATTTTTGATAACCGTATGAAACTTATTATCCTGTATATCAATCTCAGCCAAAGTGTCATTGATAAATTTATCAATAAGATACGCTTTTGAAATATTCTCGTCTGATTCTATAGTCCCGGAAAGCACAGTCCTATTATGTTTTTCGTATATGTTCGGGTTAAGCAGATAGCTCATTCCTAGCATTCCTAAAACAGCAATTCCTAGAACTTTAGCAAGGTTTTTGGGTTTGGTAAACGTACGTTTAAAGGTTTTGTTCTGATACCAAATAAAACCAATTAGAGTCACCATCACAAAACCTATAATCGAGATTTTTTCGGTATAAAGAAAGAAATAATCGAGCTGGCTTCCTGTAGGGTTTGAGGCGGTTCGGTTGAGAATCGTAAACGGATTCCATACTTTATAAATCTGAAATCCGTCAAGGATAAGAGTGCCTAACATCGTGAAAAAACCGATAAGAATCGGAAGGATAAAACTTCTGAAAACAACCGAAATCACAAACTGAACAATACTCAAGAATAAACTTGCCGCAAAAATTCTAATCGTTAATTGTGCTAAAAACCCAAAAGGAATATTCGTGTTGACAATTTCAGGAACGTCTTTGAGGAGTGATAAAAATAACATGAGCACTACAAAAGAACCCAAAAATGAAACAATCGCAATTAAATTCCCGATAAGCAAAACACTAAGTTTAGATAAATAAATCGAAAACTTAGATAGCGGTTGAGTTTCCATCAGTTGCCAACCTCCGTTTTTGTGATCAATCTGAGTGATTTTTGCGGCTATGATAATTATGAGCAACGGAAAAAAGAAACTCTGAAAGGAAGCCAAAGCCTCTGTAATGTGCTTTTCGTAAAAGTTAAACGGAATGTTAACCGGTTTTTTATTGTCTTCCCAAAGAAAAAACGAGGCAATAAAATAAACAATCGGAACAAGAATTCCGAAAGAAAAGCAAAGCCAATAGGTTCCGGTTCCTTTCTTTTTAATAAATTCTGAGCGGAGCGCTGTGGTATAATTTTTTAGTATTGACATAACAAAAGATTATTGAGTGAGAGACATAAACCATTCTTCCAGACCTTCCTGAATTTTGATTTCATAAATTTCGGCACCGAAATCAATGAGTTTTTTCGTAAAATCAGGAATCATTTCTTTATCTGATAATATCAACGAAATTTTTGACTCGGCTTCGATTTCTATCGCATTGTACTCCGCTGGAATCTTCTCTAAAATCTCTTTCGAATTCTTAAGACTAATTGTTATTTTACATTGTCCGAAATTCTGAGAAAGCTCTCTCATGGTTCCTTCAAATCGAAGTTTTCCTTTTGAAATAATCCCAACGTGAGTACACATTTTTTCAATTTCAGAAAGCAGATGGCTCGACACAAAAATCGTAGTTCCGAGTTCTTGATTGATTCGCATAAGTAATTTTCTGATTTCGATAATTCCGTTAGGGTCAAGTCCGTTTACAGGTTCGTCCAAAAGTAAAATTTCAGGACTGCTAAGTAGTGCCATTGCGATAGCAAGTCTTTGTTTCATCCCCAAAGAATACTGTTTTACTTTTCGGTTTCGGTCATCATATAAATTGACTATTTTGAGCATTTCGTCAATTCGAGAGGTATCTACTTTTCGGATTTTAGCAATATATTTTAGGTTGTTGTAACCCGACAAATGCAGATATAAAGCAGGACTTTCGACCAAACAACCTAATCTATTAAATATTTCTGGGAGTTGTTTTTGCAATGATTCTCCGAAGATTTCAATAGCATCAGAATCGTCAGGAATTATTCCTGTGAGTAATCGCATCGTAGTTGATTTTCCTGCTCCGTTCGGTCCTAAAAATCCGTAAATACTACCTTTCGGGACGTTTAACGACAAGTTGTCAACTGCTTTTTTAGACTTCGAAAAATTAAAGTCTAAACCTTTGGTTTGGATGATATATTCGGACATAAAAGTAAAGTTTGCGATAAAGATAAAAAATTATTTTTAGGATGCGACAAAACTGCTTATCACAAGTTTCTGACGCAATCTTTTGACTATTTTTGCATCATATCATAAATCTTAATAACCCTTAAAAATATAAAAATGAAACAATTATATATTTTTCTGCTTTGGTTTTTTGCTTTGTTTCTATTTTGTGAGAAAGTCGAAGCACAACCAACAATTAACATAGACACCTCCTTTAACATCGGGATAGGGTTTAATAATGAAGTTCGTTCAGTTGCCTTACAGCCTGACGGAAAAGTTTTGGTAGGAGGGTACTATACAGAATATAACGGGCAAGCTCAAAATAGAATTGCACGCCTGAATACAGACGGAAGTTTAGATACTTCGTTTGAAATAGGAACGGGATTTAATAATAGCTATGTTGTTGCGATTACTTTGCAACCTGACGGAAAAGTTTTGGTAGGAGGAAGTTTTACATCGTATAACGGGCAAACTCAAAATAGAATTGCACGCCTGAATACAGACGGAAGTTTGGATACTTCATTTAATATTGGGGTGGGGTTTAATGATTTTTGGGTTCACGAAATTACCTTACAACCCGATGGAAAAATTTTGGTTGGAGGAAGTTTTACACAATATAACGGACAAACTCAAAACCGAATTGTTCGTCTGAACACAGACGGAAGTTTAGATACCTCGTTTGCAACAGGAACAGGGTTTAACGATTGGGTTGAAACAATTACTTTGCAATCTGACGGAAAAATTTTGGTTGGAGGAAATTTTACTTCATATAACGGACAATCCCGAAACAGTATTGTACGTCTGAATACAGACGGAAGTTTAGATACTTCTTTTAATATCGGTACAGGATTTAATATCTCTGAATGGAGCCATAGTGTTGGAGCAATTGTTTTACAGCCTGACGGAAAAATTTTGATAGGAGGAAGTTTTGTGGAATATAACGGGCAAACCCAAAAAAGTATTGTCCGTTTGAATATGGATGGAAGTGTTGATACTTCGTTTAATTCCGAAGCAGGATTTTATACCAATAATGCTAATGGTGTTATTTATACAATGGCTTTACAGCCTGACGGGAAAATTTTGGTTGGAGGAACTTTTACAAGATTTGGCACACAAACTCAAGGACGTATTTCTCGTTTGAATTCAGACGGAAGTTTAGATACTTCATTTAAAACAGGAACGGGATTTAATGGTTATGTTACCTCTATTATTTTACAGCCTGACGGAAAAATTTTGGCAGGGGGAGGTTTTGCATATTATAATGGTCAATCTCAAAGAAGAATTGCTCGGTTGTACGAACTTGTTTGTGAAATTACTCCCCCTACTCCCGAAGCTGTTCTTATCCCTATACCTTGTAGTCTTATTCCCGAAGATGCGGGGACACTTGTCGTAACCTACCCGTTAGGAGAGGAATATCAGTACAGTATTGACGGAGTAAATTATCAGAGTTCGCCTGTATTCCCGAATGTTTGGGATTTCGGCACATTTCAGCTTACGGTAAAACAGGGGAGTTGCGTTTCAGACCCTTTAGAATTTAGTAATATTGAGCAGAGTACTGATCCTATAGCAGATGTTACTCAACCCAATTGTTCTGATATTCCCGAATCGGGTCAGTTTGGAATGATTACGGTAACTTTTCCTTTGGGAGATATGTTTCAATATAGTATAGACGGAGTGAATTATCAGGATAGTCCTGTATTTTTCAATGTTCTTCCTGATACGTATGAGCTTACTTTCAGATATTATGAGAGTGAAAATTGCGTTTCAGATCCATTTGAGGTGAGTGTTTTTGCTTTGGATATTCCTGATATTCCGACAGCAATCATAACCCAACCCACTTGCGACAACCCTTTCGGAAGTATTGAAGTTATAAAACCCGTTGGAGATGCATTTGAATTTAGTATTAACGGAACTGATTATCTACCGAGTCATATCTTTGAGAACTTACCAAATGGGACTTACCAGGTAACGGTTAGAAAAGGAGACTGTGTTTCTGAATCTTTAGAAGTAAATATAAATTTCCCTCCTGCAGTCCCTGAAACTCCTGTGGTAAATGTGATACAACCAACTTGTGAAAACCCTTTCGGAAGTATTGAAGTTATAAGTCCCGTAGATAACGGAGATGAGTTTACACCCAATTATGAATACAGTATCAACGGAGTGGATTATTATGAATTTACACTATTTGATAATCTTTCAAGCGGGGTTTATTACGTTATGGTAAGGCATCTGACCAGTGGCTGTATCTCCGATTCTTTGGAGGTAATTATTGACGAATTTCTTGAAATTTCTATCAATCTTGTAACGGTATGCGAAAATGAAAACCGCTTTATGCTAAAAGCAGAAACACAAGAACAGAATTATCAGTATGTATGGAATACAGGCGAAACAACTCCTGAAATTGAAATTAGCGAAATAGGAGAGTACTCGGTAATTGTTTCTTTGGGTAATTGTTCGGAGGAGTTTTTTATGAATATAGATGCCATTCCTTGTATGATTCCAAAAGGAATTTCCCCGAACGGAGATTTTAAAAATGATGATTTTGACTTATCAGGATTCGGAACGGTCAATAGAGTGCAGATTTTTAACCGCTACGGAACCAATGTTTATTCGCAATCGAATTACACCAATCAATGGAAAGGTCAGACCAATCACGGAAAAGAACTGCCAACCGGAATTTATTATTACCTCATTTATTTTCGAAGCGGAACAACCAAAACGGGCTGGATCTATCTGAACAGAGGATGAAAAACTAAAAATTCCGTACTTTTGAAAAAATAAAATCCTTTAATTATGAAAGTATCTGTGGACATCAGTCTTTACCCTATAAAAAATGAATATCAACAACCGATTTTAGATTTTATTCAAGAGTTGAAAACTTCTGAGTTTAAGGTTATCGAAAACAATCTGAGTACACAGATTTATGGAGATTATGACAAAGTAATGCCTTTTTTGAATTCAAAAATCAAAGAGGTATTTTTTGACGAGAATCTGTATGTTTTCGTATTGAAAATTGTTAAAGGAGATAGGAGCGAATGATTGATGATTCAAGATTTCAGAACTTCTGCCGTCAACCATCTTAAATCAAAAAGTCTTAATACTTAATGCTCAAATCTTAATGTTTTTGAATCTTTTCGAGCCATATAAATCGTATTCTTCATTACATATTGTATTAGAAATTATTGCTGTTTTGTTTGCGATTGCAAGTGTTTTGTACTCCAAAAAAAACAACATAAAAGTATATCCTACAGGAATCATAAGCACACTAATTTTTGTTTGGTTGCTTTACAAATGGGAGCTTTTTGGGGATATGATTATCAATGTGTATTATTTTGTGATGAGCCTTTACGGTTGGTACTTGTGGAGCAAAAACTCTGATGACAAACCGATCTTGCCCATAACCAAACTCAACCGTAAAGATTGCAAAGTTTCGGGTTGGATATTTATATTTTCTACTATATTTGTTGCCTTGGTGTATTTTTATTTCGAAAAATTCGGAGTTTGGTGGAGTTATGTGGATATTTTTACTACAGGATTGTTTTTTGTAGGAATGTATTTGCTTGCCAAACGAAAAGTCGAACATTGGATTTTCCTGATAATGGGAGATTTTATTTCGATTCCGTTGTATTATTTTAAAGGTTATACTATAACGGGAATTTTGTTTGTGATATACACAATTATAGCAGTTTTCGGATATTTAGAATGGAAAAAGATTTGGAACAAAGAAAATCAGACTGTATAAAAATCGTAATGGTTGGGCCTGAAAGTACAGGAAAAACCACTTTAGCCAGGTTTTTGGCCAAGTATTTCGATACAGCTTGGGTAAGGGAATATTTGAGGGAATTTTCAGAAGTGAAACTCAAAAACGATAATAAATTAGTCGAAAAATCGGATAATTATACGCTGGTAAAAAATCAACTCTCTTTAGAAAATGAAGCCCTGAATCAAGCCAATCGCTTTTTGTTTTGCGATACGAATTTTCTTCAAACAATGATTTATTCGGAGTTGTATTTCAAAGAGACAGACGACTTTTTCTGGGAATGTTTTGACAATCTGAAATATGATTTGTACCTTTTGACCGATATTGACATAGAGTGGGAAGCAGACGGACTTAGAGATGCTCCGTTGGAAAGAGAAAGTCATTATAATTATTTTAAAAAAAGACTTATGGAATTAAATCAACCTTTTGTAGAAATTTCCGGCAACGAACAAGATAGAAAACAAAAAGCTGTTCAAATTGCAAAAGACTTAGAATTGGCTCAAAAAAGAGGTTTTACTTCTGACGATTTAGCAGCATTCGAAAAGAGAGATACTGCTTTAAATGAGGTTTTAAAGCAACTTGAAGTCTTCGAAAGAGGGATTCCGTATGTAAATTTAGATCGTCCCGCTACGATAAATGATGGAATCTTAAAGTTTTCGGATAGCAAAATCCAAGCAAAAGCTGATTTTTTCGATAAAAATAAAGATGGTTATGACATTCAGAAATTTGTTCCTGCCTCTGGGGCAGCCAGTAGAATGTTTCAGTTTTTGAGTAAATTTTTGACTGATTTTGATTCCGAAACCGAGACCATAAATGCCTATATCAATCAGCATCGAGCCTATGATTTGGCTGTTTTTTTTGTAGGATTAGAAAAACTCCCTTTTTATAAGAATGTAAAAACAATTCTTAAAACAGATTTTCCAGATTATAAATCGTGGTCAAAAGATAAGTATTATTATACTTTTGTGAAAATACTACTATCTGAAAACTATCTGAATTACTGTAATTTACCCAAAGGAGTACTGCCTTTTCACAAAACCAATACACCAATCAAAGAACACCTGACAGAAGCTCTGTTGTATGCCAACTCAAATCAAAAAACCAAAATTCATTTTACGGTTTCCGAAGAGCACCTAAAGACTTTCAACGAAGTGGCAGACCGTTCTGTCGAATCACTCGGACAGAATGGATTTGAAATTGGCTTTTCATTTCAAAAAAAATCAACCGATACTATTGCTGTTCATTTTAATAAAACACCTTTTAGGGATAAAAACGGAAGCGTTTTGTTCAGGCAAGCAGGACACGGAGCTTTGCTCGAAAACCTGAACGATTTAGACTCTGATATTATATTTATAAAAAATATAGATAACGTGAGTTCTAATTATTTTGATGAAATTGTTTTGTACAAAAAGGCTTTAGGAGGAATTCTCATCGAGTTACAACAACAGATTTTTTCGTATTTAAACCAAATCGAACAAGCTGTTTCAGATGATATTCTTACAGAAATAACTCTCTTTGCTAAACAACTCAACATTATCATTCCGAATAATTTTGACAGTCTAAATCGATTGAACAAAATAGAATTTTTAAAAAACAAACTCAACCGACCTATCCGAGTTTGCGGAATGGTCAAAAATGAAGGAGAACCCGGAGGAGGTCCGTTTTGGGTCAAAAACAATAGGGGAGAGGTGTCTTTGCAAATAGTGGAAGCTTCACAAATAGATAAATCTAACGAAGCTCAGAAGCAGATTTTGGAGTGTTCTACCCATTTTAATCCGGTTGATTTGGTTTGCGGAATCAAAAATTATAAAGGAGAAAAATTTGATTTGCTTCGTTACCGAGATAACAATACCGGATTTTTGACCGAAAAAACAAAAGACGGTTATCCGATTTTAGGATATGAGCTCCCCGGATTGTGGAACGGAGCAATGTCTGACTGGATTTCGGTGTTTGTAGAGGTATCTCTAAGAACTTTTAATCCGGTTAAAACCGCTAACGATTTACTGAAACCTGCTCATCAATAAATAGTTAGATTTTTACCCTAAAAAAAGTATGTGTTTTTTCTATTTTTTGTTTGGAGAATACAAAAACAGTTGTATATTTGCAACCACAAAAACGGAAATAAATTCCTCCTTAGCTCAGTTGGTTAGAGCATCTGACTGTTAATCAGAGGGTCCTTGGTTCGAGCCCAAGAGGGGGAGCAAAAAACTCAGTAAATTAATAATTTGCTGAGTTTTTTTTTGAAGAAAAGAATAATACTGAAAAATGGATTGAGTAATAATATTTTCTATTTTACATAATATAAATTATAGAACAAATGTAATTCTCAATTTGTAAACAATATGTAAGCTGCAATTGTATGTTATATTTGTTCCGGAGCCAGTTCTATTTCCAGCCCTTCAAGAGATTCTGAAATAAAGATTTGACAACCCAAACGAGAGTTTTCTTTTACGTTGAAGGCTTCCCAAAGCATGGCTTCTTCGTCTGCACTTTTTTCAGGTAATGTTACCTCATTAAGCACATAACATTGACACGAAGCACACATAGCCATTCCTCCACAAATCCCGATAGTGCCTTCTTCTGCCAATTCATAAGCACGAACCAGTTCCATCAAATTCATATTCATATCTGTTGGAGCTTCCACCGTATGGCGAATTCCGTTGCGGTCTGTGATATGTATAGTTACGTCTGCCATAATTAGTAAAAAGGAGTTAGTGGACAGGAGTTAGTGGACAGTATGAAAAGTGAATAGGTAATAACCATTATTTATTAGATATTTTAGAAATTATACTATAGAGCATTTTTCCGATTTCCACCGTTAAGTTATAAGTTTCAGAAAATTCCTCTTCAGATATAAATTGTAATCTTTTGGCTAAATACAACATTGATTTTGTTTCGCTATTTGAGCCTAATGCAATATAAAGAAACTGAATATATTCCTTATTTGACTTTCTCTCAAATCCTTCTGCTATATTATTAGAAATGGAAACTGAAGAACGACTTATTTGATTAACAAATGAAAAGTCCTTATTTTCTTTGAAAAGAGCGTAAACTAAAACAGCTAAATCCTGTGATTTTTGCCAGACAATTAAATCTTCAAATCTCTCTATCTTCATCTCTTCTAATTTTACTGTCTCCTGTTTACTATTTACTGTCTCCTATCTTATTCTATCGATTTAACAACTGCTTTTTCAGCTTCTTTACGAGTTCCGTCAAAACCGTCAACACCAGATACGGTCGTATATTTCAATACGTATTTTTTACCCGGATTGAGTTTGTTATACACACTTTGACACATTAGTGTCGCTTCGTGGAAACCACACAAAATTAGTTTTAATTTGCCTGGATAAGTATTCACATCTCCGATGGCATAAATACCTTCGATATTGGTTTGATAATCGAGTGCATTGTTTACGACAATAGCATTTTTCTCGATTTCTAAGCCCCAATTAGCAATAGGTCCTAGTTTTGGTGTAAGCCCAAAAAGCGGAATAAAATAATCTGCTTCCACTGTCATCCTAGCTCCGTTGATTTCTACCACCAATGATTTCAGATGTTCTGCTCCATTGAGTTTAACTACTTCAGCAGGTGTAATCAGATTTATTTTTCCGAGTTTTTTGAGTTCTTGAACTTTCTCAACCGAATCCAAAGCTCCACGGAATTCATTTCTTCTATGAACCAAAGTTACTTCTTTAGCCACATCTGATAAGAAGATACTCCAATCCAAAGCAGAATCGCCTCCTCCGGCAATAACAATTTTTTTATCTCGGAAAAGTTCAGGATTTTTCACGAAATATTCTACTCCTTTGTCTTCGTAAAAGTCTAAATCTTCAATAATTGGTTTTCTGGGTTCAAAACTTCCTAAACCTCCAGCAATAGCCACTGCTTTTGCGTGATGTTGTGTGCCTTTGTCTGTGGTAACGATAAAAGTTCCGTCTTCGAGTTTTTCGATTGTTTCTGCTCTTTCGTTAAGCGTAAAACCGGGTTGAAACTGTTTGATTTGCTCCATCAAGTTATCAACCAATTCCTGTGCTCCTACACTCGGGTAACCGGGAATATCAAAAATTGGCTTTTTCGGATACAATTCAGAAAGCTGTCCTCCGGGTTGCGGGAGGGCATCAATAATATGGCACTTTAGTTTTAGAAGTCCTGCTTCGAACACGGCAAACAATCCGGTTGGCCCTGCTCCAATAATCAGTATATCAGTTGAAATCATTATTTTGGGTTTACAGTTTTTAACTCCAACAGCGAAATAAAATCTGTTAGAATTAATTTTGAATACAAATTTCCGAGTTTCTGAAAAATAATTTTATGATTAAAATCAGTTTAGGAAATTTCTATTAAATAAATTAAGCCACATTAATAACCTGCTCAATTTGAGGAGCGTATTTTTTGATAGTAGTCTCTACTCCAGCTTTCATGGTAGAAAAACTAAGATTGCAATCTCCGCAAGCACCTTCTAAACGAACATTTACAATCTTGTCATTCTCGATAGAGATTAAACTAATATCGCCTCCGTCTGAATTCAAAAACGGACGAATCTCTTCAAGTGCTTTCTCTACGTTTGATCTAATTTCTTCTGTTGTCATACTTTAAAGTGGTTTAAAGTTTAATTTGTTATAGGTTAAAGTTTTGTTGTAACTTAATGCCTAAATTATTTTTTCACAGCAGAACAACCTGCCATTGTTGTTATTTTAATTGCTTCAGAAGGCGGTAGGCTTTCATTTCTACGTACGACTTGTTCTGCTACATTTCTAGCCAATTCTTCAAAAGCTTTAGCTATTGGAGAGCCTTCCTGTAAAGCAGCAGGATGACCATAATCTCCTGCTTCTCTAATACTTTGAACAATTGGAATTTCACCCAAAAATGGCACATCTAAATCTTCAGCCAAGTTTCTTGCTCCTTCTTTTCCAAAAATATAATATTTATTTTCTGGCAATTCTTCTGGAGTAAAATAAGACATGTTTTCAACAATGCCTAAAACGGGAACATTAATACTTTCTTGTTGGAACATTGCTACACCTTTTTTAGCATCAGCCAAAGCAATATTTTGAGGCGTACTCACCACAACAGCTC
Organism: Flavobacteriaceae bacterium; assembly: GCA_041677865.1. Taxonomy (GTDB): domain Bacteria; phylum Bacteroidota; class Bacteroidia; order Flavobacteriales; family Flavobacteriaceae; genus Flavobacterium. The sequence continues at coordinate 92,117 of JBAYPE010000004.1, forward strand.
CTGTAACAGGCAAATTCTGCATTATTGACAAATGGATATCACCTGTTCCTGGAGGAAGATCAATCAACATAAAATCTAATTCTCCCCAGTTTGCATCAAAAATCATTTGACTGAGAGCTTTTCCTGCCATGGGTCCTCTCCAAATTACAGCTTGATTAGGCTGTGTAAAAAACCCAATTGAAAGCAATTTTACATCATAGCTTTCAATAGGTTGCATTTTTGATTTTCCGTCCACAGTTACCGATAGCGGCCTTGCTCTTTCTACATCAAACATAATTGGCATAGACGGTCCATAAATATCTGCATCTAAAACCCCTACTTTGAACCCCATTTTTGATAAAGCAATGGCTAAATTGGCTGTCATTGTTGACTTCCCTACTCCACCTTTTCCCGAAGCTACTGCTACGATGTTTGAAATTCCTGGGATTGCTTTTCCTTTAATTTCAGGTTTTTCCGGAGCTTCAACTTTGATATTTACTTTTACTTTTGCTTTTTCATAAACCAAATCTTGAATGGCTTTCATCACGTCAACCTCTGCTCTTTTTTTGATATGCAAAGCTGGTGTAGTGAGCACCAAATCCACTACGACTTCATCTCCGAAAGTAACTACATTTTGCACAGCACCACTTTCGACCATATTTTTACCTTCTCCTGCAACCGTAATAGTTTCCAGTGCTTTGAGTATCTCTTTTCTGTCTAATTTCATTGCGTTTTATTATTTAAATGTAGAATAAATCTAATCTGACAAAGATACTAAATTTTAAGAAGAAATAGAAAAACCAAGGGGTCAATGAAATTATTATGACGCATAAATATAATAACAAAATCATTATATTAAAGGTTTTATAAAATTTAACTTAAATAACCTTCTTGATTACTCGAAGTTTGTGAGTATGTCTTTTAGTATCCACATTCATGATTCCGAGGTGATCTAATCTATCGATTCGGACTTTTCCGTGAGCGTGAATGATGTAGTTATCGTTCATTAAAATTCCCACGTGAGTGATTTTACCTTCTTCGTTATCGAAAAAGGCCAAATCTCCAGCTTCGGCTTCTTCGATAAAACTCAATACTTCACCTTGAGTGGCTTGTTGATAAGCATCTCTAAAAAGTGAATATCCGTTGAGTTTATACACCATCTGAACGAACCCTGAGCAGTCTATCCCGAAAGGTGTTTTTCCGCCCCACAAATACGGAGTATTCAGATACATAAAAGCAGTTTTTAGGATTTCAGTTTTCGGATTTTTACCCGAAGCTTTCAATCCTTCGAAACTAAATTTAGAAGTGTTGATTTGAGGAACATATAGAAAAGAAAGTGATGCTCCAAGCGGAATAGGGAATAATAGGTTGTCTTTCCCTGAAATATATTCAATTAAATCTGCATTTAGCACTATTTCTTTAGCCGAAAGCAACCCAAATTCACTTTCAGAAATAGACTGATATTGTTTTTCGTCTATCCAACCTTCATAATCATCAAATTGGAGTTTGATTTTTACCCAACCTTTTGATTTCTCAAGGATTTGGAAATGTTCTCCGAATAAAAGTTGTGAAACCATTTCACTTCTGTGAGAGGCCTCGAATCGAATAGGTACTATGGCTAAATTACAGATTCCGAACATATATTGATTTAGGATTTTGATATTTAGGATTTAGGAAGTACCTACTTCAACAAAAAATAATACAAAGCTAACCAGATACCAATAAAGAATAAGCCAGGCAATATAACTGTTTGCATTTTACTTTTCAGGTTTTTCTTTACAATAGCGAGATATAATATATAGATTACAAATACAGCTAAAAGACCTATTGTGATAAATGGGTAAATCATATTCTTTCTTTTAGAAAAAAGAACATAGAGAATAGAACATAGATAAGAGATTGGTTACATCTGTTTTCTATGCTCTATTCTCTGTTCTCTTGGTTTATCTCTCAATCACAATAGCGGAAGCTCCACCACCACCATTACAGATAGCAGCTGCTCCACGTTTTGCATTGTTTTGTTCTAATACGTTGATAAGCGTAACAATGATTCTAGCTCCTGAACATCCTAGAGGGTGACCTAGAGATACCGCACCACCGTTTACGTTTACTTTTGAAGCATCAAGACCTAAGATTTTAGCGTTAGCCAATCCTACTACAGAAAAAGCTTCGTTAAACTCAAAGAAATCAACATCAGAAACCTCTAAATTTGCTTTTTTCAAAGCTTTCGGAAGTGCTTTTGCAGGAGAAGTCGTAAACCATTTTGGTTCTTGTTCAGCATCAGCATAGCTGGTAATATATGCTAGAGGTTTTAAACCTAAATCTTTTGCTTTTTCTTCGCTCATAAGCACTAATGCAGCTGCTCCGTCATTGATAGTTGAAGCATTAGCAGCCGTAACAGTTCCTTCTTTGGTGAAAACAGCAGCAAGTGTAGGGATTCTGTCTAATTTTACGTTAGTGTATTCTTCGTCAACGCTAATTACGATAGGCTCTCCTTTACGTTGAGGAATTTCAACAGGCACTACTTCGTTAGCGAATTTTCCTGCTTCCCAAGCTTTAGCTGAACGAGTATATGATTCGATAGCAAAATTGTCTTGCTCTTCTCTTGAAATGTTATATTCTGAAGCACAAAGATCTGCACAAACTCCCATAGCATTTTGGTCATAAGCATCTGTAAGACCGTCTTTTTGAAGTCCGTCTATTAATGTGGCAGGACCAAATTTTACTCCGTTTCTCATGTGAACATAATGCGGAATCATACTCATGTTTTCCATTCCTCCAGCCACTACGATTTCAGCATCACCAAGTTGAATAGCTTGAGCAGCTTGCATTACGGCTTTCATACCCGAAGCACAAACTTTGTTTACGGTTGTAGCGATAACAGAATCAGGAAGTCCGGCAAATTTAGATGCCTGACGAGCAGGTGCTTGACCCACACCAGCCTGAACTACGTTACCCATAATAACTTCATCAACCAAGTTATAATTTAATCCGATTTTATCTAGTGCTCCTTTGATAGCTACAGCTCCCAATTTCGGTGCAGGAACAGAAGATAGACCTCCCATAAATTTTCCTATTGGAGTTCTTGCAGCCGAAACGATTACGATTTTTTTATTCATAACTTAACTTTTGTTTTTATTAGTAATTTTCAAGCCACGAAGATAATGATTTTTAATATTTTTTTAGTCTTATTTGCTCTATAAAATAGTTTGATTAATTTTTTAATGGAAAATAATTATACTGCTAAAAGTTAAATCCAAAGTTTTTCTTTATATTTTTGCCTTATGCAGTTGTTTTACTCTCCCGAAATTAATTCTGAAACCGTTTCTTTCTCTTTTGACAAAGAAGAAAGCAGGCATATTGTCCGTGTTTTAAGAAAAAAAGAAAAAGACATTATTCATCTAACCAACGGAAAAGGCTTTTTATTTGAAGGAGAAATTATATCCGCTTTAGAAAAAAAATGCGAGGTAAAAATAATGAGTTCAACATTTTTTGAACCAACTAACTATGAATTACATCTTGTTGTTGCTCCAACTAAAATGAACGACCGATACGAATGGTTTTTAGAAAAAGCTACCGAAATAGGTGTTAGCGAAATTACTCCCATAATTTGCGAACATTCTGAAAGGAAAGAAATAAAACCCGAGCGTTTTGAAAAAATTTTACTTTCGGCTATGAAACAATCACTGCAGTATTATCTTCCGAAACTCAACCCAGCCACTCGCTTTTCCGATTTTATCAAAAAAGAAAACGGTGGACAACTCTTTATTGCCCATTGTGTAGAAACCGATAAAAAAGAATTAGCCAAAGAAGCACAAGCCAAAGGTAAAATTACCATTCTGATTGGCCCTGAAGGTGATTTTTCGGAGAAAGAAATCAGTCTTGCTCTTACAAACAGATACATTCCTGTTTCGCTTGGAAATACCAGACTTCGAACCGAAACAGCTGCCGTATATGCCAGTGCTGTGATTTCGGGAATTGGGAATTGATCTAAAGATTTAGAATTTAAGAATTTGCAATTCGTAATTAAATCTCGATTGACTCCCCTACTTCTAACAACATTAAATCTTTCCCTTTGTCAAAGAATTTTCGTTTAGCTTCTTCGTGATTTATTTCAATATATCCGAACGTATCGAAATGATACCCTAAAATCTTATCGCATTTTATAAAATCTGAAGCAACAATAGCATCTTCAATATCCATCGTAAAGTTATCTCCGACAGGCAAAACAGCTAAATCTAATTTTGTTCGAAGCGGAATAAGTTTCATATCAAAAGTTAGAGCTGTATCTCCCGATACATAAATATTTCTTTTTTCACCTTCAATCACAAAACCTCCGGGATTTCCTCCGTAAGTGCCATCTGCAAACGAACTACTATGGATGGCAGCAACATATTTTAATTTTCCAAAATCAAAATTCCAACTTCCTCCGTGATTCATTGGGTGAGTTTCGATTCCTTTTCGGGAATAATAATCAGCAATTTCGGCATTTGAAATAATTACAGCTCCATTTTTCCAAGCAATTGTTTCAGCATCTAAGGTGTGGTCTTGGTGTGCGTGAGTAAGTAGGATATAATCAGCTTTGATATTGTCAATATCAATGTGTGAGGCATTTGGATTTCCACTAATAAACGGGTCGATTAATAAATGTTTTCCCGCTACTTCAATTCCTATACAAGCATGTCCGTAATATGTGATTTTCATAGTTTTTGGGGATTGGTTATCGGGGATTGGTTATTTTGGTTTTTACTAATTAGCAAATTCGTAATCTTTTTCTGTGTTTCCATCAGCTATCTGTACATTTAATACGCTTCCTTCTTCATTCATCAGAAACACAACTATTTGAAGATTGCTTATGTTTTCACAAGAATAATTTACAGCAAGGTCCGATAGTACAATTTCTGTTCTTTCTGTTGCCTCTTGCTCGAGGTTGTTTCCAATAATATTTCCATAAACGCCTCTTAGAGTATGATTGTGTGTAAAATTATACAAAACAGGAACTCCCTCATAAAGATCACTATTATAATTTTTTTGGTCGGCTTTTAGTTGATTTTCTACAACATATACAGCATATTTAAGTTGTCCTGAAATATTCTCTTTAAAGTAAAACGACAAATCTACAGTTCCTGACGAATTTTCAAGGTTTGAGTTGATTTTTATTCCCACAGGAGATTCGGGCTGTATAAGCTCTATAGGCTGACTTACATTGTGATGTTGTGGATTCTTCCATATCGTTTTTCGGTTGATGGCAGCAAAAGGATAAGCTCCTTCAATCATCAAATAATCTTCTAAAGGCGTTCTTCCTGTAAAATCAAACTCGTCATTGTTGTGAATAGCCACCGGAATTACATTGTGAGTTTGTGCTTCGATAAGTTCTAAAGCATAAATAATCCTTGTACACCAACCGCACCAAGTTCCTGTAAAGTCTTCAACCAGAACTTTGTGTTTAAAATACATATCCTCAGCACTGAGTTGGTCGATAACATTTATGGATTTAGTGTCGCTTAAAAATTCTTTTCCACTACCAGGGTCGGTATATTTTGCACGTACCTGAAAAGTCCCCAATTCAGTCGGAATAAACACATTAGATTCTATCTCAACATTGCCATTTATCAAAAACACCGAGCTTCCGGTTATGTCTAAACCAGCATTATTGGTTACTTTAAGCGTGATAAAATCTTGTTCTTCCGGATTGTCTTTTAATACAACATTATATTTGTCTGGCAATAACGAAATCAGGCTTACCTGATTACTGTATATCTGGTCGTCATCGTTTTCTCCTCCTCCACAGGAAACGAAAACAAGAGAAAAACTCATAAAAAAAAATAGAACAGAAACTGTTTTTTTCATAACTTCTTTAATTGGTATGTTATTTGTCAAACGGACAAAATGAATTATTTTACGAAAGTAGAATTTTTTTTTCATTTTACATCATCTAAAGATTCATTTTACATATATTTGCTACTCATTTTTTTAAACAACACCAATGCTATGAAAAAAACAATTGTTATCGGATTATTATTCTTTTGCTTTTTTGTTGATGCTCAACAGAGTAAATTCCCCAACTTGACATTGAAAAATTTAGACGGAAAAGACATAAATATATCACAGTACAACAATACTGACCACCCTGTAATTATCAGTTTCTGGGCTACTTGGTGCGGGCCTTGCATCAATGAACTCTCTGCTATTCACAACGTATATCAAGACTGGCAAGATGAATCAGCCGTAGAGCTTGTGGCTGTTTCGATTGACGATGCACGAACTAAAAAAAGAGTTAAGCCTATGGTAAACGGAAAAGGCTGGGAATATGAAATTGTGTTAGACGACAACCACGACTTGAAAAGAACTTTAAATATTATAAATGTTCCTTATACTATTGTGGTATATAAAGGAAATGTGATTTACGAGCATTCCAACTACACTCCGGGTTCTGAAAGAGAGATGTACAAAGTAATACAAAGTAAAATTAAAAAATAAAAACAGCTTACTTTTTAAGAAATGATAAAAAAATTGACCTGCCTGACTTTTTCTTTCGGCTGTTTATTTGCTTTCGCTCAAGAAGAACAAGAAAATCAAAATAAAGGAATACTGAACATTGGAGTTGAATCAAACAGTCAGTGGTATATTGACGATAACAAGATTAGTATTTCCGAAAAAGACGCAATAGAACGATTCCGTTCCAATAGTTATATTAAAGCCGATTACTTTATTGACAAATGGGAATTTGGAGTTCAGGTAGAATCGTACTCTCCTATGGCTTTACTCAATTATTCTCCCGAACTTGAAAAAACCGACATCGGAACGATTTACGCGAGATACAACAATACAGAAATTGGTCTTGACGCTACTGCCGGACATTTCTATGAACAATTCGGAAGTGGGCTCATACTTCGCTCGTGGGAAGACAGACAACTTGGAATCAATAATTCTATTTTTGGAGGACGAATCGGATACGAATTTGTCAAAGGAGCCAAAGTCACTGTTCTTGGAGGAAAACAACGCATCGGAATGGGGTTTGACTTATCGGAATCATTTATTTCGGGTGCTAATGTAGAGGTAAACATTTCCGAAATTTCCAATATGGAAAATATGGATTTGAATGTTGGAGCAAGTTTTGTCGGAAGATACGAAAACCTTCAGGACGAATATCCCGAATTAGACAAAATGACCAATATGTATTCTTTCAGGGCTGATGCATCTAAAGGGAATTTTTATGCAGGAGCAGAGTATGTATATAAATCCAAAGATGCTATTGTAGAAGGTACGGGAGGAGTTCAAACCATCTTTGAGGATAAACAATACGACGGAAATGCTTTGTTGATTAATTTCGGGTATTCTCAAAGAGGATTAGGTATAGATGTAAACTTGAGGAGAATGGAAAACATCGGTATGTTTTCGGAAAGAAGCCTTAGCGGAAATACATTTAATACAGGAGTGGTAAACTACGTTCCTGCTCTTACCAAACAATATGATTTTGCCCTTCAGAACATATATGTTTATCAGGTAGCTTCTTCTACCTCTTTTTATCCGCTTCTGAAACCGGGAGAAATTGGAGGGCAATTTGACCTATATTATCAGTTTAAAAGAAACTCTGTAATAGGCGGAAAATATGGCACTTACCTTTCAGTTAACGGTTCGTTTTGGAACTCATTGGGCTATAATGACGATTTGAATATAGAAGAAAAACAAGTCAGCTCAGGCTTTTTTGATTTCGGAAGAAAATACTATAATGATTTGGCCGTTGAGGTCAGAAAAAAACATTCCGACAAATGGCAATCCATATTTTCGGTTATGGGGCAATACTATAATCAGAAATATATCGAAGATGCTTCAGGAGAACTCAAGACATATATAACAGCAGCAGAGGTAATTTACAAGTTTGGAGACGCTCAGTCTATAAGAGTTATCGGACAACATCTTTGGGCAGATGGAGACAAAAAGAATTGGGCTTCCGGAACACTTGAGTACGTTCCTTCTCTCAAATGGTCTTTTTATATTCAGGATTTGTATAATTACGGAAACGATAAAGAAGAAAGCAGGGTTCACTTTTATAATGTAGGTGGAGCTTTTACCAAGGGAGCAACCCGTATCGGGATGAGCTACGGAAGACAACGAGGAGGAATGATTTGCGTAGGAGGAGTTTGTCGTTGGGTTCCTGAATCTTCAGGTCTTACCTTAAATATTTCTACAAACTTTTAGTAGCGGTTTAAATGTTGTTTTAACTCTATTTTCACTACAAACATAACCAAAACTTTACACTTTAAATTCTTTACTATTTACTTTGTTTATGCTATTTTTGTGTAGGCAAACAAACATCTTTATTACAATTACATAACCGAAAACCACACCACTGTGAAAGCCACACTTCGCACCACCTTTTATATTGTATCTTTTCTGTTCTTTACTCAAAACACAAAAGCACAATGCCCAACAGGAAATGTCACGCTAAGTACACAAGCACAAGTAAATAACTTTGCACAAAACTATCCTAATTGCACACAAATTAATGGAAATCTTGTCATTGGCTACTCAACAAGTAGTAGCACTTCTAATATTACTAACCTCACACCTCTGCAGAATATTACAGGCATTACAGGAAATATCAGAATACGAAATAATGCGACTCTTTCTACCCTTAACGGATTAAACAATCTGGAAAACATTGGAGGACATTTGGATATTTACTATAATTCAGAACTTAAAAACATTGATGAACTTATCGGATTAGAAAGTATCGGAGGACATTTGGATATTTATAATAATCCAAAATTACAGAACCTTAACGGACTAAGTAACCTGACACAGATAGGCGGCTATCTTTGGCTGTACACAAATACTCAATTAACTGATATATCCGGGTTACAAAATATTGATCCTATTACCATCGGAATTTATGGGTTGCATATTATAGGCAATACTAACCTCTCAATATGTGATTTTTCTAATTTTTGCACCTATTTACAAGGTTCGGGAGTTAGAACCATTTCGGGTAATGCGGGAAATTGTTCTGACGAAACTACTTTAGTAAATTTATGCAACGGA